>NZ_QGNK01000003.1:0-309373 GCF_003336925.1 Rhodococcus sp. Eu-32 | reverse complement strand
ACCGGTCGCGTGTGCTTCAGGTGTCCATCGATGCAGCAGCCGACACATCACGGGAAAGACAGCCATCGGCGTCAGCGCGGAAACGAGTCAAACCACTGCATCGACGAACCATTCCAGTATCACTGCGCGGATAGTAGGTCCAGAGTCCGACTATCCGCGCACGGGCGGCGACGCCGCACCCCGCGTGCCTACCGCTCGGCGGCCCTGACAGGTGAGAAGGTGGATCGACCACACCCGCCGTAGACCGCTGGAGGACACTTCCGTGTTGCGCCGTTCCGTGACGACGTCTCGACCGATTCTGCTCGCGTTCGGCGCACTCGCAGCGCTGACCGTCGCCGGCTGCGGCAGCAATGTCACCGGAACACCCGCCGCCGGCGACGCCGGAGCGTCTCCGGCGCCCGGTAGTTCGGCGAACGCGGACTCTGATCTGAACGCCCTGCTGATCGACCCGTCGCAGTTCCCGGCCCCGTACGAGGCCATCGTGCTCCCGCCCCACGCGATCAGCCAGGCCTCTCCCGACCTGACGGGAATCCCCGCGGGCGCGGAGGTGTCGCCCGCCGGGTGCAAGCCGGCAGATCCGACGTCCGCGGCGCTGATCGTCGGCACCGACAACGCGAATCGCGCGACCATCTCGGTCGAGCTCACCTCCGTCGACGAGCCGCTGTCGGACCGCGAAGATCAGTTGACTCGGTGTGCCGAGGTCGAGGCCACCAAATCCGGTGCCACGTCGACCATTCGTTCGACGATCACACCCGCGCCCCCGATCGACGCGGACGAGACTCTGGCCGTCAGGCAGACGGTGTCGTCGGGATCGGGAACCGAATCGATCACGCAGTCCATGCTGACGTTGATGGCCCAGGTGGACGGAACGCGCATCGCCGCGACCTACATGTCGTTCGACGACTCCACTCCCGATGCGGCCACGCTGGACGAACTGTTCACCGCGGCCGTGCAGAAGGTCAAGGCAGGCTGATCGCGAGGGCGGTCTGTCCACAAGTTCGCTCGATCCACAGGGTTTCGCTCAGCCCCAGGTGACGGGCTGATCCCGTTCGGCCGGTAGTCCAGGCTCGTGCCCATGACGACACACTCCGACGACCGACCCGCCTCTTCCGTCACCGTCCGCCTCGACGCGCCAGGGGAGCTGATTGCTGCTCTGCCTGCGATGCTCGGATTCGTCCCGCAGCGCTCGCTTGTGCTGATCTGCCTCCGCATCGACGACGGGGGCACGATCACCGCGGGCACCGTCATGCGGCACGACCTCGACGTCCCGGAATGCCGCCGGTTCGCGGACACGACCCTCTACGTGATCCCGGACAGGATGCTCGAGGTGATCGACCGGTTCGCCACGCAGTGCGAACGCGAGGACGTGCTCGACGCCATTGCCGTCGTCGTCGACGATCGAGGTGCGGCGACGATGTCGGGCCCGGTAGGCGACGCGCGTTACGAAGTGTTGGCGCAGTGCGTGATCGACGATTTCGGTGCCCGGGGAACCGACGTGCTTCGGGTGTTGTTCACGCCGGAGATCGCGGCAGGGGCGGAATGGGCGTCGTTGGACGGCATGGAGGAATGGGGGCGCGTGGGGGACCCGCGGACGTCACCGGTCGCGCTCGCCTACGCGATGGAGGGACGCTTCGTACAGCCGTCACGCGAGCGGCTGGCCGACGCGGTGCAGCCGGTCGACGACGAGACCAGCCGGCGGGTAGCGGATTTGATGCCCCAGGCGCGGGGTGAACGGCACGACTCGGACGGAACGCATCTCTCGCGGATTCTCGACATCCTCGACCGGGCGCACACCCATTCACCCGACGCCGCGCCTGTGCTGGACATCACGGCCGACACCGCGGCGACCATCGGAGCTGCTCTTGGCCGTCTTCCCGTGCGCGACAGCCTGCTCGCGCTCGTGCTCACCGAGATGGCCCACGTCGCCGAGATGTTGTGGGCGACGTTGACGCGTGTCCTCCCGGCGCCCGAACGCGCAACGGCCGCATGCCTTCTCGCGTTCAGCGCGTACTCGCGCGGGGACGGTGCCATGGCAGTGATAGCACTCGAGGTCGCGTTGGACGCCGACCCCGAGCACTCACTCGCCCGGCTGCTCGACCGATCGCTCTCCGCGGGCGCGGGCCCTGCGCTGATCCGTGAAGTTGCACTCAGCGGCTATGCGACAGCCGACAAGTGCGGCGTGCGCCTGCCGTTGCCGCTCGCCGCTCCCTGAGAAACCGTGTCAACGGCCGCTTTTCGCGGCGTGCGACCGATCGCCGAGCTCCTGCAGGAACGTCCAGGCATCGGACACGATGACGTCCAGATCGGTGAACTGTGGCTTCCACCCCAGATCGGCGATCGCTCGATCGCTCGACGCGATGAGGACGGCCGGATCGCCTGCGCGTCGCGGTGCTTCCTCCACCGGAATGTCCAGGCCGGTCACGCGTTTGCACGCCTCGATGACTTCCTTGACCGAGAATCCGGTTCCGCTGCCCAGGTTGTAGATCCGGTGCGTTCCTGCGGCCGACGATTCGAGCGCCAGGATGTGGGCCTCGGCCAGGTCGGCGACATGGATGTAGTCGCGCACCGCCGTGCCGTCGGGAGTCGGCCAGTCGGTGCCGAACACCGAGATCTTGGCGCGCTGGCCCAGTGCGGTCTGCAGCACCAACGGGATCAGATGGGTTTCCACGACGCGGTTCTCGCCGAATCCGGCGTACGCGCCCGCGACGTTGAAGTACCGGAGACTCGTCGCAGCGAGATCGTACGCGTGCGCGTACGACGTGATCGCATGGTCGATCGCCAGCTTCGTCGCACCGTACGGGTTGGTCGGGGCGGTGGGCATCGCTTCGGTGATCGGGGTCTGCTCCGGCTCGCCGTACGTTGCCGCCGTCGAGGAGAAGACGAGTCGGGGAGTGCCCGATTCACGCATCGCGTCCAGCAGCGCCAGAGTGGTCACGACGTTGCCGGTCCAGTACTTGTCCGGCGCGACGACGGACTCGCCGACGAGTGACTGTGCAGCGAAATGGAGAACACCGTCGAACTCCGCGCCGGTGAGGACGGACGCTGCCACGTCCTTGATGTCTGCTTCGACGAACGTGGCCTGTGGCGGCACCGCGTCGCGGTTGCCGGTGATCAGATTGTCCACGACGACCACTTCGTGGCCACGTTTGATCAACACCGCGGCGCACACACTGCCGACGTAGCCGGCGCCGCCGGTCACCAAAAGTTTCACTGTCCGCTCCTCGTCGGGCCGGCGGCCGGTCGTCGAGACAGGCCCCGGTACCCGACTGGAGGGATCTAGACCTGCTTGACCTGAACCGCGTGGGCCATTTCGTCCGAAATATCGATGCCTTCGTGACCGGGAACGGTGATCGTGACCGTTCCCGCCTTCGCCTCGACTGTAACCCGTGCATCAGGGACCACGCCTGCATCACGCAGCTGTGAGATCACTTCGGGATCCGACTGCACGTGCTCGGCCAGTCGACGTACGACGACGGCCGTCGCCTGTCCGTGGGGGAGATCGGTCAGCCGAATCAAGTCCTCGTGCTGCACCGCAGGCTGTCCGAGACCCAGTTCTTCCAGCCCGGGAATCGGGTTGCCGTACGGAGACGTGGTGGGGTTGTTCAGCACGGTGACGAGGCGTCGTTCGACTTCCTCGCTCATCACGTGCTCCCACCGGCACGCCTCGGCGTGCACGTCCTCCCAGCGAAGCCCGATGACATCGACCAGCAGTCGCTCGGCCAGGCGATGCTTACGCATCACCGACACAGCGAGGCTGCGGCCCTTCTCCGTCAGCTCGAGGTGGCGATCGCCCGCAACCGAGAGCAGCCCGTCGCGTTCCATACGGGCAACTGTCTGACTGACGGTGGGACCGCTCTGCTCGAGGCGCTCGGCGATACGTGCCCGCAGCGGAACGACGCCTTCTTCTTCCAAGTCGTAGATCGTCCGGAGGTACATCTCCGTGGTGTCGACCAGATCCTTCACACTCAACCCCTTCGTCTCGGGCGATTCTACCGTTGTCGAGCTCGAATCGGCGTCGTAGGTCGACCGCCCGCGTGCCCCGTTCGGGTACCCGTCGGTAACCGCGGGGCGGCGCGCGCCGTTGCTCGCGCCGCCCCATGACGACAAGTAGCGTTGTCGTCATGGCAGACCTGGCGGCCGGACCGCCTCCGAGCACCGCGGCGGCCCAGGACGACATCGTCGTCTGGAGCTCCGATTACCTCTCGTATCGGTGGAGTGACGACCACCCGATGAATCCCACTCGCCTCGATCTGACGATGTCGCTGGCACGCAGCATCGGGGTGCTCGACGGAATCGAGCCCGTCGAACCGACGGCCGCGAGCGACAGCGAACTGCTGCGAATCCATACCCCTGCGTACATCGAAGCGGTCAAGAACGCTCCCGAAAAGGGACCGTCGATCGTCCATCCCGATGCGGTCGAGCACGGTCTCGGTTCCGACGACAATCCGGTGTTCCGACAGATGCACGAGGCCAGCGCGATGCTTGCCGGCGGAACGCTGGCGGCCGCGAGGGAGATCGCGTCGGGCAGAGCCCGTCGGGCCGTGAGCATCGGTGGCGGTATGCACCACGCGATGCCGGACTGGGCATCGGGATTCTGTGTCTACAACGACGCCGCGATCGCGATTTCCTGGCTGCTGGACAACGGGTTCGATCGCATCGCGTACATCGACGTCGACGCCCATCACGGTGACGGCGTCCAGCACGCGTTCGTCGACGACCCGCGGGTGCTGACGGTGTCGCTGCATCAACATCCTGCAACGCTGTGGCCGAACACCGGGTGGTCCACCGAAGTCGGAACGGGTGCCGCCGAGGGCACGTCGATCAACGTTCCTCTGCTGCCGAACACCGGAGACAGGCTGTGGCTGAGGGCATTTCACGCCGTCGTGCCGGGGGCTGTCGCGGCGTTCCGTCCTCAGATCATCGTCAGCCAGTGTGGCGTCGACAGTCATCGCGAGGATCCGCTGGCCGATCTCGCGCTCACCGTCGACGGTCAGAACGCGGCGTTCCTGGCGATGCGCGATCTGGCCGACAAGCACGCAGACGGGCGATGGATCGCTGTCGGCGGAGGCGGTTACGGTCTGGTCCGCGTCGTCCCTCGCGCGTGGACCTATCTGATCGCCGCAGCGCTCGGACGCCCGGTCGATGCCGGGCTCGCGCTGCCCGATTCGTGGCGGGAGCGGGTTCGGGCGATGGCACCGAGCATCGATCTGCCCCAGGTCATGGGCGACGGAGGCGACGTCGACTACCCGGCATGGGACGGCCCGGGGGGCGCGGCAACCGGATCGACGGAAGCGTCGGATCGAGCTCTCGAACGCGTCGACTCCGCGATTCTGGCAACCCGTCGAGCAGCGTTCCCGTTGCTCGGACTCGACCCGGAGGACCCTCGTGACTGACTCCACGGAAACCACGGAGACAGAACCCACCGCGAAGGAACGTGAACGGCTGAAGGCCGAGACGTCGTTTCCGAAGCATTGGGTTGCCGACGTGCTGGCCTCCGACGGCGGCGTCGTGCACCTGCGTCCGATCGTGCCGTCCGACGCCGATGCGCTGGTGGCGTTCCACGGCAGGCTGTCCGAACGAACCAGATACCTGCGGTACTTCGGTCCGTACCCGACGATGCCGCAACGGGATGTCCTGAACTTCACGACCGTCGATCACCGAGATCGCGTCGCGTTCGTGGCAATTCTCGGCGACGACATCATCGCCGTCGGCCGATACGAGCGGCTGCCGGAGGGCGACGGCAATTCCGCCGAAGTCGCGTTCGTCGTCGCCGACTCCCACCAGGGACGCGGTCTCGGTCCGATACTCCTCGAGCACCTGGCCGGTGCGGCGGCAGAGAACGGCGTCGGAATGTTCGTCGCCGAGGTGCTGGCCGAGAACCGCAACATGGTGACGGTGTTCCGTGAGGCGGGCTATCAGGTCAGCCGGAGCTTCGAAGGTGGTGTCCTACGGCTGGAATTCGCGATCGATCCCAGCGAAGCCCTTCTGTCGGTCCGCAATTCGCGGGAGCGCGCCGCTGAGGCACGAAGCGTACGAAACGTGTTGAGCCCCAGCTCTGTTGCGGTCATCGGTGCATCGACGGACAGCTCGAAGGTCGGCAACGCGGTCCTGACGAACTTGCTGTCGGCCGGCTTCACCGGTCCAGTCTATCCGGTGAACGCCGACCACCGATCGGTGCGTGGAGTGCGGGCGTATCCGACGGTGCACGACATCCCCGATTCGGTCGATCTTGCGATCGCGGCCGTGCCCGCCGAGGCGATCGACGAGGTGCTCGACGACTGCCTGGACAAGGGCGTCAAAGCGCTCGTCGTGGTGTCGTCCGGTTTCGGTGAGACGGGTTCGGCGGGCCAGGAGAAGGAACGACGACTCGTGCGCGCCGCGCGTGCCCACGGGATGCGCCTGATCGGCCCGAACGCGCTCGGCGTCGCGAACACCGATCTCGACTTCTCGCTGAACGCGACGCTTGCGCCGCACCTGCCGACGCCGGGACGCGTCGGCTTCTTCTGCCAGTCCGGAGCACTGGGCATCGCCATTCTGGATCAGGCGGCCAAACGCCGATTGGGGTTGTCGACGTTCGTCTCGGCGGGCAACAGGGCCGACGTCTCCGGTAACGACCTGCTGCAGTTCTGGGACTCCGATCCTGCGACCGAGGTCGTGCTGCTGTACCTGGAGAGTTTCGGTAATCCACGCAAGTTCACGCGAATCGCGCGGCGCGTTGCTCGGAACAAACCGATCGTCGCCGTGAAGAGTGGACGGGGTGCGGTGCCACCCGCGCTCGCGACCGGACCCGACATCGACGACACCATCGTGAAGGCGCTCTTCGAGCAGGCAGGCGTCATCCAGGTCGACACCATCGCGCAGTTGTTCGACTGTGCGGTGCTGTTCGGCTATCAGCCGCTGCCGACGGGCCCGCGGGTCGCGGTCGTCGGAAACTCGACTGCTCTTGGCGTGCTCGCCGTCGATGCCGCGCGGGCCGACGGTCTTCACGCCGGTGCGGCGATCGACGTGGGCCCGCAGGCAGGCCCGGACGAGTTCGCCGCTGCCGTGTCGAAAGCTCTCGCGGCCGACGACGTCGATTCGGTGATCGTCGTGTTCGTGCCGCCGGTCGCGGTCACGGTCGAGCCGTTCGCCGAGGCGCTCGGAGCGGCCGTGCGCGGCGCCGACAAGCCCGTCCTCACCACGTTCCTGGCGACCGAGGGAATTCCGGACGTGCTCGCGGTACGCGGGGAGGAGGGTCATCCCATCCGCGGTTCGGTGCCCTCGTACTCCAGCCCCGAGCGTGCCGTGACGGCGCTGGCGAAGGCATGGAGATATGCGTCGTGGCGAAGCCGCCCGGCGTCCGCACCGGTACGGCCGAACGGAGTCGATGCAGAACGTGCGGCGTCCCTCGTCCGCGGCTGGACCGGGCAGGACCGCTGGCTGTCCGATTTCGAGACCGCCGAGTTGTTGGCCTGCTACGGCATCGACGTCGTCGACTTCCGTGCCGTGACCGACGAAGCCGAGGCGGCAGCGGCCGCCGAGGAGCTCGGCTACCCGGTCGCGGTCAAGGCGACGGGCGAGCAGTGGCGTCACCGACCGGATCTCGGGGGAGTGCGCCTCGATCTCGCGAGCAGCGACGCGGTGCGTGCTGCGTATCGTTCGCTCGCCGCGGACTCGGGAGAGCCGTTGCTGCACGTGCAGAAGATGGCGGCGAAGGGAATCGGCTGTGTCGTGCGCGTGCAGGACGATCCGTCGTTCGGATCGCTGATCTCGTTCGGTCTGGCCGGAGTGATCTCGGATCTGCTGGGTGACCGCGCGTACCGGGTTCTGCCGCTGACCGAGGACGAATCCGTCCAGCTGATCGATGCCCCGAAAGCAGCGCCTCTCCTGTCCGGGTATCGAAATGCGGTGCCCGTCAACAAGAGTGCATTGGTGGACTTGGTGCAGCGGGTGTCGGCCATGGCCGACGACATCCCCGAGATCAGGGAACTGGCCTGCGAACCGGTTCTGGCGTCGGCGCACGGCGCGCAGATCACCGATGCGAGATTGCGTCTGGGGCCCGTGCCGTCGCGAAACGATCTGGGTCCCAGGCGACTTCGGTAGAGACAAGACGAGCGGAGGCCGGGTCGACTTTCCCAAGAGGGGGAGAGAAAGCGACCCGGCCACCGCCTACGATGGAGCGCGCGGGAAACGTCACCGCTGCTCCATCAGCTTCGGAGCCGATCCTGCCGAGGATCAGCTGGCGTACGACCTCAGCTTCTCGGCGCGGTCGCCCTGTCGCAGCTTGACCATCACCTCGCGCTCGATCTGACGCACACGCTCGCGCGACAGGCCGAAGAGCTTGCCGATCTGGTCGAGTGTGCGGGGCTGTCCGTCGTCGAGACCGTAACGAAGACGAATGACCTGCTGTTCACGCTCGTCCAGCGTCGCAAGGACGGTACGGACGTCGCTGTGCAGGAGGCCCGCGATGACGGCGTTCTCCGCCGACGTCGCCTCGGAGTCCTCGATGAAGTCGCCCAAGGGCGCTTCCTCGTCGCTGCCGACGGGCATGTCGAGGCTCACCGGGTCGCGGCTGTGGTCCAGCAGATCGGCGATCTTCTCGACGGGAATACCCGACTCGCTCGACAGCTCCTCGTCGGTCGCCTCGCGGCCCAGCTGCTGGTGGAGTTCGCGCTTGATCCGAGCCAGCTTGTTGACCTGCTCCACGAGGTGGACAGGGAGTCGAATGGTGCGGCTCTGGTCGGCCATGCCGCGGGTGATGGCCTGGCGGATCCACCACGTGGCGTACGTCGAGAACTTGAATCCCTTGGCGTAGTCGAACTTCTCCATGGCGCGAATCAGTCCGAGGTTGCCCTCCTGGATCAGATCGAGGAGCGGCATGCCGCGACCGGTGTAGCGCTTGGCGAGCGACACCACGAGACGAAGGTTGGCCTCGAGCAAATGGCTGCGCGCCGCACTGCCGTCACGCACGATGATCGCCAGATTGCGCTTCTTCGCAGCTGTCAGTCGCTTCGAGTTCTCCAGCACGTTCTTCGCATACAGCCCCGCTTCGATTCGCTTGGCCAGGTCCACTTCCTCGTCCGCGGTCAACAGCGCGGTCCGGCCGATGCCGTTCAGGTAGACGCGAACGAGATCTGCTGCCGGGCTCTGGGCGTCGAGATCGGCGTCGGTGGGACGTGGGCGGGTCGTGGTGCTGGGGCTTGTCATGACTTGCCTCCTGATCGGTGGTGTCTCATAGGGATCAACGTCCGGTCGAGTTCGAAAAGTTCCCACCGCACCATCGCGTGATACCCGCTTGACCAGGCTTTATCCCCCCGAGCCCCTGAGAAGTTGCTGAGAAGGCCCAGCACGGAACCTCAGGCGGGAACCAGTCCGGACGGCAGCACGAGGCCGTGCCTGACCAATCCCGTCGTCAGTTCGAGCGCCCCTGCCATGAGCGGCTCGAAGTCCAGCCCGTGTGCGGCGGCGAGCAGTGCGACGAGTTCGTTCAACGGCATCCCGTCGGCCCGCATTCCCGCGAGCAGCATCGCGCCGACCTCGTCGATCTCGTGCTGCCAGTTCGGGCCGTTGCCGCGATGAACGCGGATGACCTCGGTGTGCCAACCCTCGTCGCCGGGCAGCGACACGTGTTCGAGGGCCGTCGCGGGATCGAGCTCGAACACCGAGTCGGCCGGATCGTTCTCCCGAAGCCACGTCAGTCGGTCGAAGTACGCGATCGCCTCGTTGCCGAGCGGGTCCTCGAACGCGTGCCGCAGATCCTCGGCGAGAACGTCGGTCGCTAGTTCGGTCTTGCGCAGGTAGACGAAGCCGAACCCGATGCCCCGGACGTCGGCCGCGGCGAAGTGGTCGAGCCAGGACTGGGCGAGCGCCGCATTGGCCTCGTCGCGTGGATCGAGGCCGCCGTCGCGCATCCATGTGCCGACGTACAGCGCAGGATCGGCGACGTCACGCTGCAGAATCCACGCGTCGACGCCGTGGTCGGGCAGCCACGACGCCACCCGTGCGCGCCAGTCCTCACCGTCGACGTGCACCCACGACGCCAGGATGGCCGCGGTGCCTCCCGGCTTCAGGTACTTCGGCGCCTCGCCGATCATCAATCGCGACGCGCCGTCGAGGTCGAGGCCGGAGTCGCGGTAGGTGTGCTCGACGGTGCCGCGACCGACGACGAAGGGCGGATTGGCCACGATGCGGTCGAACGTACGGCCCGCGACCGGTTCGAACCAGGAGCCCTCGATCAGTTCCAGAGACAGACCGTTCAGGGCAGCGGTCGCCGCAGCCAGTTGCACCGAGCGTGGACTGATGTCGGTGCCGGTCACCGTCTCGGCGTAGTCGGCCGCGTGGACGGCCTGAACCCCGCAGCCCGTTCCGACGTCGAGAACCTCGGCAGCGGGCGTCGTCGGCGTGCCGCGCAACAACGACAGCGACGCCTGTCCGACGCCGAGAACGTGGTCGGGTGCAGTCGGTGCCGGGCGCATGCTGCCGTCGGGGTCGGACACGATCCAGCGGGAACCGTGGCCCGCGTCGAGCGGTCGAACGTCCAGCAGAGTTCGGACCGTGCCGTCCACGACGCGCGTCAGAAGTCCGGCATCGACTGCGTCGTCCAGGTCGACAGGTGCCAGGGCCCGCGCGGCGTCCTCCTCGACGACGTCGTCCACGAGGAGGAAGAGGCGGACCAGAACTCCGAGATCACCACCGTCCATGCTGGCGCGTCGCACCGGGACGGGTTCGCTGCGGCCGAGAGCGGCGTGCGCGTCGTCGCCCAACATGTCGAGCAGCGAATCGGCGTCGTAGCCGGTTCGTTCGAAAGCGGTCCGTAGCGCCGGGCAGATCGAGAGCAGAGTTGCAGTCACGAGCCCAGTCTTTCAGCTGGGTCGTGACCTGTGCGAGGCGTGGGTTCAGTCGTCGTGCTGATCGATGACGTGATGCGCGCGGGCTTCGACCTGAGGTCTGCTCACGCGTCGGCCGTCGTATCTGCTGACTTCGTCCTTGGTGCGGGGTGGGCGGTCGTTCGCGATGAGAACCGCCATCCACGGCAGGGGGATCGACACTCCGACGATCGCCATGGCGATCCACGGGTTGGCCCAGATGCCGTACGAGATGGCGGCCAGCACGAGCGCGGGTATGCGGAACGACATGATGAACATGTACTTGCGCACTCGGGCGCGGTGCTGCTCTTCGACCGAACTCTTGGCTTCGGTGATCAGTACGGGGTTACGGGCCGAGCCGCTCTCGCTCGAGCCGGAAAACCCCGGTGTTCTCGTCATACCTCCACTGTGGCACTCGTGCCGCAGGATTGCACACGTGTTCTTGGCCTCGCCGAAGATGCGTGCGCCGTCGCGTGTGCGGAATAATCTTTCAGCATGAGCACACAGACCAAGGAACGTCCCGATATCGCACCCGACGACACCACGGACGACGACGCGCCCAAAGTCTTCCACTACGTCAAGAAGAACAAGATCGCCGAGAGCGCTGTGATGGGTACCCACGTCGTCGCGTTGTGCGGTGAGGTGTTTCCGGTCACCAAGTCGGCCAAGCCGGGTTCGCCGGTGTGCCCCGACTGCAAGAAGATCTACGACGGCTTGAAGAAGGGCGACTGACCAGCCTGGTCTCCGCGCCTCGCCAAGTCGTTCTGCGTCGAATTCTTCCGGGCCGGACTCTTCTGGGGCGCACTGTTCTGGGTTGCACTGTTCTGGGTTGCCGGCGCCGGCTCGGCTTCACGCTCGGCCCGGGCTGCGGGTGAATCGGTCGCAGCGCCGGGCTTGTTGCGGTCGCCGGCGATTCGGATCGGTCCGGTCGCGAGTCGCCGTGCGACGGCCGTCACCGGGTTCGACTCCTCGAAGGCGGCCTGGGCGGCGAGCCATTCCTTCATCTGTTCCAGGCGTGTCGCTCGCGCGGGAAAGAACTCCTGGATGGTCGCGTTGAACTCTGCTCCGAGCACGATCGCGAAGCCCAGAAAGAACGCGAACAGCAGCAGCGCGATCGGCGTCGCCAACGCGCCGTAGGTGTAGCCGGTGCCGGTCACCCAGGTCAAGTAGAACCGCAGCACCGCGCTGGCGATCATGAAGAACACGCCTGCCAGCAACGCGCCGCCCAGCAGACGGTGCCACGGTAGGGACTTGTGCAGCGCGACCTTGTACAGCGTCGTCAATCCCGCGATCAACAGCAGTCCGACGGCGGGATAGTAGAGAAAGTCGATCAGTTCGCTCCCGATCTCGAACCACGACGCGGGCAGGATCCTCTGCACGAACGTCGGCCCGAGTGCGACGAGGGGGAGCACGAACACGGCGACGATCAGGAAACCGACGTAGAGCAACAACGCGAAGATGCGTTGCCAGACGGGGTTACGAGCATCCTGCTGCCCGTGGGCTTCTACGATCGAGTCCACGAACGTCGAGATCGCCGACGAGCCCGCCCACAGTGACAGCAGGAATCCGGCGGACACGATCTCGCCGCGTCCCTGCTGCAGAATGTCCTGCACGGTCGGCTCGATGATTCCGTCGACAACCGAGTCGCTGAACACACTCGCGCTGAACGTGATGATCTTGGATTCGATGATGTCGATCGTGTTGGGCCCGAACCAGCCTGCGACGAACCCGAGGCTGCCGAGGACGCCGAGCAGCAGCGGCGGGAGCGAGAGCGTCTGCCAGAACGCCGCGGTAGCCGCCTTGCTGAAGATCGAGTCGTCCCATGCCTTGCTCGCTGTGCGGAGGACCACAGTCCAGGCGACATGAAGCGACCGCCGCTTCGACAGCTCGCCTGTACGTCCTTCGCCTGCAGATTCGCTCATGATCTCTCCAGCATTCCTGACGACACGCCCGAATGCCCGTCTGGGGCTGTCCGTGTCGCCCGCCGAGTCGATCGATGTGGCTCGCTACGATTCGGGTTCGGTCGGTGCCGACAGATAGGCTCCACCGCGGACATTGCACAGCTACGGCTTCTTCTTCCCATTGCCAGTGAGGACTCGATCGATGCCAGGAACAGGCGGCCAATGAGCGCAGAGACCACCGACGCCGACACACCCTCCGGGGCCACCCCGGGAACCGCAATCTCCCCGGGCGGAGCGCCGCTGCGTGCCTGGCAGAGGCGCGCACTGACGAAGTATCTGATGGCGTCACCGAAGGACTTCCTCGCGGTCGCGACGCCGGGTGCAGGCAAGACGACGTTCGCGCTCCGTGTCGCGTCGGAACTGCTCGCGCACCGCACCGTCGATCAGGTCACCGTCGTCGCGCCGACCGAGCATCTCAAGCACCAGTGGGCGGAGTCCGCGGCCAGGGCGGGCATCGCGCTCGATTCGAACTTCTCGAACTCCACCGGCCAGACGTCGAGCGATTACCACGGTGTCGTCGTGACGTACGCGCAGATCGCGTCGCACCCGTTCAAGCATCGCGTTCGCACCGAGGCCAGGCGCACGCTCGTCATCCTCGACGAGATTCACCACGGCGGCGACGCCAAGAGTTGGGGCGAGGGGATCCGCGAGGCGTTCTCGGATGCGACCCGTCGCCTCGCGCTGACGGGAACCCCGTTCCGAAGCGACGACAGTCCGATCCCGTTCGTGACGTACGAGCCGGACTCCGACGGGCTCATGCGCTCACGCGCAGACCATTCCTACGGCTACTCCGATGCGTTGCGGGACGGTGTCGTCCGTCCCGTCGTGTTCCTCGCGTACTCGGGCGAGGCGCGGTGGCGGGACAGCGCGGGGGAGGAGTTCACCGCGCGCCTCGGTGAACCGCTGAACGCCGAGCAGACGGCGCGCGCGTGGCGCACCGCTCTCGACCCGCAAGGCGACTGGATGCCGGCGGTGTTGCTGGCCGCGAACACCAGGCTCGGTCAGCTCCGCGCCGGAGGAGTGCCCGACGCGGGCGGACTCGTGATCGCCACCGACCAGACCGTCGCGCGCGCGTACGCCAAGCTGCTCGAGGTCATCACCGGCGAGACACCGTGCATCGTTCTGTCGGACGACCCGACGTCGTCGTCTCGCATCGCCGAGTTCGGCAAGAGCAACCAGAAATGGATGGTCGCGGTCCGCATGGTGTCCGAGGGCGTCGACGTTCCGCGTCTCGCCGTCGGTGTGTATGCGACGAGCGCGTCGACCCCGCTGTACTTCGCCCAGGCGATCGGCCGATTCGTGCGGTCGCGGCGGCCCGGCGAGACCGCAAGTGTTTTTCTGCCATCCGTTCCCGTCCTGTTGGACCTCGCGAGCCAGCTGGAGGCGCAGCGCGACCACATCCTGGGCAAGCCGCACCGCGAGAAGGACGGTCTCGACGACGACCTGCTGGCCGACGCGAACAAGCAGAAGGACGAGCCGGGCGAGGACGAGAAGGCGTACACGGCGCTCGGCGCCGACGCCGAACTCGATCAGGTCATCTATGACGGCTCGTCGTTCGGCACGGCCACGTTCTCGGGTAGCGACGAAGAAGCGGACTATCTCGGCCTCCCGGGGCTTCTGGACGCGCAGCAGATGCGCGACCTGCTCAGGCAGCGACAGCAGGAACAGCTCGACAAGACTCCTGCTGCACCGACGCCCGCGGTGCCGCCTCCCGCCGCAGCGGAGCGTGTGTCCTCTGCCGGTCAGTTGGCCGGTCTGCGGCGTGAACTGAACAGTTTGGTCGCGGTGTACCACCACCGCACCGGAAAGCCGCACGGCGTCATCCACGGCGATCTACGACGCATCTGCGGCGGCCCTCCCACCGCGATGGCGACGGCCGAGCAGCTCGGGGAACGAATCGCGCAGCTGCGGAAGATGTAAGACGCGTACACGATCGACGACACACGAAGAACGGGTGGCTCCGATTGGAGCCACCCGTTCTTCGTTGCTGCAGATGTTGGTGTCGAAAGCTACCGAGGCGAGCCGGTTACACCGCAGAGTCCGTTTCGGTCATCACCGTTGCGTTCATCTCACGCAGGCGGTCTTCGTGCTCCTTGGCGTGGTGGTTGCAGAACAGGAGTTCTCCACCGGTCGAGAGCACAACACGTGCACGAGCCCCTGCACCGCACCGGTCGCACCGGTCGGCTGCTGTCAACTGTGGGCTGGTCAATGTTCCGGGCATGACTCCTCCGTACTGGCTTTCGGTGTTACCCGAGTGCCTGGGGCCGGTCCGCCGCGTCGGTATGGCGCGGTCCGTACACTCTGTCAGACGTTTGGGCTTCATGCGTTGTTCCCGAGGGTGTTTCTTTGTGTTGTCACTAACACGAAACTGGCTCGGCTGCTGCTGGTGACAGGTATGTCCACCGGTTCGTGTTCGCTCACAGCTGACCTTCCGCGCGCGTGTGCGGCCCTCGTAGGATCGAGGCGTGAGTAAATCCGGTGGTGTCCTGCTGCACATGTGCAGCTACGAAGAGTGGTTGTCGGCGCGGGCCGCGGGCAGCCGGCGCCCGGCCGATTTCGACGACGTCGGATTCGTCCATCTGTCGACGCCGGAGCAGGTCCACTTGCCTGCGAACCGTCTGTTCGCCGGACGAGAGGATCTGGTCCTGCTGGTCCTCGACCCCGAACGACTGGGATCACCCGTGCGATGGGAACCCGGCGTGCCGAGCGATCCCGACTCCATGCTGTTCCCGCACCTGTACGGTCCGCTTCCGGCCGGTGCAGTGACCTCGGTACGCGACTACGCGCCCGGCAGCGACGGCTCGTTCGCGCCGCCCGCACTCTGACTGCCACCGACAAGACACCGCCGCCCCGCGAGCGGGACGGCGGTGTCGCGAACGGTGTGTATCAGTCGAGGTAGTCGCGCAGAACCTGCGACCGGGACGGGTGGCGCAGCTTCGACATGGTCTTCGACTCGATCTGTCGGATGCGCTCACGCGTGACGCCGTAGACCTGGCCGATCTCGTCGAGCGTGCGCGGCTGGCCGTCGGTGAGACCGAAGCGCAGACGCACGACGCCGGCTTCACGCTCGGACAGCGTCTCGAGTACCGACTGCAGCTGATCCTGCAGCAGCGTGAACGAGACGGCGTCCACGGCGACGACGGCTTCGGAGTCCTCGATAAAATCGCCGAGTTGGCTGTCGCCCTCGTCGCCGATGGTCTGGTCGAGGGAGATGGGCTCACGCGCGTACTGCTGGATTTCCAGCACCTTCTCCGGCGTGATGTCCATTTCCTTGGCCAACTCCTCGGGAGTGGGCTCGCGGCCCAGATCCTGCAGGAGCTCACGCTGGATGCGACCGAGCTTGTTGATGACCTCGACCATGTGCACCGGGATGCGGATGGTACGGGCCTGGTCGGCCATGGCGCGGGTGATGGCCTGACGGATCCACCAGGTGGCGTACGTGGAGAACTTGTAGCCCTTGGTGTAGTCGAACTTCTCGACCGCGCGGATCAGACCGAGGTTGCCTTCCTGGATCAGGTCGAGGAAGGCCATGCCGCGGCCGGTGTAGCGCTTGGCGAGCGAGACGACGAGACGGAGGTTCGCTTCGAGCAGGTGGTTCTTGGCGCGGTTGCCGTCACGGCAGATCCACGTGAAATCGCGTCGCGCAGCGACGGGGAGCTTCTCGCCCTTCTCGGCAAACTCGCGCATCTTCTCGGTGGCGAACAGGCCGGCCTCGATGCGCTTGGCGAGCTCGACCTCTTCCTCGGCGTTGAGGAGGGCAACCTTGCCGATCTGCTTGAGGTAGGCGCGAACGGAGTCGGCCGACGCGGTGAGCTCCGCGTCCTTGCGTGCCTGTCGGAGAGCCTCGGATTCTTCTTCGTCCCAGACGAAGTCTCCCGACGCCTTGTCCTCGGCGGTGGGCTCGGACGTTCCGTCGTCTTCGCTGTCGTCGTCAGCCGTGACGACGTCGACGACGTCGTTGGCCGCGGCGGCGATGTCGCCGTCGGAGATGTCGATGTCGTCGATGCCGGGGGCGTCCTCGTCACCGTCGGTCGCCTGAGCGGGGTCTGCAGCCTTCTTGGCCGCGGCCTTCTTCGCCGGCGCCTTCTTGGCTGCGGCGCGCTTGGCGGGAGCCTTCTTGGCTGCTGCCTTCTTCGCCGGTGCCTTGGCCGGTCGGACAGTTCCGTTCGACGCCTCCGCAGCAGGTGCAGGGGTCGCAGACTCTGTTTCTGAATCCACGGTCTGACGGATATCGGTGGCTGCCACGTACGCCCTTTCGTGACGGTGTCGTGCGGCGTCACGCCAGAGTTGTTTCCGGCGGAGAGGTCTTGTCGATTGTGCCGGCGTGCAGACCGGCATCAACCATTGTAACGACCCGCGGAGAGTTTGTTACCGAGCGTGGCCCTGCAACGCGGCTGTGTCGGCTGCCAGAGCTGCGCCGACGATGCCTGCGGTGTTCAACAATGTGGCCGCCACCACCGGAGTTCTGTTCGTCAGGTGCGGAATCCACTTCTCGGACTTGCGGCTGATTCCGCCGCCGGCGATGAACAGATCGGGCCACAGAAGCGCCTCGAACGTTTCGAGGACCTTGGACACTTCCTTGGCCCATTCCTTGTACGAGAGGTCCTTGCGTTCCTTGACCGACGACGCGGCGCGGTGCTCTGCCTCCTTGCCGTTGACCTCGAGGTGACCGAGCTCGGTGTTGGGGAGGAGCACGCCGTCGTGCAGCACGGCCGATCCGATTCCGGTGCCGAACGTGAGCAGGATGACGACGCCGCTCTTGTCCTTGCCGCCGCCGTACTTGTCCTCGGCCACACCTGCGGCGTCGGCGTCGTTGAGGACGGTGATGTTCGGATGCCCGATCGCGCGGGCGAACAACGCCTTGGCGTCGGTGTCGATCCAGCCCTTGTCGATGTTCGCTGCCGAGCGCGCGATGCCTGCGGTCACGACGGCCGGGAGTGTGACGCCGACCGGACCCGACCAATCGAAGTACTTCACGATCTCCGCGACGACGCCCGCGACGGCCTCCGGCGTGGACGGCTGGGGGGTCTCGATCTTGTACCGGTCGCCGACGAGTTCACCCGTCACGAGATCGACGATGCCGCCCTTGATACCGCTACCGCCGACGTCCACTCCGAAGCCGAGCCGCTGAGTGCCGTCGGTGGACTGTGGTCCCGAACCTGCCTGTGTCATGTGGCGCATGCTCCTGGTGTCGTGGGAACTGAGAAGGCGTGGACGTACCCTCCGAGAAGGATAGTGGGCGGACGGTGCATTGCGCGTTCGGAACGTCGAGGCGCGCCCGCGCGGGTGGTGCGCGGCGCATCTCGTGTGATCCGATAGACCTGTGTCCACTCCAGGTAATTCGTCCGAAGCGTCCCCGAATCCCGATGCGGCTCTGACGTCGTCACTACTGGACGTGGCGGTGGAGGTCGCGCGCGCCGCGGCCACTCACGTGCGGGTGCGACGTCCCGAGGTCTTCGGCCCGAACGCGCGACCGTCGGGTGTCGGCGGGCACGAGGAGTCCGTACAGACCAAGAGCACACCGACCGATCCCGTCACGGTCGTCGACACCGAGACCGAACAGTTGCTGCGTGGACTGCTGGCGGAACGGCGAAGCGGCGACGCGATTCTGGGGGAGGAGGGCGGCGGTCGAACCGATTCGGTCGCGGGTGTGCGCTGGGTCCTCGATCCGATCGACGGGACCGTCAACTTCCTGTACGGGCTTCCCGCGTATGCGATTTCGGTCGCAGCGCAGATCGACGGCGTCAGCGTCGTGGGAGTCGTCGTCGACGTCGCACGTGACATCGTCTACACCGCGGCACGAGGCCGGGGAGCCTTCGCCACGACGTCGGACGGGACCGCGACGAGGCTGGCGTGCAACCCGATCGAGGACGTCTCACTTGCGTTGGTGGCCACCGGTTTCGGGTACTCCTCGTTCCGGCGTACGGCGCAGGGCCGCATGATCGGACAGCTGCTTCCCCGGGTCCGGGACATCAGGCGTGTCGGGTCGGCAGCACTCGATCTGTGCATGGTCGCGTCGGGGGCGGTCGACGCTCACTTCGAGCACGGACTGAGTCCGTGGGACTGGGCCGCCGGATCGTTGATCGCAGAAGAAGCGGGTGCCGTTCTTCGGTTGCCGTCGCCGAGTTCGTCGAGCGCCGAGGGTGCTGTCACCGTCGCTGTCGCAGCCGGAATCGACGCCGAATTCCTTACGCTCCTGGGTGAAGTGGGAGCGCTGGCGCCGATCCCGACGGACTGACCCGAGCCGGACCGCCGGACGCGGTGTCGGTCAGCAGGTCGCTTGTCGAGCTGCGTCCAGAAGGTCGATGTCGAGGGGCGCGGCGGGTGTACCGGGAGTGACTCCGGCCAGCGACTGCAGAACCGACTCCGCGTCCGAATTCGGCTGCAGATCCTTGAAATACGTTCCGAGGGCGAGGTCGACGGTGTCGTCGCCGCGTCCGTCTTCGATCAACTCGGCGCACGGTGCGACGAGCGAGACGGCGCTCGCAGCGGCAATTCCGTTCTGGCCGAACCGAATTTGGCCCTGGCACTGCATGTTCTGGTCGGTGTACACCGGATCGTTGCCGACCTGGACGTCGGGCGCGCTCGCGAACCCGTAGTCGCTGAGTTCTGCCGCGACGGTTGCCGCCTGGCCGGATTCGCCGTTCGCGTTGAAGACTCTGACGCGCGTGGCCGACAGTGCCGCAGGTTCGGTGTCCTCGAGAGTCGAGCGGTCCACGCGCTCACCGAGTTCGGCGGGCACTGTTCCCTCTGCAGCGGGCGTCGTGGACGGCGGATTGCATTCCACCGTCGCGGTGACCGCCTCGCCCGCGGTGAAGACGCGTATCCAGGTGAACACGCCCAGCAGGGCGAGAGCGAGCAGCACGACGAGGATGGGCATCGCGCGCCTACGACGGAACGGCCGTCCGCGATCGTCGACCGAACTACCCTCGGTGATCAGAGAAACCACGGTGTGGATACGCCTTTCCGTCGTCCGGTTCGAAATGCGGCGCTACCGGCGACCGGTCCCAGCGCGCTCGCTCACTGTAGTTGCCTCCCGAACGGACGGCTGCGTCTGTCGGCAAGTCGTCGGCGAAATTCACTCGGGGCCGGGGCGGGAATGAGTCGATGGCTCGTGTTGTTCATGCCCGGTGCACGACCGATTTCGGTGCTTTCGGCGGTTCGGTTTCGTCAAACGGCAAAGCTTCGGCTATTGTCTGGCGGCCCCGGTGGTTTCAGACCAGAGACGCATCGGTGCGAATCGGGATCGTCGCGTAGGTGTCGAAGAGGGTTTCGAGCCGAGATCGATCGGGCATTACCCGGTGTTTTCGGGCACCTTACGAGGTTCTCGTGCGTTCAACACGAACAAGGACGGTGGGAGCAACGCAAACGCCTCCTCACAGCCGGCGACCGAGCTAGGACGTCGTCAGCAGCAACCACCGGAAATCAAGGAAGAAGACGAGGGGTTAGAGGAACAATGGCAACCGACTACGACGCACCGAGAAGAACAGAGTCCGACGACGTCTCCGAGGACTCTCTCGAAGAACTGAAGGCACGTCGCAACGAGGCGCAGTCCGCGGTCGTCGACGTGGACGAGTCCGACACGGCGGAATCGTTCGAACTCCCAGGTGCGGACCTGTCCGGAGAAGAACTTTCCGTGCGAGTCGTCCCGAAGCAGGCCGACGAGTTCACGTGCTCGAGCTGCTTCCTGGTCCATCACCGGAGCAGGCTGGCCAGCGACGCGAACGGCGTGCTCGTGTGCCGAGACTGCGCTGCTTGATCGCTGAGCAGCAGGCGTAGCACGTACTGGAATCGACGCCGAGATCGCCTAGTGGCGATCTCCGGGGGTGGGCGCGGCCAGTGCAGCTACCAGATCGTCAGGTCGTTTCGAACTGACCAACCAGTAGGGGGTGGGGTCGTCGGGATCATCGAGAACTACCAGGACCATCGGTTTGACCCAAGTGCGGTGCTGAACGAAGGCAAGTGGATCCAGTTGCCTTCCCAGTGCCGCACTTTTTGCCGTTCCAGGCACCACGGCGACCCGGTCGACGACGTCGAGCGGTAGGTGAGCACGCCCGGCGTGCAGCTCCCGAGTGCCGTCCGCGTCGACGACGACCTCGATCTTCATCCGGCTGAGCCAGTAGAGGGCCCACAGCGGGAACGGCAGCAACAGAACGTAGGGGAGCCACGCGCGCAGCCCCGGGGCACCCATGTGCACCTCGGCGGCCAGCAGCGCTGCGACGGCCAGACCGACGGGCCACCACCACAGCGGGACCCACAGTTTCTCCGAATACACGACGGTGCGTGTGTCGGCGTGAGAAGAGTCCGCGGTCGGTTCGAGGTCGGGCTGGCGATCGTGAGGCACGCCCTCCAGACTACGTGGCCAAGGGAAAGGTGCCGCATGCCGTGCAGCGCGTCACGGGCCGTACGGCGTAGTCTCGGACCACGTGAGCGACGATGCACGACGTGACGACCATCAGGCGAATTCGCCGAACCCGCCGGTGATTGCGCTGAAACGACTCGACGACGGACTGCCGTTGCCGACGCGAGCCCACGAGGGCGACGCGGGAGTGGACCTGCACATCACCGCCGACGCGAGCATCGCGCCGGGCGAGCGTCGTGTCGTCGGAACCGGCATCGCCGTGGCGCTTCCGCTGGGTACCGTCGGACTCGTTCATCCCCGTTCGGGGCTCGCCGCACGTTCGGGTCTGTCCATCGTGAACGCGCCCGGCACCATCGACGCGGGCTATCGCGGTGAGATCAAGGTCTGCCTGATCAACCTCGATCCGCGTGAGACCATTCACCTGGTCCGCGGTGACCGCATCGCGCAGCTACTGGTGCAGCGCGTCGAACTCTGCACGTTCGAAGAGGTCGATTCGCTCGACGACACGACGCGCGGGAGCGGCGGATACGGTTCGAGCGGAGGCCACGCCAGTCTGGTCGACTCGGCGGTTGCCGGAGCGACGAGCACCATGACGAAGCAAGAAGAGGACTGATCATGTTCGGACGGCGTAAGAAGAACGCAGCCACCGACGACTCGCGTGTGAGTGGCGTCGCAGACGACACGGCGCCCGACGCCGACGACACCGAGCACGCGAACGTCGACCCCACGGTCGGACCGTTCGACCTGACCGAGGTCGACGACAGCCGTGACGCACTCGTCGAGACCCGTCTCGACCTCGGCTCGGTGCTGATTCCTCTGCCCGAGGGTGGTCAGCTGCAGGTCGAGATGAACCGGTCCGGCGCGCCGCAGGCCGTACACGTCGTCACGCAGCACGGCCGCATCACCATCGCCGCCTACGCCGCTCCGAAATCGCCTGGACAGTGGCGCGAGGTGACAGGCGACCTCGCGACGTCGCTACGAGCGGACAAAGCAGACGTCAGCATCGAGACCGGCCCGTGGGGGCGTGAGCTGCACGCCGTCACGGCGAACGCCGACCTCCGTTTCATCGGCGTCGACGGCTACCGCTGGATGGTGCGCTGTGTACTCGCCGGGCCCGCCGGTGCGGTCGGCGGCGACGCCCCGCTCGTCGCGATCGCCCGGAACGTGTTGTCGCAGACGATCGTCGATCGTGGCAGCGATCCGCATCCGGTGCGCACCCCACTTCCGGTGGTTCTGCCCGCGGCTCTGACGGCTCAACTCGCGGCGGCTCAGCAGCAACAGGCCCAGCAGGCCGCGGATCGGCAAGCGCCGGGCCAACCGACGGGTCAGGCGGCCCCTCAGCCGGCTGCACCCACTGCTCCGACCGAGGGTCCGCGCCGCGGCACGTCCGGATCGGCCATGCAACAGCTCGGCTGAACTCGGCTTTCGGCTCACGTCAGGAGCGACGAGAGCGCCGACACGGTCCTGATCCCGAGAATGCCTGCGTCGCGACCGATGTCGTCGAGCGTGATGGTGGCGAGCGACGACGTCGGGAGCGCGGTGTGCCACGTGTCGGCGACGGCACGCGGGTGGACCGGGTCGTCGACGGCCGCGACGATGGCCGTCGGAACGAACGTACGACGCAGGTCGTCGATCGTGGGAGCGGCGTAGCTCGCGGCCTCGTTCAGGGCAAGCGGCAGGTCCGGCCACTGCGACGCCCACGAACGGGTGAGCGTGGCGGACAGCCACCCGGGTGTCGACGCGACCATCGCCGCGGTCACGTCGTCGAGGCCCGATTCGCACAGGCGAGCCGACGTGAAGCGGGCGCTCAGCGCTGCAGGCGCATCGCCCGGTTCGCCGAGCCACGGCGGCAACGCGGCGAGCACGCCGACGATCGATTCCGGGTGACGCCGAGCCCAGGACAGTGCGACAGCGGCACCTATCGAGATGCCGCCCACGATGATTCGGCCATGGCGTCGAGCTGCGTCGTCGAGTGCGTCCTCGTATCCCGCGACGACGCGTCGAGGATCGGGATCGATCGCCGACGTCACAGTGCCCATCGTCTCGAGGGCAGGGGAGAAGGCGTCGCGCGCGAAGACGGCGTCCGATCCCGTTCCGGGAAGAACGACGGCGTGTGTGGCCCATGTCATTCCGTCGATTGTGCCGGTAGAGCCGGCACCCCGGACAGCGGGACCGTGAGTCGTCACATGCAGTGCGAGGCCGGTTGGCCACAGCAGGTTCGCGGGTCTACAGTGGCCGATGTACAGGCCTTTACGCGACCGACCCGGTCGCAGAATGCTCCAGGAGCTCACCATGGCACCCGCTGCCGCAGGATATTTCCGCCGACTCACGCGGAAGCTGACCGAGGACGTCGACCAGCTCGACGCCGAAGAGATGGCTGAGACGTCGGAAGCGTCGGGAGCACGCCGGGCATGTGATTGCTCGCGCGGCGAAGAAGTCACGATGCTGGGTCGTCTTCGCAGCGTCGAGACGTGCTCCAAGGCTGCGAACGCCAACGTCGAAGCCGAATTCTTCGACGGCACCGCCCCCGTCACGCTGGTGTGGATCGGCCGCCGCAAGATCGCAGGCATCGAGCCCGGCAAGACGGTGATGATCAAGGGCCGCGTCGGAGAACGCGACGGCCGCAAGATCGTCTACAACCCCTATTACGAACTCCGCGACGAATCCTGATTCGCCGCGTATGGCACTCTCGACGTCGTGACCGACAGAGACGGTAAAGCACCCGACGCCCCGGAAGTACAGCAGACACCGGAGGTCGATGCGCCGCCTGTGCCGACGAACGCGGCTGCGAAGAAGGAGACCGTCCTCGAGCAGATGGGCGGACTGTCCGGGCTGGTGTCGTCGACTCTGCCGGTCATCGTGTTCGTCCCGGCGAACAGCCTGTTCGAGCTGACGGTGGCGATCTGGGCCGCTCTCGCCGTCGCTCTCGGCGTCACGATCTGGCGCCTCGCCAAGCGCACCCCGATCCAGCCGGCCATCTCCGGTTTCTTCGGCGTCGGTATCTGTGCCTTCATCGCTTATCGAACCGGAGACGCCAAGGGCTACTTCCTGTTCGGCATCTACACCAGCCTCGTCTACGGCGCGGTGTTCGTGCTGTCGATCGTCGCTCGGTGGCCGCTCGTCGGAGTCGTGTGGGGATACCTCAACGGTGGGGGCACGTCCTGGCGATCGAACCGACGGTCGGTGTACGCGTACGACATCGCGACGCTCGCCTGGGCGGTCGTCTTCGGTGCGCGGTACCTCGTGCAGTCGCAGCTCTACGATTCGGACCAGACCGGCTGGCTCGCGGTCGCCCGCATCGGAATGGGGTGGCCGCTCACCGGCGTCGCGCTGCTCGTCACGTTCTGGGCTGTGCGACGCGCGGATCGTGCGTCGGCTGCGTGATTCAGGTCGTCTGGACCAGTCCGACCGCTGCACGCAGCTCGCCCTCGACCTCGACGGACGCGACGAACAGCAGTTCGTCGCCGCCTTCGAGCGGGTCGTCCTGCTGGGGGACGATCACCCGCCCTCCGCGCAGAATCGTCACCAGCGCAGCGTCTCTCGGCAACGACAGCTTCTTGACGGGCTTGCCCGCGAGGGGTGTGTTCTCGGGGAGCGTGACCTCGACGAGGTTTGCCTGACCCTTGCGGAACGTCATGAGGTGCACCAGATCTCCGACCGACACCGCTTCCTCGACGAGGGAGGCGAGCATTCGCGGGGTGGACACCGCGACGTCGACGCCCCACGACGAGTCGAACAGCCATTCGTTGCGCGGATCGTTCACGCGTGCGACGACGCGGTTGACCCCGAATTCGGTCTTGGCCAACAGGCTCAGGACGAGGTTCGCCTTGTCGTCACCGGTGGCGGCGATCACGACGTCGTAGGTCTCGAGCGCCGACGCCTCGAGCAGTCTCAGCTCGCACGCGTCGGCGAGCACCCACTCGGCCTCGGGGATGGCGTCGGGGTCGAGGTGGTCGAGCTTGCGCTCGAGGAGCATGACCGTGTGGTCGCTGCGAATCAGCTCGCGGGCAATGGATCTGCCGACGGCGCCGGCTCCTGCGATTGCGACTCTCATGGGTTCCCGTTCGTTCTCGAGGCTGATGTGGCCAGCGTACGACTAGTCGTCCGACGGCGGCGGGTTGCTTGCCAGGGCGATGGCCTCGGCCACCGTTCCGGACACCGCCGCGACGTAGATCTCGTCGTCGGCCTGGATGATCGTCTTCCGGTCCGGGAGGAGTCCGGTGCCGAACCGGATGATGAACGCGACGCGTGAGCGCGTCGCTTCCTCGAGCAGCGACAGCTTCTTGCCGACCCAACCGTCGTCGATCTCGAGGAGCACCACCGCGACGCTGCCGGACGGATCACGCCACTTCGTGGTCGGGTCGTCACGCAACAGGTTGTGCAGGAACCGGTCCGTCGCCCACGGAACAGTGGCCACCGTCGGGATACCGAGACGCTCGTAGACCGCCGCGCGTTTCGCGTCGTAGATCCGGGCGACGACCTTGTCCACGCCGAACGTCTCCCGCGCCACACGCGCCGCGATGATGTTCGAGTTGTCGCCCGACGATACGGCGGCGAACGCTTCGGCTTTCTCGATGCCTGCTTTCACCAGCACGTCACGGTCGAACCCCATACCGACGACCCGCACCCCGTCGAACGTCGGGTCGAGCCGGAGGAACGCATTCTCGTCACGGTCGATGATCGCCACGTCGTGGCCGATCCGCTGGAGTGCGCCGGCCAGTGATGCGCCGACGCGGCCGCACCCCATCACCACTACGTACACCGCTGCTGCTCCCCTCGGATCACGACTGTCCGTCGATGCGCGTTCGCATCGGCCTGCACCAACGTATCGGGCCACGCCTCGCGAATCGAGCGGAGGTGGCATCGAATTCAAGTTTCGATGCTCCTGGTACTCGCTTCCTCGGCACGAGCGCCTAGGCTCTCACCGTGCCCAAGCTTTCGACCGCCGCGAAGCGGCTCGTGCTCGGCAGGCCGTTCCGCAGCGACAAGCTCGGTCACACGCTCCTTCCGAAGCGCATCGCACTGCCCGTGTTCGCCTCCGACGCGATGTCGTCCGTCGCGTACGCGCCCGAGGAAATCTTCCTGGTGCTGTCGGTTGCCGGGATCTCGGCCTATGCCTTCACCCCGTGGATCGGCCTTGCTGTCTGCATCGTCATGGCCGTCGTCGTCGCGAGCTACCGGCAGAACGTGCACGCGTACCCGTCGGGTGGCGGCGACTACGAGGTGGCCACCACCAACCTCGGGCCGAACGCCGGGCTGACCGTCGGCAGTGCGCTCCTCGTCGACTACGTGCTCACGGTGGCCGTCTCGATCTCGGCGGCCGCGTCGAACATCGGGTCCGCCGTACCGTTCGTCGCGCAGCACAAGGTGCTGTTCGCGGTCGTCGCGATCGTGCTCATCACCGCGATCAATCTTCGCGGCATCCGTGAGTCGGGTGCGGCGTTCGCGATCCCGACCTACGCGTTCATGATCGGCATGATCCTGATGCTGGCATGGGGTCTGGTCCGAGTGTTTGTTCTCGGTGAGGACCTGCAGGCCGAGTCCGCGTCCTTCGAGCTGAAAGCCGAGGACTCACATCTGTACGGGATCGCGTTCGCGTTCCTGATCGCACGGGCGTTCTCGTCGGGTTGTGCGGCGCTGACCGGTGTCGAGGCGATCAGCAACGGCGTTCCCGCGTTCCGGAAGCCCAAATCACGCAACGCGGCGACGACGTTGCTCATGCTCGGCGTCATCGGCATCACGCTGCTGATGGGCATCATCGTTCTGGCCGAGAAGATCGGCATCAAGTACGCCCTCGACCCGCACGAGCAGCTGATCGGTGCGCCCGCGGACTACCACCAGAAGACGCTCATCGCGCAGCTCGCCGAGACCGTCTTCCAGGGCTTCCCGATCGGGTTCTTCTTCATCACCATCGTCACCGCCCTGATCCTCGTGCTCGCCGCCAACACCGCGTTCAACGGCTTCCCGGTTCTGGGATCCGTCCTCGCACAGGACCGTTACCTTCCACGGCAGCTGCACACGCGCGGTGATCGCCTCGCGTTCAGCAACGGAATTCTGTTCCTGTCCGGTGCCGCCATCGCCTTCGTCGTCGTCTTCGGCGCCGAGGTGACCAAGCTCATCCAGCTGTACATCGTCGGCGTGTTCGTGTCGTTCACGTTGAGCCAGACCGGCATGATCCGGCACTGGACGCGGTTGCTTCGCACCGAGCAGGACCCCGATGTTCGACGCCACATGTTCCGCTCCCGCATCGTCAACGGTGTCGGTCTCGCGATGACGGGCGCGGTGCTGGTGATCGTGCTGATCACCAAGTTCGCCGCGGGAGCGTGGATCGCCATCGTCGCGATGGTCGCGATCTTCGCGTTGATGCGGATGATCCGTCGCCACTACGACACGGTCGCCCGCGAGTTGGAGAACGAGGAGTGGGACGGCGTACTGCCGAGCCGCACGCACTCGATCGTGCTGGTGAGCAAGCTGCACATGCCGACGCTGCGTGCACTCGCCTATGCACGGGCCACCCGCCCGGACACGTTGGAGGCCGTGACGGTCAACGTCGACGAGGCCGATACGCGCACTCTGGTCCGCGAGTGGGAGGACAGTGACGTCACCGTCCCGCTCAAGGTCGTGGAGTCGCCGTACCGCGAGATCACGAAGCCGGTGCTCGACTACGTCAAGCGAGTACGCCGTGACTCGCCGCGTGACGTCGTCACGGTGTTCATTCCCGAGTACGTCGTCGGACACTGGTGGGAGCAGATTCTGCACAACCAGAGTGCGCTGCGACTCAAGAGCCGCCTGCTGTTCCAGCCGGGCGTGATGGTCACCAGCGTGCCGTGGCAGCTGCATTCGTCCGAGAAGGCGAAGCGCGAGTCGATCGAGAACGCGCCGGGAGCGTCCCGTCGCGGCTACGAGCCCCCGAACGCGTCGTGACGGGACAGATGTCGATGACGGAGAACTGGTTCGGCCGCACGATCGAGGTCACCCTGGGACCACCCGGGCACGGCGGGTTCTGCGTCGCCCGCCACGACGGGCGCGTGATGTTCGTCCGGCACGGACTGCCGGGCGAAGTCGTCCGAGCCAAGGTCACCGAGGATCGAGGCGGATCGTTCTGCCGCGCGGACGCCGTCGAGATCGTTTCGCCGTCGCCGGACAGGATCCCGCAGGTCTGCCCCATCTCCGGACCCGGTGGTTCGGGCTGTTGCGACTACTCGCACGCCACCGTCGACGCCGGTCGCGCGATGAAGGCTGCTGTCGTCGCCGAGCAACTGCGTCGAATCGCGGGTATCGATCGCGACGTCACCGTGGAGGGTCTCCCCGGTGACGACGACGGCACCCGGTGGCGTACGCGAGTGCGGTTGGGTGTCGACGGCGCAGGCCGCGCCGGTTTTCACCGGTTCCGTAGCTCGACGCTGGTGACCGATCTCGGCTGCCCACAGGTGGTTGCGGGTGCACTCGACGGTCTCGACGCCGAACGATGGCGTCCGGGAAGCGAACTCGCCGTCGCGGTCGACGGGGACGACGTGCGCCACGTCGTCGAGATCGCTCCTGCTGCGGTGTCGCGGACAGGTCGTCGATCGCCGGGCCGTCGCGGCGCTGCGGCACGTCGGGCAGCCGCGTCGCGACCACGTCCGGAGAAAGTCGTCGAGGGAACCGGGCGTCCGCACGAGTTCGTCTCAGGTCGGCAGTGGGAACTCGACGCCACCGGATTCTGGCAGGCCCATCGGAACGCCGCGCAGGTCTACAGCGACGTCGTGTCCGAATGGGCCGACGCTGCCGCGGGCTCGGTGGCCTGGGATCTCTACGGGGGAGTCGGGGTGTTCGCGGCGAGCGTCGCCGACGCAGTCGGTCCGTCGGGTCGGGTCGCCAGTGTCGAATTCTCCCGTCGCGCAGCCGCGGACGGTGCTGCGGCACTTGCCGATTCACCGCAGATCGAATTCGTTCCCGGCCGGGTCGAACGCGTCGTCGCCTCGCTTCCATCCCCATCCGTCATCGTCCTCGACCCGCCGAGATCGGGCGCGGACAAGGACGTGGTGTCGGCGATCGAAGCGACGGACGCCCACCGGGTGGTCCACATCGGTTGCGATCCAGCATCGTTCGCCCGTGACACGGCGTTGTATCGAGCCGCGGGTTTCGAGTTCGCGGACATGCGGGCGTTCGACGCGTTCCCGTTGAGCCATCACGTGGAATGCATCGGATTGTTCGTTCGCTGACGGAAATCGTGGCACCCCCACGGCGACACCGGGTGTCGTAGCGTGGGCGGGTGCTGTCCAGAATGCGAACTTCGTCCCTGTCCACCCTCGCCGTAGCGGTTCTCGCCGTCGGCGCGGTGGTCTCGTGCTCGTCGTCGGAGGTCGGTGAGTCGCCCGAACCGACGGGTGCGTCCGCCGAGGGTGCTTTCCCGGTGACGATCGACACCAAGTTCGGCGAGGTGACCGTCGAATCGAAGCCCCAGCGCGTCGTGGCTCTCGGCTGGGCCGACGCGGAAACCGCTCTCGCGCTCGGTGTCCAGCCCGTCGGTGCGAGCGACTGGCTTGCGTTCGGGGGAGATGGGGTCGGGCCGTGGGCAGAGGGCTTGTACGACGCGTCGCCCGAGATCATCGGCACCCAGGAGCCGTCCTACGAGGCCGTCGCCGCGCTCGAGCCCGACGTCATTCTCGATACCAAGAGCTCCGGCGACCAGGACAGATACGACCGGCTGTCGCAGATCGCGCCGACCATCGCACTGCCCGAGGGTGCCGACAACTATCTGACCTCGCTCGATCAACAGGTCACCATGGTGTCGGCGGCACTCGGCGAGTCAGCGAAGGGAGCCGAGCTGTTGTCCGAGGTCGAGGCGAATTTCGCCGCGGCTGTGGAGCAGAATCCGGAATTCGTCGGCAAGACGATCACCGTCGGCGCGTACAGCGGAACCGGTTACGGCGCATACGTTTCCGACAGCACGCGCATGCAGTTCATGAAGAGGCTCGGGTTCGTGTCCAATCCGACGATCGATGCGCTACCGCCGCAGGGGTTCTCGGTGCCCATCTCCGACGAGGAGCTCGGCCTGCTCGACGCGGACCTCGTCGTGATCTTTCCGATTCAGACGTCGCCGTCCGACGTCACCGACAATCCGCTGTTCCGGGCGATACCGGCAGTGCAGGACGGTCGGTCGCTGGTGTTCGACGACCCCGTCGTCGCGAAGTCGTATTCGACCAGTTCTGTGCTGTCGCTGCAGTACGCGGTGGAACAGGTCGTTCCGCTGCTCGCCGACAGACTCCAGCAGTAGGCATCAGGGCAGGACGACGGCGAGCTGTGCGCGCTCCGGATACGCCGGAGCGAGGATTCGCTGGGCGCCGCAGGCGCAGTGCTGGTAGCTGATGCGGCCCTCGCTGGTGTCGTGTCGGCTCGTGGTGGTCCAGGTGTGGTCGTGTGTGGTCATACGCCCACTGTGCTGTAATGGGCTTATGCACATCAACCCTTACGGAACGTATGCGGTGCAACTGGGCGTCGACCTCTACAACACGCCGCCTGAATCGGCCGCCGAACTCGGACGGCGCTGCGTCGACGGAGGGCTCGTCGTCGACACCGAGCCGACCGACGCCGATCTCGCCGACGCGATGCAGTTCCTCCGTGAATGGGCAACCGTCGTCGACGCGACGACCGACGAGGCACGCGCGGACATCCTCAACGGGATGCTCGCCCGCGCATCGGCTTATCCACGCCTCACCGACCACGCGGGCGACGGGTGGCACATGCATTATCGTGACCCGAACATCCCGCTCGGCGCAGTCATCAGGGCGCTCGTGAGTGTGGGTACCGCACTGCACCTGACGACGCGCGGGATGACGCGGCTGGGACGCTGTGCGGCAGAGGGCTGTTCGAACATCTTCGCCGACGTCTCGCGCACCGGACGCCAACGTTATTGCGGTACAGCGTGTTCCAACCGCGACGCGGTTCGGCGCCACCGCGCACGAGCCGCGTCGCGTGCCTGACGTCAGGTCTTGCGGTTGTAGAGACGCATCGTCAGCGGCCCGAAGATCACCAGGAATCCGGCGCACATCACCGCGGTGACCATCAGCTTCGAGGAGTCGGGTTCGCCTGCCATCAGGGACCGAATCGACGTGACGAGGAAGCTGACCGGGTTGACCTCGACGAAAGCGCGCAGCCAGCCCGGCATCGTCTGTGGATCGACGAAGATGTTGCTGGCGAACGTCAGCGGGAACAGGATGAACATCGAGACGCCCATGACGGCGGCCTCGGTCCGGACGATCATTGCGATCATCGTCCACACCCACGACAGGCAGAACGAGAACACCAGCAACAGCACGACCGACGCGACGACGCCCACGACGCCACCCTCGGGCCGGAAACCGATGATCAGGCCGAGAATCAACACGATGACCGACGCCAGCGAGTAGCGCACGACGTCACCGAACAGGGCACCGACGAGCGGCGACGGACGCCAGATGGGCAGCGATCGGAAGCGGTCGAAGACGCCCTTCTCGATGTCCTTGTTGATGGTGATGCCGGTGTACATGGTGATCATGACGACCGTCTGCACCAGGATGCCGGGCAGCAGAAACTGGATGTAGGCGCTCGTCGACCCGGCCAGCGCTCCGCCGAACAAGTACGTGAACAGCAGCGTGAACATGATCGGGAACATCGTCACGTCGAACAGCTGCTCGGGAACGTGCTTGATCTTCAGCAGCGCGCGCCACCCGAACGACAGCGACGTGGACAGAGCGGACGGCCTCGCGGGTCGGGGACCCGATGCCCGAAGGACGTCGGACACCGCGTCGGTCGACGCCGCGATCTCGGTGGGGGAAGTAGTCATGACGCACGCTCCGTGGTGTCGGTGGTGTGTCCGGTCAGGGCGAGGAAGACCTCGTCGAGACTCGGTTGGCCGATGGCGAACGACGCGATACCGATTCCCGCTTCCTCGAACGCGGGCAGAGCCGATGCGACCGACGACGTCGACTCGAGACGTGCCGACAGAGCCGCAGGATCTGCTTCCTCGACGACCTGCTCACGCAGAATCGTGCGCAGGACCCTCGCTGCGGCGTCACGCTGCAGGGGATCGGAGACGCGCACGTGCAGCGATCCCGCGCCGACGGACGCCTTCAGTTCGCTCGTGGTGCCCTCGGCGATGACCTGTCCGCGATCGATGACCGCGATGCGGCCTGCGAGCTGGTCGGCCTCGTCGAGATACTGGGTGGTCAACAGGACCGTCGTGCCGCCCGCGACGAGTGCGCGCACGATCTCCCACACCTGATTTCGGCTGCGGGGGTCGAGGCCGGTGGTGGGCTCGTCGAGAAAGATCAGTTCAGGGGTGACGATGATGCTCGCCGCGATGTCGATACGTCGACGCATACCGCCGGAGTAGGTCTTCACCTGTCGCCCACCGGCATCCGCGATGCCGAAGGCCGACAACAGCTCGTCCGACCGCGAGCGGGCGGCCGGGCGAGAATAGCCGTACAAGCGTGCGAGCAGCACCAGATTCTCGGTGCCGGTGAGGTCCTCGTCGAGCGACGCGAACTGCCCGGTGAGGGACACTTTGCTGCGCACCGCGTCGGGCTCGGCGGCGACGTCGTGACCGAGTACCCGCGCGGTGCCACCGTCGATCGGTAGCAGCGTCGCGAGCATCCGAATGGTCGTCGTCTTGCCCGCGCCGTTCGGACCGAGCACGCCGTACACCCCGCCCGACGGGACGCGTAGGTCTATTCCATCCACGGCGACGTTGTCGCCGAAGCGTTTGATCAGGCCTGACGTCTCGATTGCCGCCTCGTGTCCCATTCGTCCAAGATTGTCCGAGTTCACGCTGTTCCGCAAATGAATTTCCCGGTCGGCCATCCATTTCGTGACATGTACCGAATGTGTTGTGCGGCGGGAAAACGCGGAGGTTTCGGTGTGAAGGCAATATGAGCACTACTCTCTTGATCAATGAACGCGATCAGAGTCGAAGCAGTTGGGACCTCGTTCCGGTGAGCAGCAACCCGAGCCAGGGTTCGCCGTATCAGGGAATGCCAGGCTCAGAAGAGAACCCGTCGACACCCGAGGGCGGCGACGGTCCCGCCTGTGCCGTGCCCAGCGCGCAGCTACGCAATCTGCGCGCCGACGAGGCCGAACGTCTACGCCGACTGATGGTCGCCGTCGCCGCTGGAGATCAGCGCGCCTTCGGCGAGTTGTACGACGCCACATCGGCTCGGGTGCACGGCATGGTGCTGCGGGTTCTGCGCGACCCGGGGTACAGCGAGGAGACGACTCAGGAGGTGTTCCTGCAGATCTGGCGGTCGGCGCCGAACTACGACCCGGCCCAGGGGAGTCCGCTCGCCTGGATCATGACGCTGGCGCATCGACGTGCCGTCGACCGCGTCAGGTCCGAGCAGTCGGGAACCGATCGTGAGGCGGCGTACGGGGCGATCAGCCAGTCCTCGGAACACGACGAGGTGCTCGAAGCGGTGACGCAGCGACTCGAATCCGAGGCCGTGGTTGCGTGCCTCGACACACTGACCGATACGCAGCGCGAGTCGGTACGAATGGCTTACTACAGCGGATGGACCTACCGCGAGGTGGCCGAGCGGCTCGGAGTGGCCGTGCCCACCATCAAATCGCGAATAAGAGATGGACTGATCAAGTTGAAGACATGTCTGGGGGTGACACCCTCATGAGCGACGCATCCCGACAACGGCTGCTCGACGCGGCAGAGGTGTACGCCCTGCACGCGGTCAGCGAGGCCGAGCACGCCGAGATCGAGAACGACCTGCGGTCCGTCGACGACACGGCCCGCGTTCAGTTCAACATCCTCGTCAGCGAGATCCAGGAAACGCTGGCTCTGGTGTCGGTGCTCGACGCAGTCGAACCCCCGGCGGAGCTGAGAACCCGTGTGCTGGACGAGATTCCGAACACTCCGCAGGCGGCGCCGACTCCGCGCGAGAAGTCGAACGTGACGAGCATGGCAGGCCATCGCGAACGTCGAAAGTCCAAGTGGCGCACCACGGTGATGGCCGCTGCGGCAGCGGTGGTCGTCGCGGTCGGTGGCGTCGTCGTGGCTACCCAGGTGCTGCAGAACGAGCCGACGCCGACGCAGGCCGAGCAGATCGTCGCGGCCCCGGATGCGCGCGAGGCCGTCGCCGAATTCCCCGGTGGCGGAACGGCAACCGTCTCGTATTCGCGCGAGTCCGATTCGGTCGTCGTGAAGCTCGACGGCGTTCCGGCTCCCGAGCCGGGCAAGGACTACCAGATGTGGTTCGTGGACGGGACCCCGCGATCGGTGGGTCTGGTGACTGCGGATCAGTTGTCCGGCGACGGAGACACCGTCATCGACGGCATGGGTGCGTCGACCAACTTCGCGTTCTCGCTCGAGCCTGCGGGTGGTTCACCGCAGCCGACCGAGGTGCTGACGATGGTGTCGCTGACGGCCTAGACCGCACGAGAGAGTTCGGCGTCGGGAGTCATCTGCCGACGCCGAACTGTCCCAACGACTTGATGGCGATGTTCATCTGGGCGTACGCACCCGCGGCGAGGTTGCCCAGCACGGCCAGTTTCGTCGCGGGCGCGTCCACGGTGAGCGCGTGGAAATCGGCGACGGTCACGACGGCGACGGTCAGGTCGGTGTCGGCGCGGAAATTCAGCAGAAACGGTGTGTTCGCCAACAGAGGCATCTCTCCGAAACTCATGCCGGGGGACAGCGTCGAGATCCGCTGATGGAATCCGTCGGGTGTGTCGTAGGTGGAGCTGACTTCCCCGACGAGGACGAGAAACAGACCGGCAGCGGGGTCGCCCGCCCGCACGATGACGTCGCCCGCTGCGTAGTGCCTGGTGTCGATCACTGCCTCGACCCGCGCGTACTGCTCCTCGGTGAGTCCGGCCAACACCGGATGTTCGACGGCCGAGATCCTCACGGGCTGCCGCGGGCCCACGCAGTATCGGTCGAGCACCAGTTCCTCGGCCCATCCGATGCCCGAGCCGATGTCTCCGAACACTCGTCCACCGGGGTCCTTCGGATCGATGCTGGACGACGCATGACCCAGGACGCCTCGTGGGTCGACGAACGCCGCGTGACAACGCTTTGCGGCGAGCTGGGTGCGCAGGTCGTCGAACATGCTGCGCGCGATGTCGCTGACGTCGTCGACGCCCCGGACGTCGAGCACGAGTGCGTCGAGGTCCTCGTCCAACGTTCCGATCTCGCGCACCGCGGTCTCCGCGCCCGAGAACAGCAGATCGCCGTGCAGTTCGTACACCCGCGCGCGGTGACCGAACTTGGCCAGCGCGTCCTGCTCGATGTCGCTTCTCCGTTTACGCGACGGGGCCTCCGCGACGGTGTAGCGTCCACGGACCGCCGACGCCGCGGCGCGGGGCACGTGCAGGAAGTGCAGCTCCAGCGTGCGAGAGAGCTGACGGCACGCCGCCACCCCGCGGACGCTGTTGCCGTGTCCGTCCAGGCGCGGCGAGTAGACGGCGATGCCCATCTGGCCCGGCAGGACCGCAAGTACCCCGCCGCCGACCCCGCTCTTGGCGGGCAAACCGACTTTCGCGACCCAGTCGCCTGCGCCGTCGTACATTCCGCAGGTCGTCATGACGCTGAGCACTCGCTCGACGAGGACGGGGGACAGGGCGCGTTCACCTGTTCGCGGATTGACGCCGTTGTTGGCCATGGTCGCGGCCATCATCGCCAGGTCGGCGGCGGTGACGTCGATGGAACACTGACGGAAGTACAGGTCGACGGCCTCGTCCGGGTCGCCGGCGATGATGTCGAACGACCGGAGCATGTACCCGATCGCGCGGTTCCGATGACCGGTTCTCGCCTCGGACCGGTACACGGCGTCGTTGAACGTCAGTTCGCGTCCTGCGTACCGCGAGTAGGCCTTTCTGATGCGTTCGAAGCGCTGCTCGGCAGTCCGACCGTGGATCAGCGATGCCGATGTGATGGCACCGGCGTTGATCATCGGATTTCGCGGACGTTCGGTGACGGGGTCGAGGCTGATCTCGTTGAACGGTTCGCCGGACGGCTCGATGTCGATCTTCGCGGCGACCGCGTCCTCCCCGTTGTCGGCGAGCGCGAGACCGTACGTGAACGGCTTCGAGATGGACTGAATGGTGAACGGCGCGCGCGTGTCGCCGATTTCGTAGACGTACCCGTCGCTCGTGGCCAGCGCGATTCCGAAGCCGTCGGGGGACACCGCGGCCAGTTCGGGTATGTAATCGGCCACGGCGCCCGAGATTTCGTCGCGGCACGCCTCGTGGATGCGGTGCAGAATGTCGTCGACCACGGTCGTCATGAGGCAACCCTATGCTGCAGCTACGGGATTCGATGTGACCACGGACGCGCCATCCGTGGTTGGGCGCACCGAGCAGACCACAGTATTGTCGATTGGAACGTGTTGTCGAGGGCTTCGCTCGCGACAGGCTACGTAGACTGTGCTGATCGTGACTCGCAAGAGTCCGGCCGAAGGGAGCGATCTCGGTGGGTGTCCTAGCTCGTGTTCAGACGCCCGAGGACCTGCGCCGTCTGGCCCCGTCCGAGGTTGCCGACCTGGCCGGCGAAATTCGCGATTTCCTCGTCGAGAAGGTGTCCGCCACAGGAGGCCATCTCGGCCCGAACCTCGGCGTCGTCGAACTGACACTGGCCGTGCACCGCACCTTCGATTCGCCGAACGACCCGATCATCTTCGACACCGGTCATCAGGCGTATGTCCACAAGATGATCACCGGTCGCGCGGGAGCGTTCGACTCCCTGCGCAAACAGGGCGGGCTGTCCGGCTACCCGGCTCGTTCGGAGAGCGAGCACGACTGGGTCGAGTCCTCGCACGCGTCGGCATCGTTGTCGTACGCCGACGGTCTCGCCAAGGCGTTCCAGTTGACCGGGCAGAACGACCGTCACGTCGTCGCCGTCGTGGGCGACGGCGCGCTCACCGGCGGAATGTGCTGGGAGGCACTGAACAACATCGCGGCGGGCAAGGATCGCTCGCTCGTCATCGTCGTCAACGACAACGGCCGCTCCTACGCGCCCACGATCGGCGGGCTCGCCGAGCACCTCGCGGCCCTCCGACTCCAGCCCGGCTACGAGAAAGTCCTCGACAACGGTCGACGGATCGTGCGCAGGATTCCGTTGGTCGGAAAGACGGCGTACGCGATGCTGCACGGCATGAAAGCCGGTGTGAAGGACGCGATCAGCCCCCAGGTCATGTTCACCGACCTCGGGATCAAGTACCTCGGGCCGGTCGACGGTCACGACGAGCCTGCACTCGAGGCCGCACTGCGACGAGCCAAGGCGTACGGCGGGCCCGTCATCGTCCACGCTGTCACCCGCAAGGGGATGGGCTACGCGCACGCCGAGAATCACGTTGCCGACCAGATGCACGCCACCGGCGTCATCGACCCGCTCACAGGTCTCGCGCGGTCGAAATCGGGGCCGGACTGGACGTCGGTGTTCTCACAGGAACTCATCGATCGGGCCGCGGTACGCGAGGACGTCGTGGCCATCACCGCGGCGATGGCAGGCCCGACGGGACTTGCCGCCTTCGGAGAGGCCTATCCCGACCGTTTGTTCGACGTCGGCATCGCCGAGCAGCATGCCGTCACCTCGGCGGCGGGTCTCGCGCTCGGTGGACTGCATCCGGTCGTCGCGGTCTATTCGACGTTCCTCAACCGTGCCTTCGACCAGCTGCTCATGGACGTGGCGCTGCTGAAGCTGCCGGTGACCCTCGTGCTCGACCGTGCGGGCGTCACCGGTGCGGACGGGGCGAGCCACAACGGCATGTGGGACATGTCGCTACTCGGTATCGTGCCCGGCATGCGCGTCGCGGCGCCCCGTGACGGCGCGACGTTGCGCGAGGAACTCGGCGAAGCCCTCGCGATCGACGACGGTCCGACCGCTCTGCGATTCCCGAAAGGTTCGGTCACCGAGGACGTTCCGGCGATTCGCCGGCTGGACGGCGTGGTCGACGTGCTCGCCGAGCCGGAAACGGACGACCGCGACGTTCTGATCGTTGCGGTCGGAGCGTTCGCCGGCTTGGCGCTCGACGCAGCGAAGAAGCTGACGGCACAGGGACTTTCGGTTGCCGTCGTCGATCCGCGCTGGGTGCTTCCGGTCCCGGACTCGCTGACGGCGCTCGCCGCCGATTACCGCCTCGTCGTCACGCTCGAGGACTCGGGTGTCCACGGCGGTGTCGGATCGAGCGTATCCGCAGCTATCCGAGCCGCAGGAGTCGACACGGTCTGCCGCGACATCGGTGTGCCGCAACGCTTTCTGGATCACGCCTCCCGCGAGCAGATTCACCGCGAACTGGGTCTCACGTCCGAGGACGTCGCTCAGAACATCGTCGACTGGGCCAAGACGGTCTGATCACCCGAGCGTCGCGTCGAGCCAGTCGAACATGCGTTGATCGGTCAGTAGTCGGGCCATCGGCTGGCAGTGATAGTTGGCGCCCTCGGCCGCGGTGAAGTCGCACAGATGCACCGGGGCGACGACGGCGTCGGCCAGTTGCTTCGGCTGGCCCGGCCAGAACTGTTCGTCCTCGGAGTTCGCCACGAACAACGGGGTGTCGATCTTGCCGAGCAGACCGTTCATGGTGTACCTGCGTACTTCCATCACGGTGTCGAAGTAGCCGTCGCGCAGGTACGGTCTGGCGCGGAAATTCCATTCGCGTGCAGTCTCTTTCGAGACTTTCATTCCCATCGCCATGTCGCGGTCGAATGCCGAGCGGTTACCGTCGTCGAGCATGCGGATCATGTTCTTCGGGAAGTGATCCGTCCACGAGGTGGCGACGTCGACGACGCCCGGATCGAGTATCGCTGCCGCGAAGCGGTGTTCGAACGCGAGCGCCCGCGGTACCCAGAACCCTCCCTGGCTCAGCCCGTACAGGGCCAGCTTGTCCGCGTCGACGTCGGGACGGCCGACGAGGGCGTCGACGACCGGCGTCACGACGGCTTCCCAGTCGGGTCGGAACCCGATGCCGCGTTCGAACAGCATCGATTGTTGTCCGGGTCCGTCGAACACGAGCACGTTGTACCCGCGCGCCAGCGCGCCCGCCGCCCCCGACGACCACAGCGCACTCATCGACCCGTCGCTGCCGTTGACCATGACGAACGTCTTCCGGCGACCGTCACCCGGTGCGTGGAAGAAATAGCCGGGCATGTGCCCGTCTTCGTACGGAATCTCGATGCGGTCCACCGAGTACGACGTCGTGTCCACGAAACGATCCCACGCCGAGCGATGCTGCCGGAACGTCGGCAGCAACTGGTCGTCGCTGCCCAGTCCCGCGATCGAATTGACTGCGACGGCGAAATACGTCGACGCGCGCAGATACGCCTGTGCCGCGCTGACGTCGTGGCCGGACTCGGCCGAACGGTCGGCGAGAGCCTTCACGCGCGTTCCGAGTGCGACCCAGGCGTCGAACCAGGCGTCGTGGTCGTTGTCGCGGACGTGCGCGATCGCGGACATGACCTCACCGGCGTCGGTCGCACCGAACGCGGCTGCGCCGAGCGCGATGCGGACTTCGAAGTCGAAATCGTCGTTGCGGTAGAACCCGGCGGTGAACGCCTGATGGGGATGCGTCAGGAACGATGGTGTGCGGGGCATGGTGTCACGATGCCTGTCGGCGGGTGCGGCATCGGCGCACACTCCGAAAAATCACCCTCCGAAATCACCCCGAGCCGGTGTCCATTCGGACACCCGGACATCCTCGACGAGGTGCGCGCGCGCGAACGGATCGTGGGCGAACAAGCGTCTGACGGCGTCGGCGTCGTCGGCCTGCACGATGAATGTCGCTCCGGTGTGGTCAGCCGTCGGCCCGGACGATCGAACGACCTTGCGGCGAACGAGTTCGGTCAGCCACGCGCGATGATCGGTGCGGTGGTCGTCGCGGCCGGCGGACGATTCGTGGGTGTACGAGTACTCGACGACGAACATTCCCATGACATCTCACTCCCTTCGGAGTGCTTCTCGATTCACTACAGGACCATGTCCTCGAGTTCCATACCCTTCGTCTCGCGGATCTTGAACCTGACGAAGAAGAACGACAGGAGCGCGAAGAACGCGAAGAAGGAATAGATGAAACCGAGGCCGATGGATTGCGACAGCGGTGGAAACGCAAGTGTGATGGCGAAATTCGCGATCCAGTTCGCTGCGGTACTGAGGCCGAGGGCCACAGCACGAATGTTGTTGGGGAACATCTCGCCGAGCATCACCCACATGATCGGACCCCACGTGGCGGCGAAGAAGATGACGAACAGGTTGGCGCCGACCAACGCGACGACGCCCCACGGTTCCGGGAGGGTCAGATCGTCGCCGGATCCCACCGCCTGAGAGAACGACACCGCCGCGAGTACCAGCCCGACGAACATTCCGATCGACCCGATCGACAGAAGCTTCTTGCGACCGACCCGATCGACGAACAGAATGGCGACGAACGTCATGCTGACGTTGATGATCGACGTGATCACCGACGTGACGAACGACTGATTCTCGCTGAAGCCGACCGACTTCCACAGCGTCGTCGAGTAGTAGAAGATCGCGTTGATGCCGACGAACTGTTGCAGGATCGCCATCGCGATTCCCACCCAGACGATCGGCTGCAATCCGAATTTCGGTCCTCGGATGTCGCGGAACGACGACCGAGATTCTTTCCGCAACGTCAGCCGAATTTCCTGAACTCGCTCACCGGGATTCAGCTCGCCGGACACTTCGCCGAGAATGCGCGCGGCCTCCTCGTCGAGATGCTTGCCGACGAGGTATCGCGGCGATTCGGGGATGAGCGTCGCAAGAAAGCCGTAGACGAGTGCCGGTACGACGCCGACGAGGAACATCCACCGCCACGCTTCGAGGCCGAACCACAGATCGTTCGACGGCCCACCCGCGGCGTTCTGCAGCACGGCGTCGGACAGCAGGGCTGCGAAGATGCCGACGGTGATCGCCAACTGCTGCAGCGACGCCAACCCGCCACGGAATCGAGCAGGGGCGATCTCGGAAATGTACGCCGGGGCGATCACCGACGCGATACCGATTCCGAGACCGCCGAGCACGCGCCACAGCATGAGATCGGGCACGCTGAAGGCGAATCCGGACCCGAGCGACGAAATCGTGAACAGAGCCGACCCCAGCAGCATGACGCGTTTGCGGCCCCAGCTGTCGGCGAGTCGGCCCGCGAACCACGCGCCGACCGCACACCCGAGCAGCGCGATCGCGACCGCGAAACCGGTGACGAACGACGACAGGGCGAAGTTCTCCTGAATGGAATCGACGGCTCCGTTGACCACCGAGGAATCGAAGCCGAACAGGAAGCCGCCGACCGCGGCCGCGACGGTGACCCCGATGACCTTCGCAGTGTGACGTTCTGCAGATTGCGTCATGGCGAGTCCTGCTTTCGCGGTCGGGACCAGCAGCGGCGATGGTCTGAACGTCATCATGGACCCGACCCGAGCACGGCGTGTGCGAAATCGTGCGATTCTCGTTCGAACAGTTACCGGGCCTGTTGCGTCCCGAGCCATTCGTCGAACGTCTGGGTTCCGTGGTCCGCGTCCGCGCCCGTCAGCAGGGTCCCGTCGCGCATCGCTTTGCCGTATGCGCCCGGTATCGGGAGTTCGACGATTCGGCCGCCGAGGTGTGCCGGAGTTCCCTCGATCGAGGCGGCGTAGTCGCGCACCATCCGGGACATCAGTTCTGTGTGAGGGCCGCCGAGATCCTTCACACGCCCTGCCGGCGTGCCCTCGGCCAGTTGGACGAGGCGTGCAGCGACCTCTCGCGCCGCGATGGGCTGCGACCGCATCTTCGGCACGACGATGATCGGACCGATCTTGATCTGTCCGTAGATCTGCGACGCGAACTCGTGGAATTGAGTCGCACGCAGAATCGTCCACGGCACGTCACCGCTCGTGACTTCTTTCTCCTGGGCGACCTTGCCTGCGTAGTACATGTGCGGCGCGTCGTCGATGCCCACGATGGACAGGGCGACGTGGTGCCGCACGCCCGCGGTTTTCTCCGCCGCGAGAAGAGTGCGCGTCACCGTCGTGAAGAACGCCGTGGAGTCCTTCGCTGACATCGTCTGGGTGGACGAGACGTCGATCAGTACGTCGACGCCGTCCAACGCGCCGGCCAGTCCTGTTCCGGTGGTGAGGTCCACTCCCGACGAGCGCGAAAGAACCTCGACGTCGTGTCCGTTCTCCTTCGCCACTCGGACGACGTGACGGCCCACGACGCCGGTGCCCCCTGCAACTGCGATTCTCATGTTCTGTGTCATACCACCTCGGACGAGACAGTCCGGGCGAATGTGACAGGGTGCCGCTGCGCGACCCGTGCGCGGATAGTTGGCCTGGAGGCCAACCATCCGCGCACGGGCGGCTACGCCGCAGCTACACGCTGGCGACGCCCGGAGCCAGGAAACGCTTGCCGGTCACCGCTTCCGACGTGCCGGTGCGGTCGAGGTACGGCGTGATGCCGCCGTTCCAGAATCCGAACCCACCACCGAGGAGCAGGCAGAGATCGATGTCCTCGGGTGCCGCTACGACGCCCTCGTCGAGCATGATGCGGATCTCGTCGGCGAAGGCCCGACGCGTCCGGTCGAGCACCTCTTCGGCAGTCGAGGGCGAATCACCCTGTGGCCACAGCGCGGCGACCTCGGGGTCGACGACCTGGCCTTCCGGTCCCCAGGTCCACACGCCGGGCTTCTTGGCGTCGACGAGTGCGCGGAAACCTGCGGAGTCCTTGAACCGATCCGGGTACGCCTCGCCGAGCGTCTCGGCGGTGTGCAACGCCACGGCAGGTCCGACGAGTCCGAGCAGCGTCAGCGGGCTCATCGGCATGCCGAGTTCACCGACGGCACCGTCGGCGACCTCGAACGGGGTGCCCTCGTCGATGGCGGTGATGATCTCGCCCGACGCACGCGTCACGAGTCGGTTGAACACGAAGCCAGGAAGGTCGGCGGACAGTACCGCGGACTTCTTCAGCGTCTTGGCCGTCGCGAACGCCGTTGCGAGCGTGGCATCGTCGGTCTTCTCGCCCTTGACGACCTCCAGAAGCGGAAGCACGGCAACGGGATTGAAGAAGTGGAAGCCGACGACGCGTTCGGGGTGCGACAGGTCGGCGGCCATCTTCGTGATCGACAGCGACGACGTGTTGGTCGCGAGAATTGTTTCGGGAGAGACGAATTCCTCGACCTCGGCAAAGACCTTCTTCTTCACGTCCAGGTTCTCGAACACGGCCTCGATCACGAAGTCGGTCTTCGCGAACGCAGCCTTGTCGATGGATCCGGACACCAACGCCTTCAGGCGGTTCGCGGCGTCGGGGGACAGGCGCTTCTTGCCGAGAAGCTTGTCGATCTCGTCGTGGACGTAGCCGACGCCCTTGTCGATGCGCTCCTGATCGATGTCGGTGAGGATGACCGGCACCTTCAGCTGGCGTACGAACAGCAGAGCCAGCTGGCTGGCCATCAAGCCCGCTCCGACGATGCCGACGCCGGAGATCTTGCGCGCCAACGACTTGTCGGGCGCGCCCGCCGGACGCTTCGCGCGCTTCTGCACCAGGTCGAACGCGTACAGGCCTGCGCGTAACTCGTCCTTGACGAGAAGTGTCGACAACGCTTCGTCCTCGGCGGCGAATGCCGTGTCGAGTGACGCCGAGTCGGTGATGTCCGTCGATTTGGCGAGCTCGATGAGCTCGACGGCAGCGACAGGTCCCGGTGCGAAGTTGCCGGTCTTGCCCGCAACGATTCCCCTGGCTCGGGCGACGGCGTCGTCCCATGCCTGGCCGCGATCGATGTCCGGGCGTGCCGGGGTGATCTCGCCCTTGACGACCTGTGCGGCCCATGCGAGGGACTGCTCGATGAAGTCGGCCCCGCCGAGCACGACGTCGGCGATGCCGAGGTCCAGCGCCTGTTGCGGCTTCAGGGTGCGGTTCTGGTTGAGCGAGTTCTCGATGATCACCGTGACCGCGTTCGATGCACCGATGATGTTGGGCAGCAACTGAGTTCCGCCCCAGCCGGGAACGAGGCCGAGGAAGGCCTCCGGAAGGCCCAGTGCCGCAGCGTTGTCGGCGACCGTGCGGTAGTGCGAGTGCAGACCGACCTCGAGGCCGCCACCCAATGCTGCGCCGTTGATGAACGCGAACGTCGGAATCTCGGACTCGCGCAGGCGTCGGAACACCTTGTGGCCGAGCTGCCCGATCTGCAGCGCCTCATCCTTGGTCTCGATGTTCGGTACGCCGTTGAGATCCGCGCCGACGGCGAAGATGAACGGCTTGCCGGTGACCGCGATGGCAACCGGGTTTGCCGCGAACGCCTCGTCGAGGGCCGCGTCGAGCTGCGTCAGTCCGCCGGGACCGAAGGTCGACGGCTTGGTGTGGTCGTAGCCGTTGTCCAACGTCACCAGTGCGATCGGGCCGTCGAGACCAGGGACGGCAACGAGCTTGGTGAACGCGTTCGTGACTACCTCATCGGTGAACGCCGTGGTGATGTCGCTCATTTGGAAGCTCCTGAGTAATCGGCGTGGTTCGGGTTCTCCCAGATGACGGTTCCGCCCATGCCGAGACCGATGCACATGGTCGTCAGGCCGTAGCGGACCTCCGGCTGCTGCGCGAACTGACGGCTCAGCTGCGTCATCAGTCGCACGCCCGACGAGGCGAGCGGATGACCGCACGCGATCGCGCCACCCCACTTGTTGACGCGGGGGTCGTCGTCGGAGATGCCGTAGTGCTCGAGGAACGCCAGAACCTGGACGGCGAACGCCTCGTTGATTTCGAACAGGCCGATGTCGTCGATGCCGAGGCCCGTCCGTGCGAGCACCTTCTCGGTGGCCGGGACCGGACCGATGCCCATCACAGCAGGATCGACGCCTGCGAAGGAGAAGCCGACCATCCGCATACCGACGTTCAGGCCCAACTCGTGGGCCGTGTCCTCGCCTGCCAGGATCGCGGCGGTGGCCCCGTCGTTCAGGCCTGCGGCGTTGCCGGCGGTGACGCGCCCCGCGGGACGGAACGGCGTCTTCAGCTTCGCGAGATCCTCCACGGTGGTGCCGGGGCGAGGCGGCTCGTCCTCGGTCGCCAGGCCCCAGCCTGCGGCGGACTTGGTCGCGACGGGTACGAGCGTGTCGGCGATGAAGCCGGCCTTCTTCGCGGCGTCGTACTTCTCTTGGCTCGCGGCGGCGTAGGCGTCGGTGCGATCCTTGGTGATCGACGGGAAGCGATCGTGCAAGTTCTCGGCCGTGTTGCCCATGACGAGGGCGCTCGGATCGACGAGCTTGTCGGCGAGGAAGCGCGGGTTCGGGTCGACGCCCTCGCCCATCGGGTGCCGTCCCATGTGCTCGACTCCGCCGGCGATGACGACGTCGTACTGGCCGAAGCCGATGCCCGAGCCGGTCGTGGTGACCGACGTCATCGCGCCGGCGCACATGCGGTCGATCGCGAATCCGGGGACGCTGCGGGGGAGTCCGGCGAGAAGTGCCGAGGTACGACCGATGGTGAGACCCTGATCGCCGGTCTGGGTGGTCGCAGCGATGGCGACCTCGTCGATCCGCTCGGGCGGCAGATTCGGATTCTTGCGGAGCAGCTCGCGGATGGCCTTGACGACGAGGTCGTCGGCACGGGTGTCGGCGTAGATGCCCTTGGGGCCTGCTTTGCCGAACGGGGTGCGGATGCCGTCGACGAACACGACATTCCGCTGTGAGTTGGACGCGGGTACAGACACGCTTCGATCCTCCCGACTGATGCGGACGTTCTTGCCCGGCCGACGCCGGGCTGCCCCCACTGTAGCCGGTATTACCGGTCGGTAACTTGAGGAGGGGTCAGTGCCTCGACGAGGACGGGAACGACCAGCTCACGCTGCCACGGCCGGGCGCCTGCTTCCGTGAGCCTCGACTCGAACGACGCGGCGTCGTCCGACGGTTGCCAGTCCCAGACCAGACGGCGCAACTGATCCGGCATCAGAAGGTTCTCGACGGGCACCGACACGTTCTCGCTCAACTCCGACATCGCAGCACGCACAGCGGAGAGGCGGTCGGCCGCGTCCGGGTCCTTGCGGGCCCACCGACTCGGCGGCGGCGGACCGTCGAACGGAAGCGTCTTGGGTGGCAGGTCACGCGCGTCCAGAGAGCGCGCACGCTCGAGCGCGCTCAGCCACAGGCGCGTCGACCTGCGTTGACGCGGACCGCCGAACACCGGAAGGGCGCGTAGTTCGCTCTCGGTCTTCGGGTCTGCCGTCGCCGCGGCGATGATCGCGGAGTCCGGAAGGACGCGGCCGGCCGCGAGGTCGCGACGGTGCGCGACCCCGTCGCGGGTCTGCCACAGCTCACGCACCGCGGCGAGCACGCGCGGTGACTTCACGGAGTGAATGCCCGACGTCTTGCGCCACCGATCGCCCTTCGGCTTGGGCGGTCCGAGAGTGAGGATGTGCTCGAATTCCTGACGAGCCCATTCGGTCTTGCCCTGGCGTTCCAATTCCGCTGCCATTGCATCGCGCAGCTCGACGAGGACCTCGACGTCGAGAGCGGCGTAGTTCAGCCACGTCTCGGGCAGCGGACGCGTCGACCAGTCGGCTGCGCCGTGGCCCTTCTGCAACGACAGACCGAGCATCCGCTCGACGATGGCACCGAGCCCGACGCGTTCGAATCCCGCGAGACGGCCCGCGAGCTCGGTGTCGTAGAGAGAGGCAGGCACGAGGCCGAGTTCGGCGAGGCCCGGTAGATCCTGGTCGGCCGAATGCAACACCCATTCGAGCGGGTTGACGACCTCGGCGAGGGGAGCGAGAGCGTCGGCGACCGGGATCGGATCGAGCAGCACCGTCCCCGCACCACGTCGTCGGAACTGAAGCAGGTAGGCGCGTTGCGAGTAGCGAAATCCCGACGCGCGTTCCGCGTCGACTGCCAGTGGTCCGTCGCCGCCCGCGAGCAGTTCGGCAGCGGCGCGTACACCGTCGGCCGTCGTGACGACGTCGGGCACACCGTCGGCCGGGGCGAGCAGAGGTACCGGGTTCGGTGTGTCCGAGGAGTCGTCGGAACTGGTCGCTGACATGTGAGGAGACTCTAGGCCCTCACGAGTGACCTGCGTACCGCGCTACGTGCGGCTCGCGTCCCGTCCCTTCAGCTCGGTGATGCCTGCAGGCGGCAATCCGGCGGCGTACGCCAGCACTTCGCAGAACGCTTCGACGTGCGATGCCAACTCGATCGACGTCGCCGTCCACGACGCGCGCAGCTCGAGCTGGTGAGCCTTCGGTGGGCCGGCGATGTCGCCGTAGCGCACCGAGCTGGTGGACGTCACCGTGCCCCCGAGCGCGGTCAGCGGCTCCGATCGACTCTCGAGCGCGTCGACGAGCCAGCTCCAGCCGACCTCGGGGAGAAGGGGGTCCGACGCGAGCGATTCGTCGACGTCGGCCTGGATGTAGGCCACGAGACGCATCGTGCCGTTCCAGGCTTCGTCCCCGTCGGGGTCGTACAGGAGGATCAATCGGCCGAAGGCGTCGCCGTCGAACTGCTCGTCGGTGTTCTCGTGCGCCTGCTGTTGCACCTCGGCGCCGACTGCATAGCTGTAGGGGGCAAGACGCTGCGGAGGCCGGATCGGCCCGATCTCGATCGCCGGGTGCACGACGGCCCGGTGCATCGCCTCGATCGCCGATCGAAACGGCGCAGGCTCGGCAGAGGGTCCGGGTTTGGTCACGACTCCGGACGTTAGACTTCTCACGTATTTCGGCGTCGGAGGCGCGCCGATTCGGAACAAATGTCGCTTCTGGTTCGTTCGCGTGACCCGAAACCGTGGCGTACCTGCATGAAGGAAGTGTCGCCGCCGCGTGGCAGCATGGACGGCGATGAACAACGACACGCCTTCGACCCGTCGCCAGCTGCCCGACGCCCCTCTTCTGGCGGCCGCCGCCGGAAGGAAGGCGTCGCGACGACCTGTCTGGTTCATGCGACAAGCAGGACGTTCGCTTCCCGAGTACCGGAAGATTCGTGCCGGTATCGGAATGCTCGACTCGTGCTTCGATCCGGCGCTCGTCGCCGAGATCACGATGCAGCCGGTGCGTCGCCACGACGTCGATGCGGCAATCCTGTTCTCCGACATCGTCGTTCCGCTCAAGGCTGCGGGTATCGATCTCGACATCGTCGCCGGCACCGGCCCGGTCGTCGCGAATCCGGTGCGTTCGGCGGCGGACGTAGCCGCGCTGCCCACGCTGCACAGCGAGCAGGTCGAGCCGGTGGCGAAGGCAGTGACGTTGCTGACCGAGGAGCTCGGGCAAACCGCCCTCATCGGGTTCGCCGGCGCGCCGTTCACACTGGCGTCGTACCTCGTCGAGGGTGGTCCGAGCCGCAACCACGAGAAGACCAAGGCGCTGATGCGTTCGGATTCCGCGACGTGGCATGCACTCCTCGACACCCTCGCGGACACCACGATCACGTTCCTGCAGGCTCAGATCGACGCGGGCATCGATGCCCTGCAGCTGTTCGACTCCTGGGCCGGCGCACTGTCGCTGGCCGACTACCGCGAATTCGTGCTGCCGCACTCGACCAAGGTGTTCGACGCCGTCAGCGCAGCAGGCATTCCCAAGATCCACTTCGGCGTCGGCACCGGTGAACTACTGGGCTCGATGGGCGAGGCAGGTGCGGACGTCGTCGGCGTCGACTGGCGCATCCCGCTCGACGACGCCGTCCGACGCGTCGGCCCCGGAAAAGCGTTGCAGGGCAACCTCGATCCGGCGGTGCTGTTCGCAGGCTGGGACGCCGTCGAATCCGAGGTGCGACGCATCGTCGGCGAGGCGGATCGTGCCGTGGCGGCCGGCGCCACCGGGCACGTGTTCAACCTCGGACACGGCGTGCTGCCGGATACCGACCCGGACGTGCTGACTCGCGTCGTGGAGCTGGTGCATTCGCTGTGACCGTGCGGCGGGTAGCGGTCGTCGGCGGCGGTATCACCGGCCTCACCGCGGCGTATCGGCTGCGTTCGACGCTCGGTCCGGACGCCGTGGTCACGGTCGTCGAAGAGTCGGATCGGCTCGGTGGCACGCTGCGGACGGTGCACCTCGAAGACGGCCCTCTCGACGTCGGTGCCGAGGCGTTCATCGGTCGTCGACCCGAGATCCCCGCCCTGATGGATGAGCTGGGTCTCGCGAGTCAGCTCGTGCATCCCGCAGGCAAGCGGCCACTGATCTACTCGCAGAATGCGCTGCATCCGCTTCCCGGCGGCACGCTGATGGGCATTCCGGCGTCCGCGTCGTCGGTCGTGGGACTCGTCGACGACGCGACCGTGCGCGCCATCGAGGCAGAGCCCGAAACCCCGCTGCAGTGGAATCGAAACACGGACGTCAGTGTCGCCGAGCTGGTGGGCGGACGGTTCGGTGAGCAGGTGCTGCACCGGTCGGTCGATCCGCTGCTCGGCGGTGTGTACTCGGGCCTGTCCGCGTCGATCGGTGTGCGCGCAGCGCTCCCGACTCTGGCTGCCGCACTGGATGATTCGGCGACGAGTCTCACCGCGGCGATCGCCGCAGCGATACCGCCGCCGAGCGCTGGGCCGGTCTTCGGTGCACTGCGTGACGGCTACGGCGTCCTGATCGACGCGCTCGTCGCTGCCGCGGACGCGCGCATCGTCCTCGGAACCGCGGTCACGTCTCTCCGTCGCACGTCCGGTGGTTGGGATGTCGACCCGATCGGCGAGGTCGACGCCGTCGTTCTCGCAGTTCCGGCGCCCGCGCTCGCAACCATTCTCTCCGCTGCCGTGCCCGAGGCGTCGGCAGCGGCGGCCGACATCGAGCTCGCATCGGCCGCCGTCGTCGCGATGGCACTTCCGTCGGACGCCGAACTACCCGACAACTCGGGTGTACTCGTGGCGACGGACGCAGGTCTCGAGACCAAGGCGTTCACGCTGTCGAGTCGCAAATGGGGGCACCTCGCCGACCGGTCGGTCTCGCTGGTTCGTGCGTCGTTGGGTCGATTCGGTGACACCAGGGCGCTCGACTGGACGGACGACACGCTGATCGATGTTGCGCGTCAGGATCTACGGCGCGTGACCGGCATCGAGATCGACCCGTCGTCGAGCGTCGTCCAGCGATGGCGCGGGGGACTGCCGCAGTACGCGCCGGGGCATCTCGATCGCGTCGCCGCGATCTTCTCGGCTGTCGAGGACGTCGACGGGGTGGCCGTTGCAGGCGCGTGGAGCAACGGCGTCGGTGTGCCCGCGTGTGTCGCGTCCGCCACCAGGGCGGCCGCGGCCATATGCGAAGTGGCACGATAGAGCTCATGGCACGCCTCGACTATCAAGCGCTCAACTCGACTCTTCGCTATTCGATGTTCTCGGTGTACAAGGTCACGCCCGGAGTCCTGGGTGAGGACCGCGAGGACGCTGCGAAAGAGGCGCGATCGTTCTTCGAGAATCGCGGTGAGGACGTCGTGGTCCGCGGCATCTACGACATCGCGGGCATGCGGGCCGACTCCGACTTCATGGTCTGGACGCACGCAGAGCGTATCGAGGACCTGCAGGCGACGTACTCGGACTTCCGTCGCACCACGGCGTTGGGTCGCGCGAGCACGCCGGTGTGGAGCAACTCGTCGCTGCACCGGCCTGCCGAATTCAACAAGAGCCACGTGCCGTCGTTCATCGCGGGCGAGGAGCCGGGCGCGTACATCTGCGTGTACCCGTTCGTCCGGTCCATCGATTGGTACCTGCTGCCCGACGAGGAACGCAGGACCATGCTCGCCGATCACGGCAAGGCTGCACGCGGCTATGCGGACGTCCGCGCCAACACCGTGCCTGCGTTCGCGCTCGGTGATTACGAGTGGATCCTGGCCTTCGAAGCGCCACAGCTCGACCGCATCGTCGATTTGATGCGCGACCTGCGTGCCACCGAAGCGCGGCGGCACGTGCGCGAGGAAACGCCGTTCTTCACCGGACCTCGTGTCGACATCGAGACCCTCGTGGCCTCGCTGCCGTGACGGAGCGCGAGATCCAGGCGGTCATTTTCGACTTCTCCGGAACGCTGTTCCGACTCGACGAGGACGATTCCTGGTTCGCCGGAGTGACGCGTCCCGACGGGTCGCCCCTCGACGGGCATCACGTCGCCGAGCTGATGCGCCGGATGACTGCCCCCGTCGGCGAGGTCGTGGAGTTCGACGACGTGTCGCGGCATGCCTGGCAGAACCGCGATCTCGATCCGGCGCTGCACCGTCAGGCGTACCTGCACGTATTGCGCGAGTCGGGTGTCACCGAGGCCTCGCAGGCGGATTCCGTCTACGGACGCGTCATCGATCCCTCCTGCTGGACGCCGTATCCCGACACCGCCGACGTGCTCGAATCGCTTGCGAGTCAGTCTGTTCCCGTCGCGGTGCTCAGCAACATCGCGTTCGACATCCGGCCCGCGTTCGAGGCGCTGGGGATCGACAAGTACGTGACGGAATTCGTCCTCAGCTACGAGGTCGGCGTCGTCAAGCCTCGGCCGGGAATCTTCCAGCACGCGACGCAGGCGCTCGGCGTCGATCCGGCTCGGACGTTGATGGTCGGCGACAGCGAGGAAGCCGACGGCGCTGCGACGGCCATCGGATGTTCGTTCGCGCTGGTCGAGCCGCGTCCGACGGCCGACCGTCCCACCGCGCTGCGCGACGCGCTTGCTCGATACGGACTCTGACCCCGAGGTGAGCGTCGAGGGTGCCGCGCAGCACATGGCCCACTGGGGCATGTTCCGTGCCTCGGCGACCGACGGGGAGATCACCGAGGTCCACCCGGACCGGAACGATGCCAATCCGTCGCCGGTACTGGGGAACATTCCAGGTTCGGTGCGTCACCGCTCGCGTATCGCCGGGCCCGCGGTGCGGCGCGGATGGCTGGAGAACGGCCCTGGCCCGTGCGATCGTCGGGGCAACGACGAGTTCGTCGCTGTGTCCTGGGACGAACTCACCGATCTGCTCGCGACCGAGCTCCGGCGCGTCGTCGACACATTCGGGAACGGGGCGATCTACGGCGGCTCCTACGTATGGGCCAGCGCGGGCCGATTCCATCACGCGCAGAGCCAGGTTCACCGCTTCTTGAACTGTCTCGGCGGCTATACGCGTTCGGTCGACAGCTACTCGACCGGCGCGACGAGCGTGATCATGCCGCACGTCGTCGGCGCGCACTGGAAGATGTTCTCGCGCTCCACATCCTGGGACGTCATCGCCGAGAACACCGAGTTGCTGGTCGCGTTCGGCGGCGTCCCGTTGAAGAACACCTCCATCAACCACGGCGGCACATCGAATCACCCGACCCAGGATGCGTTGACCGCGCTGCGTGCTCGTGGCGGCAAGATCGTCACGATCAGCCCGCTCCGTGACGACATGACCGGCGCCGCAACGTGGTTGGCTCCCATTCCCGGCAGCGACGTCGCCGTCATGCTGGGTCTCGCCCACGTGCTGGTGACCGAGAATCTGCACGACACGGCGTTTCTCGACGCGTACTGCACCGGCTACGACAGGTTCGAGCGATATCTGCTGGGGCACAGCGACGGTATACCGAAATCCGCTGCCTGGGCATCGGGCATCTCGGGTCTTGCCGAGCAGACCATCGTGGATCTCGCGCGCGAGATGGCGTCGCATCGAACCCTGGTGACGGTCACGTGGTCGCTGCAGCGCGTCAAGAGCGGCGAGCAGGCGCCGTGGATGGGGCTGACGCTGGCGTCGATGCTCGGCCAGATCGGTATTCCCGGAGGGGGATTCGGCCACGGGTACGGATCGATGAACGAACCGGGACTCGCCCCGGTACCGTATCCGCTGCCGACGCTGCCGCAAGGGCTCAACCCGGTGTCGACGTTCGTTCCCGTCGCGGCGGTCTCGGACATGTTGCTGCACCCAGGCGACGAATTTCGTTACAACGGCCGACGTCTGACCTATCCGGATATCAAGCTCGTCCACTGGGCAGGCGGCAATCCGTTCCATCACCACCAAGACATCGGACGGCTTCGGCGTGCGCTGGCACGTCCGGACACGATCGTCGTGCACGATCCGTACTGGACGCCGATGGCGAAACACGCCGACATCGTCGTCCCGTCGACGACGTCACTCGAACGCAGCGACATCAGTTGCACCCGCAACGACCCGCTTCTCGTCGCGATGCACCCGGCCGTACCCCGTTTCGCCGACGCGCGCGACGACTACGACACGTTCGCCGCCGTCGCCGAGAAGTTAGGCGTCGCACGGGAATTCACCGAGGGCCGGACGTCAGGGGAGTGGCTCCGACATCTTTACCGACAGTGGCAGGGCTATCTCGCGTCGGCGGGCGTCACGACACCGACGTTCGACGACTTCTGGGCCGACGGCTCGTTCCGCATGTCGACCGAAGACGGGCTGACGCTGCTCGGGGACTACAGAAAGGACCCGGTCGCCGCGCCGCTTCGCACTCCGAGCGGCAAAATCGAGATCTTCTCCGAGGTCGTCGACGGCTTCGGGTACGACGACTGCGTCGGACACCCGGCCTGGTACGAACCCGACGAGTGGCTGAACGGCGAACGCGCAGAAGCGTTTCCGCTGCATCTCATCGCGAACCAACCGCGCACGAGGCTGCACGGTCAGCTCGACCACGGCGCCACGAGCCAGGCGTCGAAAGTGCAGGGCCGCGAGCCGATTCGACTGCACCCGGCCGTGGCGCGGGCATACGGTGTCGCCGACGGTGACGTCGTGCGTGTGTTCAACGACCGTGGCTCCTGTCTCGCCGGGGTCGTCGTCGACGACGGGATGCTCGAGCGCGTCGTGCAGCTGTCGACGGGTGCGTGGTACGACCCGGAGGACCCGTCGGACACGGCGTCGATGTGCAAGCACGGCAATCCCAACGTGCTGACGGCAGACGTGGGCGCGTCGTCGCTGTCGCACGGTTGTACCGGCCAACACGTCCTCGTGCAGATCGAACGCTACGACGGCGAGCTGCCGCCGATCACGGCGTTCGATCCGCCGACGATCGTCACTCGAACACGAATCGGGTGATGGTCTCGGCGACCAGGGCCGGCTTGTCGACGCCCTCGATCTCCAGCGTCTGCGTCGTGACGATCTGGACCGCGCCCCCGGCAACGTCGTCCACCGACGCCAGCGTCGTCTGCAGCCGTACGTGCGACCCCACCGTGACGGGGTTGACGAACCGAACCTTGTTGGATCCGTAGTTGATTCCGAGCTTCACGTTCTCGACGGAGTAGATCTCCGCATTGAGCAGTGGGATCAGCGACAGACTGAGGTAGCCGTGCGCCACCGGTGCACCGAAGGGGCTTTCCTTCTTCGCTCGTTCGACGTCGACGTGAATCCATTGATGGTCACCGGTCGCGTCGGCGAACGTGTTCACCCGATCCTGGGTGATCTGCAACCAATCGCTGGTCCCGAGATCCTCGCCGACGGCGGCTTTCAACTGCTCTGCTGACGAAAAAGTGCGCATGGTCACATTATGCCTTCGCGATACGGGAAGGCAGCAATGAGATTGTCCTGAATCTCCGTCAGGTTCGGGATCGGCCGGTATTCGGTTCGCAATCGGTCGATCTCGTCATCGTTCCGTGTCAGATCGGACGAGTATTGAACCGCTTTCCCGTCGAACACCGAGTAGTAGTCCTCGAATTTGTATCCGGCCCCGCCGATTTCCCGGTCGAGCTCGATCCACGCGTTCGGAATGCCGTAGGAGTCGGCGACGATCAACCCGTGCAGGCTCGTGGACATGACGAAGTCGCAAGACGTGATGTCGGCGATGACCTTGGCAGGCTTACGAGACGGGTCGATCAGTGTGATCTTCTTGTCGCGCGCAAGAGCGAGCACAACAGGGTCGGTCTTGTGCATCCAGTGGTAGACCAGGCCGATTCGGCCGGCCACGGAGGTGGAACGTGGGTAGACCCTGCTCGCCAAGAGCCCCGGATCCCCCACGGCCACTTCACGGTCCGACTTGACGCGCTCCAACGAGAGATACCCGCGCACGGCATGGAAGTCGAAATTCGGGAAGTCGAAGATCCGACCGTCGAGCCCGTCCTTCAGCATGAAACCGGAACCCCAGATCTTCAGAGTGTCCGGCGCGTTCATCAGCTGGACCATCTCCAGCGTCGAACCAGCTCCTGTCATGTCGCTGTTCTTCGGGCGTCTCCACGAGCACTTCTTACCGAAGAGTGCGTCGACGAGGCCCGGCGTCAGCTCATCGCCGAAATTGGGGCGAATACCGGTGACCTTGAGCTGGCGCCACCAGAAAGTCTTGATCGAATTCGGCACACGATAAAGATACTGCAGTACAGGACCGTGAGGTCGGTTTACGTTCGACAGGGTTCGCAACCGCCGTGGCCGCGCCTACTCCTGGTTCGTCGAGGGCTGCAGCGTCAGCGAGATCGAGTTGATGCAGTACCGCTGGTCGGTCGGTGTCGGGTAGCCCTCACCCTCGAACACGTGGCCGAGGTGGCTGTGGCAGTTCCTGCAGACGACCTCGACACGACGCATACCGAGCGAGTTGTCCTCCTTCAGGATGACGGCGTCGCTGTCGGCGGGATCGTAGAACGACGGCCAACCGCAGTGGGATTCGAACTTCTCGGTGCTGCGGAACAGTTCGGCTCCACAGGCGCGGCAGTGGTAGACGCCTTCGGTCTTGGTGTCGGTGTACTCGCCGACGAACGGCCGTTCGGTACCGGCCTGCCGCAGCACCGCGAACTCCTCGGGAGTGAGCTTCTCGCGCCACTCCGCATCGGTGTGCTGGACGGCGGGCACGGAATTGTTGTCGGTCGCTGAACTCATGCCACCACGCTAATACGATTCCGTTGCCCGTGCGGTTTTCGCAGCTCGGTCGCCGTTCGTGGCTGCCTCTGCGTCGATGCGACGGCTGTCGGCCCCGATCCATTCGGGCTCGATTCCTCGATCCAGGCGGCCGTCGCTGCGTGCAGCGAAATACCGTCCGACGAGCACGCCGAAGATGACGATGATCAGCAAGCTCCACCCGAACGTCGTCCGCATGTAGTCGAACGCTCTGCCCGCAGTGTAGAAGCGACCGGACAGCCATCGGTCGTAGCTCATGAACCCGTAGATCGCGAGCCATGCGGGCCAGTTCCTGAGCACCGAATTCTTGAGCACCACCGTCATCAGCAGCGGGAACAGCATCATGGAGTAGTACATCTGGCCCAGCGAGCCGAGCAGCCAGTGGGCCGTGAGGACCAGGCCCGACGTCGTAGCGACGAAGAACAGGCGATCTTCGCGGCAGTAGCGGTACAGGATCCACAGCGAGACGAGCACCATGACGCCGAGGACGCCGCGGAGGCCGAAGATCATCCACTCCGGCAGACCGTAGTAGCGACCGTTTCCGACGATGGCGCTGTTGAAGTAGTCGCGCGATTCGAGCAGGTACGGGACGGTGCGTCGAACGAAGTCCATCGGATCGACCGACAGCGGCCACGCGATCGCAGTGAACACCAGAGGTATCGCCGCCGCGGTGACGAACACCTTCCACTGCTTCGTCATCAACGGGATGATGAGCAGCGGCACCAGAATCGGTTTGACGACGATGGTGAGGCCGATCGCGACACCGGCAGTCAAGTCCTTGCGCTTCAGCAGGAAGTAGACGAACGCGATCTCGCCGAGCAGGACGAACCCGTTGAAGTTCGTGAACACGAGGGTGTTCGTCACGGTTTCGCTGGCGAACGCCGCCAGGAGCAGCGCGGGGGCTGCAACCGAATTCAGGCCGTACCCGAATATCCGCAGCAGGATGTAGAGCGCCGCGATGATCGCGATCGTGCTGGCGAGGATGAACAACCAGCGTGAGCGTTCCGGGTCGATGACGGCGATCGGAGACAGCAGCATCGTCGCACCCGGTGGGTACAGGTAGTGGGGATCGACGGAGTCGAAGTTCGCCGTGTACACGGGCTGCCGGTTCAGGAACGCCAACGCCGCCTTGTAGACGGGGTTGAAGTCGTCGGTGATGTCACCGTTGACCGCGCGCACGAGCACGCGGTTGAGCACCGTCATGACGGCGAACGGCCACAGTGCGAACTTGATTACATCTGTGGTGGTCCGGCCGTTTCGAGGCTCGAGGAAGCTAAGTGACACGCGCAGAACGGTACCTTGACCGGCTGTCGTCGCTGTGTCGGACACCCCGAGCCCATGAGCTCAGGCGGGGCATGCGCTGCCGTCGGGCGGGAGTGCGGCGTCGAGCGCGTAGTTGCCGACCGCAGTCTGCGCACACACCGATCCGCCGACGACGGGGTGGCCCGCGCCCTGCCACGTCATCGACGCCGAACGCGCACCGGTGGAGGCGACGAGGCCCGTGACTCCGGCGAACCCGGCGTTGCCGACCATCGGATCGCCGGACCCGCTGAGCGACAGAACCGGAATGTCCAGCGAGGACGGTAGCGGGGCGGCCGGCGCAGTCGGCCACGACGAGCAGCTCAGCGCCGTCAGCGCCGCGTCCGTGCCGAAGACGGGGTAGCGCTCGGACCACGCGGCGCCTGCGTCTCGAACGACCTGCGGCGAGGGCCACTGCCTGCCGTCGGTGCAGCGCGCGACGAACTGGCCGTCAGTGCCGTAGGCAGCGTGCGCGCGCGACGCCAGCAGTTGCAGCCGGCCGACGTCGCCGGATCGCGCGGCCGACAGGGTGTCGGACAGATCGAGCGCCCGGCGCGATGCGTCGCCCGCCGACGATGCGAGGGCGTACGCGATGCCGTCGAGCACTTCGTGCGACGACAGTGGCGCGAGGTCACCCGCAGCGGCGCGTCCGACGAGGTCGGCGACGGCGTCCTGCGGTGCGTCGCCGAGGGAGCACTGCAGTGCTCGGCATCGCAGCGCGAACGCGGCGAACGCCGCCTCACGTCCCTGCGTCTTCTGTTCCGCCAGCGTCATCTGGTCGACGCCGACACCGGTCGGCGAGTCGAGGACGAGCCGCGCCACGTGTTCCGGATACTGCGCGGCGTAGGCCAACGCCGTCGAAGCGCCGTTACCGGTTCCGATGATGCCGAGGGTGTCGACGCCCCATGCCATCCGCAGCTGGTCCAGATCGTCGGCTGCGTAACTCGTCGCGAACGCCAACTCCTGGGGCTGGAGAAGATCAGTGCACTCGATGGTCGCCTCCCGGCCGACGTCGACGGCACGGTCCGCCGCGTCACCCGAGCCCGCCGAGAACTGACCGAGGCCCTCGAGCGCCTCGCGGGTGTCGATCTTGATGCAATCCACCGCCGTGGACCGTCCGATGCCCCGTCTGTCGACCGCCACGATCGGATTTACGCCCAACAGCGTTCCGCTCTGACCGGCCGCGATGTCGGCAAGCGTCGCCATCGACGAACGGTCGGCACCGGACGTCAGGACGAGGGGAGGCGCGTCGGCAGGCGTGCGGTCGAGTCGCGCACGCATCACACCGACCGAGAACGAGCCGAACATCTGTCCCGACGCGTCCACCGGCGATTCGAAGTCGGCACAGTCCAGAACGAGACCAGGTGTGGCGGGCGTCAGGCCGTACGCGTCGAGCGTGCTCTGAGTGCAGTCCCTCCACGCCAGGTCGTCGACCGGCTTCTCGAGCTCGGGAACCTGCGGTTCGTCGTTCGCTTCCGACTGGTCGGGTTGCCCCGGCGAATTCTGCTCGACGGCCACATCCGGCCGCGAGGACGGACCCGCCGCGCAGGCCGATCCGAAGAGCGCCACGGCCACACCGACGGCGAGTATCGATCGTTTCGGCGTCACGGCACCTCATTCTGCCCGGTCGCTGCATCCCGGGCCCGGACCCAACGCGTCAGCAGCGTGCCGTCGTCGTCGGCCAGCACGTGGGCGCGGTTCATGGCGCGCATGGACGCGTGTTCCGAGTGCGCGATGCGTCCCGCGGAGCCGGCGACGGCGATCGGGGAGACCGTCGAGCAGATCTCGTCGACGGCGTCGTCGTCGAGAAAAGTTCCGAACAGGCCCGGCCCCCCTTCGAGGAGAACCCGTCGCTCTCCGGCGCGTTCGAGCTCGGCAGTCACGGCTGCCGGGGTGACGTCACCGTCGACTACGACGACGCGCGCGCCCGCGGCTTCGAGGCGTCGTCGAGCCTCGGGGGAGGACGACGACGCGGTCACGACGGTCGGGGGAATCTCGGTGTCCGTGAACAGCCGTGACTGCGGATCGAGCGACGCGGACGCCGTCACGACGACGATCCGCGGAACCGGCGACTGTCCGGCCGCGATCCGACGCTCGCGTTCGTCGTCGGCCAGGTGCACACCGCCGTAGTCCTCGGCGCGGACGGTGCCCGCACCGACCACCACGACATCGGCCAGCGCACGCAGTGCACCGAACACTCGTTTGTCCGACGGCGTGCCAAGACCGGCGGAGACTCCGTCGGCGCTGACCGCGCCGTCGACGCTCGACACGAAGTTGACGCGAACCCACGGCCTGGTCAGAGCGCCTGGGTACGCATATGCGCGACGAAGCTCGTCGTCGTCAAGCTCGGCACCGACCCGGGACGCGAGATCGTTGTCGGATGTGAAGTAGGTCGCAAAATCCAGTAGCCGCACAAAGTAGATGAGAACACGTCGATACGCTCAGTCAATGCCTGCACGTCTTGTCGACCGCAATCCTGTGGTGCCGTCCGATCAGCTGATCGCCCAGATGGTCCCGCCAGCCATGTTCGACGACGTCAGTTTCTCCTCGTACATTCCGGACCCGAACGAGCCGAGTCAGGCCGAAGCGGTCGCCAAGGCCGAGGCGTTCTCGCAGAAGGTCGCGAAGATTCGTGGCAAGGGCGGCAAGCGCGGACTCTTCGGCAAGAAGGCCCCTGCGACGGGCGCAGGCCTGTACCTCGACGGCGGCTTCGGTGTCGGAAAGACCCACCTTCTCGCATCGATCTTCCACAGCGTGCCCGAGCCCAAGGCGTTCGGCACGTTCGTCGAGCTCACTCACGTCGTCGGCGCTCTCGGCTTCAACAAGGCCCTCGAAGAGCTGTCGAGTCACAGCGTGCTGTGCATCGACGAGTTCGAGCTCGACGACCCGGGCGACACGATGCTCGTCTCCCGGCTTCTGACCGAGCTGTCCGCGCGCGGTGTCTCGATCGTCGCGACGTCGAACACGCTGCCGGGACAGCTCGGAGAGGGCCGCTTCGCGGCCGCCGACTTCCTCCGCGAGATCAAGAAGCTCGGTTCGATCTTCGAGACCATTCGCGTCGACGGTCCCGACTACCGCCACCGTGATCTGCCGCCTGCCCCCGAACCGACGTCGGAAGCCGAGCTCGTCGAGCGTGCGGCACAGGTCGAGGGCGCCACGCTCGACGACTTCGACGAGCTTCTCGCGCATCTCAGCACGCTGCACCCGTCGCGGTACGGAAAATTGCTCGACGGCGTCAGCGCGGTGTTCCTGAAGAACGTGCACCCCGCTGCGGATCAGTCCATCGCTTTGCGGCTCGTCGTGCTCGCCGACCGGCTGTACGACGCCAGCATCCCGGTCACCTCGTCGGGCGCGAAGCTGGACGAGATCTTCACCGAGGAAATGCTGGCCGGTGGCTACCGGAAGAAGTACCTTCGCGCGACGTCGCGTCTGCTGGCACTGTCGCGCTTCGCTGCTGTCGGCTGAGGCCGCCGGTCAGAGGTCCCCGGTCAGAGGGCGCGTTCCATGACGTAATCGTCGTGCACCTCGGTGCCGACGGTGAACGTCTTGGTGCCGACGATCTCGAAGCCGTTCTTGGCGTAGAAGCGTTGCGCCCGCGCGTTCTCCTGATTGACGCCGAGCCAGACTCCCGCACATCCGGTCGCCGACGCGTGCTCGAGCGCAGCCGTCATGAGTGCACGTGCCACCTGGCCACCATGGTGACCGGGAAGCACGTACAGCTTCGACAGTTCCATCGTGGGGGAGTGCGCGACGACCGCGGCAAGCGCTGGGTCGGCAGGGTCGCCGTGTACGAGCATGGCGTATCCGACGACCGAATCGTTCTCTCTCGCAGCGAGAATGGTGCGCCCAGGATCGCTGAGGTAGTCGCCGAAGCGTTCGTGTGACAGGACGTCGGCGACGAACGCATCGATCGATTCTCGCGTCGACCCGGGTGGGCACGCCAACGGGAACGTGACGGCCGCGACGTCGGCCAATTGCTCCGCTTCCCACAGACCGGCCACACCCACCGTCACGGTCACAGCCGGTCCACCGCTTCCTTGGCCTCACGCAACGTCAGGCCGGTGCGCGCACGCAGCAGCTTGATCGCCGCGATCGTTCTGCCTTCGGACTTGAGTGTGCGGAGTTTCGGAATGATGTCTTCCCACGCTCCGGTGTCGAGCCCCGTGGCGTGCGTGTACGTACCCGGCGTCGGAAGGGGTTCTCCTCGTCCCACCGAGTCGACGATGTCCTTCGCTTCCTTCAGGCCGGCGCCCGTTCGTTCACGGAACAGTTTGACCGCGTTGATCTGTTTCTTCTCGCCGACGAGGCGGTAGATCTCGTTGCGCGCGTGGTCGTCCAGACCGGCCAGCATCATCTGCGTGGTCGTCGCAGAATTCTTGCCCGGTGCCTTACGAGCCAACAGCCATGCGGCGAGAACCGCAGTGTCGACGAGAACGAGTGCGACGATGAACCATCCCCAGGTGGGCATAGCCCTAAGTAGAACATTCGACTATGAGGGCGACGTCGTCCGGTCCCGCGTGTTCGGCGCGAAGAATTCCGACGCTGCCTCGAGAGTGCGTTCGGCCGTGTGATGCTTCGCTGCGGACAGATCGTGTCCTGCTCCGTCGATGTCGAGAAATTGCGTCGGCGCGGGGACGAGCGCGATCGCGTCCGACAGCTCTGCTGGGGTTCCGAACGGGTCCTTGGTGCCGGAGACGAACAGCGTGGGGACCGTCAGGTCGGGCAGATGGGCGGTCCGGGCCTTCTCCGGTTTCCCGGGCGGATGCAGGGGATAGGACAGCAGAACGAGGCCCTGGATCGCCCACGCGTGCTCGGCCGCGAGCATCGACATCTGGCGGCCACCGTAGGAGTGACCGGCGGCGATCAGCGGGCCGTCGACGTCGGCCAGCCTGTCTGTGGCTCGTCGAATGCTTGCTCGATCGTCGGCCGACTTCGACGGGTGTGGAGGGCCTTTCGGCTTGGTACGCCGGAACGCCATGTCGAAACGGAGAACGACGAATCCGGCCGACGACCACCGCGTGGCGATGTCGACCAACAGTGACGAGGCGCAGTTGCCGCCTGCTCCGTGCGTGAGCGCGAGCGCGCCGACCGGATCGCCACCGGGGGTGTGGAGAAAACCATGGACGTCGTCGTCGACGAGCTCGACACCCTCGGTCGGTTCACTCATCGGTGCCCGCGTCGACCTTCGGCTCGTCGGATGTGCCCGTGTTGTCCTCAACGATGTCGGCGAATGCTGTTCCCGAGACCATCCCGTCGGTCCCGGGGAGTACGACCGTGGGCCTTGCTCCTGGTTCGTATCGTTCGTCGAGACCGGCGACCTGCTCCTCTGCCTGTCGCTTGGTTTCCTCGTCGACGGAGATGTCGCTTCCCGTCTGCTTGTCGTCGGCCACGATGGGCCTCCTTCCGTTCGGGGGGCTGCCCCTACAGCGTGCACTGCGCGCGGCTCGGCCACCACCGAAAAGCAGAAGAACCCCGGACACGGGGGTGTCCGGGGTTCTTCTGCGTGGTGCGCGATACTGGGATTGAACCAGTGACCTCTTCCGTGTCAGGGAAGCGCTCTCCCGCTGAGCTAATCGCGCGGGTTCTCGAAACTATAGCCGAACTGCACGTGTGCAGCCGACGACGAGCGGATGACGGGATTCGAACCCGCGACCCTCACCTTGGCAAGGTGATGCGCTACCACTGCGCTACATCCGCATGCGAAACCGTTTCGGTCTCTGACGAAAAGAACCCCGGCACTGAGATGTCGGGGTTCCTCTTCGTGGTGCGCGATACTGGGATTGAACCAGTGACCTCTTCCGTGTCAGGGAAGCGCTCTCCCGCTGAGCTAATCGCGCAAGCTTACGAGGTGGAGACGGGAATCGAACCCGTGTGCACGGCTTTGCAGGCCGTTGCCTCACCACTCGGCCACTCCACCATGGGCCAGGCGTTCTTTCGATTGCCCTGAACTACGAGAATGTTCCAACCTCGAGCGGATGACGGGATTCGAACCCGCGACCCTCACCTTGGCAAGGTGATGCGCTACCACTGCGCTACATCCGCATTCGCTCCCCGGAGGCGGTTGCCCTCTCCGTGGTGCGGTGAAAACACTAGACCAACTTCTGGCGAACTCACAAATCGCCTCGTCAGCACAGCTGTGTGGCCTTCACGCCACGCACATAGGTATGAATGAGCGGGCGGGAATCTCGTGATGCACGCTCGTCCGTTCGGGGGTGCGGGGGCGTGCGGAGGCGATTCGGGGAATGCGTGGGGCGCGTGTTACTGTTTTGCCTCGTTCGACGAGATCCCCTCGGTCCCGTGGCTCAGTGGAAGAGCGTCCGCTTCACACGCGGAAGGTCGCTGGTTCGATCCCAGCCGGGACCACAGAATCGAAAAACCCCGCACGTACTCGTGCGGGGTTTTTCGTCGTCCGGGCACTGTCGTCGTCCGGGCACTGTCGCCGGACGTCGGTAGCCTGTATCCGTGACCGCAGACGACGCCCGCACCGACAGCCCGCCGCGCGACGACGCGCCGCGCGACGACAAGGGCGGTGTCTTCGACAAGGTCGCCGAACGGCGTCGTCGGTTCCGCAAGAAGATCGCCGCCAACCCGACCGTGGATTTCGCCTACCGCATCGCGGTCGGTGTTTTGGGTGTCGTCGTTCTCGCCCTCGGCATTCTCGCCATCCCGTACCCGGGTCCCGGTTGGCTGATCGTGTTCGCGGGCCTCGGCATCCTTGCGTCCGAGTTCACGTGGGCGCACCGCCTGCTGAAATTCGTGCGGAAGCACTACGACCGGTTCATGGAGTGGTTCTCGCGGCAGTCGCTCGTGGTCAAAGGGATAGGGGTGCTGTTCACGACCCTCGTCGTGCTGCTGACCCTGTGGCTGCTCGGCACGTTCTCGCTCGTCGGTGGTTGGTTCGGTCTGGACTGGAGCTGGCTGTCCAGTCCGCTGTAGCCACGCCGCGGACGTGTGGCGGTAAGTACCGGGTGTTCAGCCGATAGGCTGTCATCGGTCTCACCGGCCGCGAAGAACGAACGAGGAGCACATCGCTGTGAGTAGTCCCGGAAACGCCGTCTTGCCCGCACGCATCATGGTGCCGGCTGGAACGACCGCCGGAACGGCGCTCCGTGACACCGGATTACCCAACAAGGGTCCCGACGCGATCGTCGTCGTTCGTGACGCGGACGGCAAGCTACGCGACCTCTCGTGGGCTCCCGACGTCGACGCCGAGGTCGACCCGGTACCGGCGAACACCGACGACGGACGCAACGTCATCCGGCATTCGGCGGCGCACGTTCTCGCGCAGGCCGTGCAAGAGCTGTTCCCCGACGCCAAGCTGGGAATCGGCCCGTTCATCAAGGACGGCTTCTACTACGACTTCGACGTGAAGGAACCTTTCACGCCCGAGGATCTGACCAAGCTCGAGAAGAAGATGAAGCAGATCGTCAAAGCGGGGCAGCGCTTCTCGCGTCGCGTCTACGAGTCGATCGAGCAGGCACGCGAGGAACTGGCGAACGAGCCGTACAAGCTCGAGCTGGTCGACGACAAATCCGACATCGACGACCCCGAGATCATGGAGGTCGGCGGCGGTGAGCTGACGGCCTACGACAATCTCAATCCGCGCACCGGAGAACGCATCTGGGGCGACCTGTGCCGCGGACCCCACATTCCGACGACCAAGTACGTGCCCGCGTTCAAGCTGACGCGCAGTTCCGCTGCATATTGGCGCGGCAACCAGGAGAACGCAGGCCTGCAGCGCATCTACGGCACCGCCTGGGAGTCGACCGAGGCACTCGATCACCACCTCGAGCTGCTCGCCGAAGCCGAGCGTCGCGACCACCGCAAGCTCGGTTCGGAGCTCGACCTGTTCAGCTTCCCCGACGAGCTCGGATCCGGCCTCCCGGTGTTCCACCCCAAGGGCGGCGTGATCCGCAACGAGCTGGAGAACTACTCGCGGCAGCGCCACATCGAGGAGGGGTACGAGTTCGTCAACACCCCGCACATCACCAAGGGCCACCTCTACGAGGTCTCCGGTCACCTCGACTGGTATCGCGACGGCATGTTCCCGGCGATGCACCTCGACGCCGAACTGGACGATGACGGCGCAGTCCGCAAACCAGGTCAGGACTACTACCTGAAGCCGATGAACTGCCCGATGCACAACCTGATCTTCCGGTCGCGCGGTCGTTCCTACCGTGAACTGCCGCTCAGGCTGTTCGAGTTCGGCTCGGTCTACCGCTACGAGAAGTCGGGCGTCATCCACGGACTCACCCGCGTGCGCGGCATGACGCAGGACGACGCACACATCTTCTGCACCCGCGAGCAGATGCGCGACGAGCTGACCCGCACGCTGGAATTCGTGCTCGGGCTGCTGAAAGATTACGGCCTCGACGATTTCTACCTGGAATTGTCGACCCGTAACCCCGAGAAGTCGGTCGGTAGCGACGAGGTGTGGGAGGAAGCGACGAACACCCTTGCCGAGGTGGCGGCCGCGTCGGGCCTGAACCTGGTTCCGGATCCGGGTGGCGCCGCGTTCTACGGTCCGAAGATCTCGGTCCAGGCGAAGGACGCGCTCGGCCGCACCTGGCAGATGTCGACCATTCAGTTGGACTTCAACCTTCCGGAGCGCTTCGAGCTCGAATACACCGGATCCGGCGGAGTCAAGGAACGCCCCGTGATGATCCACCGAGCACTGTTCGGGTCGATCGAGCGGTTCTTCGGTGTGCTGACCGAGCACTACGCAGGTGCGTTCCCGGCATGGCTGTCACCGGTTCAGGTCGTCGGAATTCCGGTGGCCGAGGTACACCAGGACCACCTGTTCGCCGTCGTCGCCGAGTTGAAGAAGCGTGGAATTCGCGCCGAGGTCGACGCAAGCGACGATCGGATGCAGAAGAAGATCTTCAACCAGACGGCTCAGAAGGTCCCGTTCATGCTCCTGGCCGGTGAGCGCGACGTCGAAGCCGGTGCGGTCAGCTTCCGGTTCCGCGACGGTACCCAGGTGAACGGGGTTCCGACGGAACGCGCCGTCGAACTGATCTCCGACTGGATTGCCGCCCGTGACAACGCATCTCCGACGGCCGAGCTCTTTCTTCCCGACACTTCAGGAGTGAGCTGAACATGCCCGAACAGGACGCCACGATCGTCGACACCGGGGTGGGTGATCCGGATCGGTTGGAGCGGTTGTGGACGCCGCATCGGATGTCGTACATCACCGAAGCGCCGGAATCGAAGAATCACTCCAGCGAACCGTTCACCGACATCCCGAAGATGACGGACGAGGACGGGCTGGTCGTGGCGCGCGGCGAGCAGGTCTACGCGGTGCTGAATCTGTACCCGTACAACCCGGGCCACACGATGATCGTGCCGTACCGGCGCGTCGCTGCGCTCGAAGATCTGACCCGGGCCGAGAGTGACGAGTTGATGGCCTTCACGCAGCAGGCCATCCGCGTCATCAAGACGGTGTCGCGTCCGCACGGGTTCAACGTGGGATTGAACCTGGGCGCCGCCGCGGGTGGTTCGCTCGCCGAACACCTGCATCAGCACATCGTCCCCAGGTGGGGCGGCGACGCGAACTTCATCACCGTCGTCGGCGGTGCGAAGGTCATGCCCCAACTACTTCGGGACACACGGGCATTGCTGGCGTCGGCCTGGGCCGAATGACTACGATTCTGCAGGGGGGTGCGTCGTGCTGAGTATCTTGGGTCGAGCGCCGGTGTCCAAAGTGACGGCGCCACTCGGACGTGCGCTCAATGCCACCGGCCTGACTCCCAACTCGGTGACTCTGATCGGAACGGTCGTCACCGTCGTCGCCGCCATCACGATGTTCCCGGCCGGGTACCTGTTCTGGGGCACCATGGTCATCACGCTGTTCGTGCTGTTCGACATGCTCGACGGAGCGATGGCCCGGGCGCGCGGTGGCGGCACGAAATACGGGGCAGTACTCGATGCCACCTGCGATCGCGTCGCCGACGGTGCGATCTTCGCCGGTCTCGCGTGGTGGGCCGTGTTCAGCGAGAACGACAAGGTTCTCTTCGTCGCGACACTGGTATGCCTCGTGACGTCGCAGGTCATCTCCTATGCGAAGGCTCGCGCCGAGGCCAGCGGCCTGTCGGCGGACGGTGGCTGGATCGAACGTCCCGACCGCCTGGTGATCGTGCTCGTCGCAGCCGGTCTCACCGGCATCGGCAGGCACTTCGACATCCCCGGCCTGCAGAGTGTTCTCTACCCCGCGATGTGGGTGCTGGCAGCCCTCAGCGTCGTCACCGTGTTCCAGCGCGTGCTCGCCGTGCGCGGATCGGACGGTGCCCGCGACATCATCACGCCGCCGTCGAGTGACGCCACGGGAAAGACCGAATCGGCATGACGTTCGCCGAACGTGCCACCGATGCCGGGTACGCGGCAGGATGGCGAGTAGTGCGTGCCCTGCCCCACGGCCTGGCGAGGAGGGCGTTCGACACGGGCGCCGACGTCGCGGCGTCGCGGCACGGGGGACCACAGCAACTCAGGCGCAATCTAGCCCGAGTCTTGGACGTCACCCCGGACGCGGTCCCCGATGATCTGATCCGGGCGAGCGTGCGGTCGTACGCACGGTACTGGCGTGAAGCGTTCCGGCTGCCCTCGATGGATCTCGACGCCCAGGCCGCCGTCATCGACGGGTGTGTGCAGGGACGAGAACACCTGGACGCGGCCCTCGCCGACGGCTCCGGGGCCGTTCTCGCGTTGCCGCACAGCGGGAACTGGGATATGGCAGGTATGTGGCTCGTGCGCTACTACGGTCGATTCTCGACGGTCGCGGAGCGGCTGAAACCGGAGACGCTCTATCAGCGTTTCGTCGACTACCGCGAGAGCCTCGGTTTCGAGATCTTCCCGTTGAGCGGCGGCGAGACTCCGCCGTTCGCGGCGCTGTCGGATCGTCTGCGCGACAACAAGGTCGTGTGCCTGCTCAGTGAGCGCGATCTGGCCCGACACGGTGTTCCCGTCGAGTTCTTCGGTGAGCAGACGCGGATGGCCGCAGGCCCTGCGAAGCTCGCTATCGACACCGGTGCCCACCTGCTTCCCGTGCACTGCTGGTTCGACGGCGACGGCTGGGGCTTTTCGATCTCGCCGCGCATCGACGTCACGGCCGGGATCGACAGCGCCACACAGGCTCTCGCGAACGTGTTCGCGTCGAACATCGCCGCGCACCCGGAGGACTGGCACATGCTGCAGCCGCTGTGGCTGTCCGACCTGAGCCAGGCCAGGCGCGATCGAATCGAGGGCACGTGAAGATCGGAATGGTCTGCCCGTATTCGTTCGACGTTCCGGGCGGTGTCCAGGCCCACGTCGAACAGCTCGCCGACGTGTTCATCGAGCGTGGCCATCGCGTCAGCGTCCTCGCGCCCGCGTCCGAGGAGACGACGCTGCCGGAGTTCGTCGTCTCCGCGGGCGAAGCGCTCGCAATTCCCTACAACGGATCCGTTGCACGGCTCCGTTTCGGACCCGTCACCTACGCGCGCATCAGGCGTTGGATCGCCGAGAACGACTTCGACGTCCTGCATATCCACGAACCGAACGCGCCGAGTCTGTCGATGTTGGCCCTCAAGGCCGCCGAGGGTCCGATCGTCGCGACCTTCCACACGTCGACGACGAAATCGTTGGTACTGAGCACCTTTCAAGGGGTGCTGCGGCCGTACCACGAGAAGATCAGCGGACGCATCGCCGTCTCCGAGCTGGCCCGCCGCTGGCAGGTCGAAGCGCTTGGCAGCGACGCCGTCGAAATCCCCAACGGCGTCGACGTGCAGGCGTTCGCTCGCGCCCCGATGCTCCCGGGTTACCCACGCGCAGGCCGAACCGTGCTGTTCCTCGGACGCTTCGACGAACCACGCAAGGGCATGGCGGTCCTGCTCGGCGCGTTGCCGACGCTCGTCGAACACCACCCCGACCTCGAGATTCTGGTCGTCGGCCGCGGAGACGAGGACAAGCTGCGCCGCGACGCAGGCCCGCTCGCGCGGCACCTGACGTTCCTCGGGCAGGTCGACGACGACGTCAAGGCGTCGGCGATGCGCAGCGCCGACGTGTACTGCGCCCCCAACCTCGGCGGCGAGAGTTTCGGCATCGTGCTGGTCGAGGCAATGGCGTCGGGAACCGCGGTGGTGGCGAGCGAACTCGACGCGTTCCGGCGGGTGTTGCGCGACGGGACCGCTGGGTTGCTCGTTCCGATCGACGACTCCGCAGCGTTGGCGACGGCGCTCGATTCGGTGCTGTCGTCGGACGCCACACGGCAAGCACTGGTCGACGCGGCCAGCACGGTCGTCGTCGAGTACGACTGGCCGGTCGTCGCCGAACAGATCATGCGGGTGTACGAGACGGTGACCGTCGGAGGTCAGAAGGTCAGGTCGGCGAGCTGATGACGTTCTCGGCATTGACCATCCTGATTCTCGGGGCGATCGCGGCGGTGATTCTCGTCGTCGGGTTGTGGGCCTACGGCACGGCGAACCGGCTCGACCGACTGCACGTGCGCACCGATCTCGCGTGGCAGTCGCTCGACGCGGCGCTGGCGCGGCGAGCGGTCGTCGCACGTGCGGTGTCGGCGGCGACGCGCGCTCGGCCGGTCGAATCGAGGAAACTCGCGTCGCTCGCCGACGTCGCCGAACGGGCGGACCGCGTGCATCGTGAGAACGCCGAGAACGCGCTGTCCGTCGCGCTCGCCGCAGTCGATTCGACCGATCTTCCGCCGCAGCTCGTCGCCGAACTGGCCGACGCCGAAGCGCGCGTGTTGATCGCGAGGCGGTTCCACAACGACGCGGTGCGCGACACGCTGGCACTGCGCACGACCCGTCCGGTCCGCGTCCTGCATCTCGGTGGCACGGCGCCGTTGCCTGCCTACTTCGAGATCGTCGAGCGGTCTGCATCCGCGACGTACGGAACCGAGGGTCGAGCCGTGCAACGGACGTCGTCGCGTGTCGTTCTCGTCGACGAGCGCGGACGGGTGCTGCTGCTGCGCGGCCACGATCCGACCGTTCCCGACGTCTATTTCTGGTTCACGATCGGCGGCGCCGTCGAACCCGGCGAGAACCTGCGCGAGGCGGCGGCACGCGAAGTACTGGAAGAAACCGGGCTCGTCGCCGCGGCGGCGGACCTCAAGGGCCCGATGTGGCGACGCGTCGCCACGTTCCCGTTCAACGGGACGCTCCTGCGGTCCGAGGAACTGTTCTTCGCCTACCGCACACAGGAGTTCGAGCCCGAGCACTCGGGGTTCACCGATCTGGAACGGCGCACGGTCACCGGGCATCGCTGGTGTACCGAGGACGACATCCGGTCGCTGGCGGCGACGGGGGAGACCGTCTACCCGCAGGATCTCGCCGAACTGCTCGACGAGGTCAACATCGTGTTGGCACGACGCGTCGAACCCGAGGTCCGCGCGATTCGCTGAGAACGACGGCGTCGAGAGGTCCAGGAAATCTCGATTGGCTATGGAGTGACGGTCCACTGCTCCCTACACTCGGTCGCGCCGTGAGCAGCAGTGCCGGCAACGCCATCGTTCCCATACTTCAGGAGTTCGTCGTGAGTACCCCTATCGTGCCAGTGAGCAGCCACACCGACAGCGTCGACGGCGGCGTCGGAACGGCCAGGGTCAAGCGCGGGATGGCCGAGATGCTCAAGGGCGGCGTCATCATGGACGTCGTCACCGCCGAACAGGCCAAGATCGCCGAGGATGCAGGCGCCGTCGCGGTCATGGCGCTCGAACGCGTCCCCGCCGACATCCGTGCTCAGGGTGGCGTGTCGAGGATGAGCGACCCGGACATGATCGACAGCATCATTTCCTCGGTGTCGATCCCGGTCATGGCGAAGGCCCGCATCGGACACTTCGTCGAGGCGCAGATCCTGCAGAGCCTCGGTGTCGACTACATCGACGAGTCCGAGGTCCTCACCCCGGCCGACTACGCCAACCACATCGACAAGTGGAACTTCACCGTCCCGTTCGTGTGTGGCGCCACGGGCCTCGGCGAGGCGCTCCGCCGAATCACCGAGGGCGCGGCCATGATTCGCTCCAAGGGCGAGGCGGGCACGGGCGACGTGTCGAACGCGACCACGCACATGCGGAAGATTCGTGACGAGATCCGTCGCCTCACGTCGCTGCCCGAGGACGAGTTGTACGTCGCCGCAAAGGAATTGCAGGCGCCCTACGATCTCGTGGTCGAGGTCGCGAAGGCGGGCAAGCTGCCGGTGACGCTGTTCACCGCGGGCGGCATCGCCACGCCTGCCGACGCGGCGATGATGATGCAGCTCGGCGCCGAGGGTGTCTTCGTCGGATCGGGAATCTTCAAGTCCGGCAACCCGCAGCAGCGCGCCGAGGCCATCGTCAAGGCCACCACGTTCCACGACGACCCCGATGTCCTCGCCAAGGTCTCGCGTGGTCTCGGCGAGGCAATGGTCGGCATCAACGTCGACGATCTGCCCGTCGGCCACCGTCTGGCCGAGCGCGGCTGGTGAACCGCATGTGAGTGCGAATGCGTGCTCCAGCACGCATTCGCACTCACGAGGGGATGATCGCAGGCCGGTCGGGATGGTCCCAGCGGACGAGGAAATCGGGCCGGTCGGTCACGTCCCGGTAGTACTCGGCCAGCGGTTCGAGAGTCCACTGTTCGGATTCGCCGGTCCTTCTGCGAAGAGTCGCCGCGGACAGCGTCAGATGTACGACGACGGCAGCGGATACCCGTCCCAGCAGCATCGGTCCGGCGACGATCACCAGGTGGTCCGGGGCCGCGTCGACGAGCGTGGCGCGGGCCGAGCGGTCCGTCGCTTCGTCCCACAACCGGGGCAGGATTCGGCCACGACCGCCGGGCTGCAGCGGTGCGATCACCTCACGGTCGAGGGCGTCGAAGTCGAACCACGTGGTCCGGTAGGTCAATTCGTCGGTCCGCGAGTACTCGAAGCGCAACGACGCGGGTCTGACGAAGTCGTGAAGGTCGATTACCGTCGCCGACCGTCCGTCGGATGCGGCGACATCACGGACGCGCGCGGCGAATTCGACCGGATCGGCCGCGTCCGCGCCGTCGATCGCAACAACGGCACGACGTCCACGCGGGGTTCGTTCGACGATCGTATGGGCGAGACGATCCGGGAAGATCGGTTGAACGGCAGGCACGTCGACCATCCTGCCTGTACGGCTGCTTGTTAGCCTTCTTCGGCAGCTAGAGAAAGGTGACCCATGGCCAGTATCGAGGACATTCTCGAACTAGAGCGCATCGAGAACGACATCTTTCGAGGCAGAACGTTCCCGAGTCTGCTCCAGCGCACCTTCGGTGGACAGGTCGCCGGTCAGGCGCTCGTGTCCGCAGTGAACACCGTCGAGGAGCAGTACCGGGTGCACTCGCTGCACGGTTACTTCATTCGACCGGGGAATCCGACCGAGCCCACGATCTACCTCGTGGATCGCATCCGCGACGGCCGGTCGTTCTGCACGCGGCGCGTCACCGGAATCCAGGACGGCAAGGCCATCTTCACGATGTCGGCGTCCTTCCATGTCGACGACGACGGCATCTCGCACCAGGACACGATGCCGCGTGCCGTCGACCCCGAATCTCTGCCCGATCCGCGTGAACTGCCCGACTACGACCACTCGTTCTACGCGGAGTGGAAGGAGTGGGACATCCGGCGTATCCCGGACGATCAGCAGGACAAGCATGCGAGTTTCGCGGCGCAGCAACGAGTGTGGTTCCGCTACCGCGATCGGTTGCCGGACAGCCAGGTGTTCCATGTCTGTGCACTGGCGTACATGTCGGACATGACGCTCATCGGCTCGGCGAAGGTGCCGCACCCGGACGTCGTCACGCAGACCGCGTCGCTCGATCACGCGCTGTGGTTCCTACGCCCGTTCCGTGCCGACGAATGGTTGCTCTACGACCAGACGTCGCCGTCTGCGGATTTCGGTCGTGCTCTCGCGCAGGGCCGGATCTTCGATCGGCAGGGCCGAATGGTCGCGGCCGTCGTACAGGAGGGTCTGATGCGTTTCGAACGTGACACGAGCAAATCCGCCACAGACCCGTTCACGCCTCGATGACCGAGCCGACGATCGGCGTTCTGGCGCTGCAGGGCGACGTCCGTGAGCACCTCGCAGCGCTGGAAACCAGCGGAGCACACGGCATCACGGTGCGCAGGCCCGAGGAACTCGACGCGGTCGACGGTCTGATCGTCCCCGGCGGAGAGTCGACCACCATGAGCACTCTGCTCTCGGTGTTCGACCTGCTCGAACCACTCCGAGCCCGGTTGAAGGACGGCTTGCCCGCGTACGGGTCCTGCGCGGGCATGATCCTACTGGCGAGCGAGATACTCGACACTCGGCCCGACGCACAGCATCTCGACGGGCTCGACATCACCGTTCGACGCAACGCGTTCGGTCGGCAGGTCGATTCCTTCGAAACCGACCTCGACGTCGTCGGCATCGACGGGGATCCCGTCCGCGCGGTCTTCATTCGCGCACCGTGGGTCGAACGCGTCGGTTCCGGCGTCGAGGTCCTCGCGACCGTCCCCGACGGCCCAGCCGAGGGGCGCGTCGTCGCGGTGCGTCAGGGAAGCGTCATGGCGACCAGCTTCCACCCCGAGGTCACCGGTGACCGCCGCGTGCACCGGCTGTTCGTGGACCTCGTCCGAGCGGCCTGATCGGGTTCGACCGCCATCGCGGCGTCGGACGCCCGAGGGCGCGCGTAAACTGTGCAGACACTTGTATGCAGTACGAAAGGGGCTCCATCGTATGAGCGGCCACTCCAAATGGGCCACCACCAAGCACAAGAAGGCTGTGATCGACGCCAAGCGCGGCAAGTCGTTCGCCAAGCTGATCAAGAACATCGAGGTGGCGGCCCGCACCGGTGGTGGAGACCCCTCGGGTAACCCGACGCTGTACGACGCCATTCAGAAGGCGAAGAAGACGTCGGTTCCCAACGACAACATCGAGCGGGCACGCAAGCGCGGTGCGGGCGAGGAAGCCGGCGGCGCCGACTGGCAGACCATCATGTACGAGGGCTACGGCCCCAACGGTGTCGCGGTGCTGATCGAGTGCCTCACCGACAACCGCAACCGCGCAGCCGGCGAGGTGCGTGTCGCGATGACGCGCAACGGCGGCAACATGGCCGACCCGGGTTCGGTGTCCTATCTGTTCTCCCGCAAGGGACTGGTCACCCTCGAGAAGAACGGCCAGTCCGAGGACGACGTCCTCATGGCCGTGCTCGACGCCGGTGCCGAGGAAGTCAACGACAACGGTGACACGTTCGAGATCGTCAGTGAGCCGACCGACCTCGTCGCGGTCCGTACCGCTCTGCAGGACGCGGGCATCGACTACGACTCCGCCGAGGCCAGCTTCCAGGCGTCGGTCAGCGTTCCGGTCGACGCGGACGGCGCACGCAAGGTGTTCAAGCTGATCGACGCGCTCGAGGACAGCGACGACGTACAGAACGTGTACTCCAACGTCGACATCTCGGACGAGGTGCTGGCCGAACTCGACGCCGACTAGGTCGGCGCACCGGGCGGGTGTCGCACACGCCCGCCCGGGCGTCCCTCCGCTACGCTATCGAACAACAGTTCGTAGGCGGAAGGTGTGCCAGAGTGCGTGTGATGGGCGTCGATCCCGGCTTGACCCGCTGCGGGTTGAGTTTGATCGAAGGCGGTACCGGGAGGAGCGTCACCGCGCTCGACGTCGACGTCGTCCGCACTCCCGCGGACATGGAACTGTCCCAGCGTCTTCTCCGTATCTCCGAGGCAGCCGAGTACTGGCTCGACACACACAAGCCCTCCGTGGTCGCGATCGAACGTGTCTTCGCGCAGCACAACGTGCGGACGGCGATGGGCACCGCTCAGGCCGGGGGAGTCATCGCCCTCGCCGCCGCCAGACGCGGCATCGACGTCTGCTTCCACACGCCCAGTGAGGTCAAGGCAGCCGTCACCGGTAACGGAAGCGCCGACAAGGCGCAGGTCACCGCGATGGTGATGCGTATTCTCGGCCTGCAGGTCGCACCGACGCCCGCCGACGCCGCGGATGCTCTCGCGCTCGGGATCTGTCATTGTTGGCGGGCTCCGATGATCGCCCGGATGGCACAGGCCGAGAAGATGGCGGCGGAGCAGAAGCGCAAGTACGAAGCGAGGCTCGCCGAGGAGCGCAAGGCCCGTGCGGCACGCAAGTCCGCAGCCGAGCGTGAGGTGGCACGAAAGGCAGGTGCGCGGTGATCGCGTCGATACGCGGCGAAGTCCTCGAGATCGCCCTCGATCACGCCGTGTTGGAAGCGTCGGGCGTCGGATACCGCGTCAACGCGACGCCCGCGACTCTCGGAACGTTGAGCCGCGGCGCCGAGTCGAGGTTGCTGACCACGATGATCGTCCGCGAGGACTCGATGACCCTGTACGGCTTCTCGGACAACGAGACGCGTGACCTCTTCTCGCTGCTGTTGACGGTGTCCGGCGTCGGGCCGCGCATCGCGATGGCGACGTTGGCTGTCCTCGACCCGCATGCGCTGCGTACGGCACTCGCGGACAGCAACGTGACGGCGTTGACGCGTGTGCCCGGGATCGGCAAGCGCGGCGCCGAACGCATGATCGTCGAGCTGCGCGACAAGGTCGACGCGATCGTCGGATCGTCGGGTGTTCCGTTGCCGTCCGGGAGCGCCGCCGGTTCACCGGTACGTGATCAGATCGTCGAAGCGCTCACGGGACTCGGCTTCGCCGTCAAACAAGCCGAGGACGCCACCGATTCGGTTCTCGCCGCGCAGCCCGACGCGTCGACATCGGCCGCGCTGCGGTCGGCTCTGGCCTACCTGAGCAAGAGCAAATGACCGACGAGTCCGACGTCGACGAGTCGCAGGTGACCGCCCAGGCCACCCCGGACGATCTCGACATCGAAACGAGCCTGCGACCGAAGTCGCTGACGGATTTCATCGGCCAACCCCGTGTGCGGGAGCAGCTGCAGCTGGTGCTGTCCGGTGCCAAGCTCCGCGGTGGCACTCCGGACCACATTCTGATGTCGGGACCTCCCGGTCTCGGCAAGACCTCGATGGCGATGATCATCGCTCAAGAACTCGGTACGTCCCTGCGCCTGACGTCGGGGCCCGCGCTCGAACGGGCGGGCGATCTCGCCGCCATGCTCAGCAACCTCGTCGAGGGTGACGTTCTGTTCATCGACGAGATCCACCGCATCGCTCGACCTGCCGAGGAAATGCTGTATCTCGCGATGGAGGACTTTCGGGTCGACGTCGTGGTCGGCAAAGGCCCCGGCGCCACGTCCATTCCCCTCGAAGTCGCGCCGTTCACCCTCGTCGGCGCCACCACCAGGTCCGGCGCACTGACCGGCCCGCTGCGAGACCGGTTCGGCTTCGTCGCTCACATGGATTTCTACGAGCCGGAGGAACTCGAGCGCATTCTGCTCCGGTCGGCCGGAATCCTGGGTGTCCCGATCGACAAGGGCGGGTGCGCCGAGATCGCGGGACGGTCCAGGGGCACGCCTCGTATCGCCAACCGTCTGCTCCGACGTGTCCGCGACTACGCCGACGTGCGCGGCGACGGCACCGTGACGAAGGACACCGCGAAAGCGGCGCTCGTGGTCTACGACGTCGACGACCTGGGCCTCGACCGACTCGACCGGGCCGTGCTCAGCGCGCTGATCCGCAGCTTCGGGGGAGGGCCGGTGGGCGTGTCGACGCTGGCAGTGGCGGTCGGCGAAGAACCTGCGACGGTCGAGGAAGTGTGCGAGCCGTTCCTGGTCCGAGCCGGAATGATCGCGCGCACCCCGCGCGGACGCGTCGCCACTGCAGCCGCGTGGGAGCACCTGGGTCTCGTGCCTCCGCCGGATCTCGCCATCGGCGGTATCACGGTCCGGGCGAGCGAGCCTCAACAGGGCCTATTCGAATAATCTGCTGATAATCGGTGGGAGCCGAGCAGTGGACGACCCCGGTAATGGCACACTGGGGGCCGTGCACGGACTCCGCTGCGGAGTTCGAGCGTGCGCACTGCACGTACCGATGACATTCGAGAACACCCCGTACTACGAAACTTCGAGGACTGACGTAAAGATGGAACTGCTCTTCCCGCTCCTGATCGTGGCCCTGCTCGTACCGATGTTCCTGAACGTCCGCAAGCAGAAGAAAATCATGGCCGACACGCAGGCGCTGCAGGATTCGCTGAAGATCGGCGACGAGGTCGTCACCACCGCCGGGCTGTACGCACGTGTCGTGCTCGTCGAGGACGACACCGTCGACCTCGAAATCGCCGACGGCATCGTCACCACGTGGTCGCGCGCCGTCGTCCGCGAAGTTCTTCCCGCCGACACCGAAGGCGACGAGGAATTCTCCGCGCCCGACGACCTGTCCGGCATCGGTGACTCCACTCCGTCGCTCGAGAAGCCGGCACCCCAGGCTCCCGCAGACGAAACGACCTCGCAGACCACGCCTCGCCTCGACAAGGAGTGACCTCGGCCCAGCACGGTCGCCGCTGTCGGACCTGATCCGGCAGCGGTTTCGCGTGCCGGGGAACGCGTCCCCCTCGTCCGACCCAGCATGCCGTCCGAAAGCCCAGAGGAGAATCACACACCGTGGCACCTTCCAGCGGATCGGTGCATCCAGGTCGCTATCTAGCCGTGTTCGCGGTTCTGATGGCTGCCGTGTATGCACTGGTCTTCTTCACCGGAGACAAGTCGCCGAGTCCCAAACTGGGCATCGACCTGCAGGGCGGCACGCGCGTCACCTTGACCGCACGAACCCCTGACGGCAGCGCGCCGAGCCAGGACAGCCTGAAGCAGGCTCAGCAGATCATCGAGACGCGCGTCAACGGCCTCGGCGTCTCGGGGTCCGAGGTCGTCATCGACGGCGACAACCTGGTCATCACGGTTCCCGGCGACGACAGCTCGCAGGCTCGATCGCTCGGACAGACGGCACGTCTGTTCATTCGGCCCGTCCAGAGCGCCTTGCAGCCGTCGGCCGGCGCGCAGGCGCCTGCGACCGAGACGCCGGCTCCGGCCGCGCCGACGACCGAGGCACCGGCGCCTGCAGGCGATTCGGTTCCGCAGGGACGCCCGTTCCCGGCTCAGGACCCGAGCGCAGTCGACCCGACTCTTTCTCCCGAAGCCCCCGCTGCGGACACCACGTCGTCCGAGGAGCCCGCGACCGAAGGCACCGAGAGCGAGCAGGCTGCCGCACAGATCGCCGAGGCAAAAGCCTCGCGACAGAGCGAAGACCCTCAGGTTCAGCAGACTGCGGCCGCGACGATCGACTGCAACGCGCCCGACCCGCTGCAGGGTAACGACGACCCGGCGCTGCCCCTCGTCGCGTGCTCCACGGACGGTACCGCGGTCTACATCCTCGGCCCGAGCATCATCGACGGACAGCAGATCGCGGATGCGACGTCGGGTTTCAACACACAGCAGTCGCGTCACGAGGTCAGTCTGAGTTTCGACTCCGAAGGAAGCACCACGTGGGCGCAGTTCACCGGCGCCAACATCGGTAGTCAGGCCGCGTTCACGCTCGACTCCAAGGTCGTCAGCGCCCCGCAGATCCAGGGCGCGACGCCCGCCGGCAGCGCGACGTCGATAACGGGGCAGTTCACCGCCCAGTCCGCGGCCGAGTTGGCGAACACCCTAAAGTACGGATCGCTGCCGCTGTCGTTCGCGTCGTCGGAAGCCGAAACGGTGTCCGCGACTCTCGGACTCGCATCGCTCGAGGCGGGCCTCATCGCGGGCGCGATCGGTCTGGCCCTCGTGCTGGTGTACTGCTTGATCTACTACCGGGCGCTCGGACTGCTGACCGCGTTGTCGCTGGTCCTGGCCGGGTTGATGGTCTACGGCATCCTGGTACTGCTCGGTCGGTGGATCAACTTCACCCTCGACTTGGCAGGTATCGCCGGTCTGATCATCGGCATCGGTATGACCGCCGACTCGTTCGTGGTGTTCTTCGAACGCATCAAGGACGAGATTCGCGAGGGACGCAGCTTCCGGTCCGCCGTTCCGCGAGGATGGGCTCGCGCCCGCAAGACGATCCTGTCCGGTAACGCGGTCAGTTTCATCGCCGCCGCTGTGCTGTACGTGCTCGCTGTCGGCCAGGTGCGTGGATTCGCGTTCACACTCGGCTTGACGACGATCCTCGACGTCGTGGTCGTCGTTCTCGTCACGTGGCCGCTCGTCTACCTGGCGTCCAAGTCCACGTTCTGGTCCAAGCCCGGGGTCAACGGCCTCGGCGCCGTCGCCGAGATCGCGCAGGAACGCAAACGTGCGGCCGCGCGACCGAAGCCCGACACTGCGGCCGCCGCGCCGACCAAGGGGGCATGACATGTCAGATTCTCCCCGCAGCGACGTCGAGGGTTCGACGCTCGTGAAGGACGCCGACGTCGCACAGGACGCTCAGCCGCATCATGGTTGGCTGAACCGCCTTTACACCGGTACCGGTGCGTTCGAGGTCGTCGGACGTCGGCGCTTCTACTACCTGCTGACCGGTGCGATCGTCTTGATCTGCCTTCTGAGCATGGTCTTCCGCGGCTTCACGCTCGGCATCGACTTCGAGGGTGGAACGAGGATTCAGCTCCCGGCCGCCGACAATGTCAGCACCGAGCAGGTCGAGACCGTCTTCTCCGACACGCTCGGTTTCGAGCCGGTGTCGGTGCAGACCGTCGGTTCCGGCGCCGCGGCCACCGTGCAGGTGCGGTCCGAGGCCCTCGACGCAGGCCAGGTCGACAGCGTGAAGACTGCCCTGTTCGACGCGTTCCAGCCCGTCGACGGCAGCGGAACCGCCACGCCGAACGCGATCAGCGTGTCCGACGTCAGTGAGACGTGGGGTGGTCAGATCACGCAGAAGGCGTTGATCGCGCTCGTGGTGTTCCTGGTGATCGTCAGTATCTACATCTCGATACGCTACGAACGGGACATGGCGTTGGCGGCGCTCGCCGCGCTCGGGTTCGACCTGTTGGTCACAGCCGGTGTCTATTCGCTCGTCGGATTCGAGGTGACTCCGGCGACGGTCATCGGTCTGCTCACGATCCTCGGTTTCTCGCTGTACGACTCCGTCGTCGTGTTCGACAAGGTCGAGGAGAACACTCGCGGCATCCTGCACCTGAACCGCAAGACCTACGCCGAACAGGCCAACCTGGCTGTCAACCAGACGTTGATGAGGTCGATCAACACGACCGTCATCGGTGTGCTTCCGGTGCTGGCGTTGATGATCGTGGCGGTGTGGCTGCTCGGCGTCGGAACGCTGAAGGACCTGGCCCTCGTCCAGCTCGTCGGCATGATCGTCGGCGCGTACTCGTCGATCTTCTTCGCGACGCCGCTGCTCGTCACGTTCAAGGAGAAGTGGGGTCCGGTCGCGGCGCACACCAAGAAGGTGTTGGCCAAGCGCGCCGAGGCGGCCCAGCGCGGCGGGGGAGCGACGCCTGCCGTCGCCGTCGCATCCAAGGCTCCCGCGTCGGTGACTCCGACGCCCGGTTCGCGGCCGACCGGAAAGCGGAACAAGAAGAGGCGTTGATGCACGCACGGATCGGGGTAGTGCGCATGACGACGGCAGCGGTGGCTGCCGTCGTCACGGCATCGGTCGTAGCGGGCTGTTCGGCAGCCGAGGACCAGGTTCCGTCCATCGGGTACGCGCTCGACAACGTCGTCACGACGTACAACGCGAACACCGTCGACGGCGCGGCATCGGGTGCGCGACAAGCGTTCCCGCGGGTGCAGACCGGGTTCAGCTACCTGGGGCCCGAGGGAGAAGCGCTGGCGGACAACGACATCGGCAGTGCGGCCGTCGTGCCCGGCGATGTGCTGACGGTGCGGTACGTGATCGCGCCACAGGCCGTGTACTCCGACGGTGTTCCGATGACGTGCGACGATCTTGTGCTGACGTGGGCTGCCAACAGCGGCCGCTTCGTGGCGGGCGAGAACGATCTGCCACTGTTCGACGCGGCGTCGACGGCCGGGTACAAGGACATCGATCAGGTCGCCTGCACCGCAGGAGCCAAGGAAGCCACGGTCACGTTCCGGGCCGGGCGTTCGTACTCGGACTGGCGAAACCTGTTCGGCGCCACCGATATTCTCCCCGCCCATGTCGCAGCCCGGGTGGCAGGCGTTCCCGACGTCGTCGCGCCGATTGCGTCGGACGACCTCGACGTCGTCGGCCGCATCGCCGAATTCTGGAACACGGGGTGGAATCTGACGCCCGGCTCGGTCGACACGTCGTTGCTGCCGTCGAACGGACCGTATCGAGTCGATTCCTACACCGCGGACGGCGGTCTCGTGCTCGTCGCCAACGACAAGTGGTGGGGCATCGCCCCGGCCACCGATCGGATAGTCGTGTGGCCCAAGGGAACCGACATTCAGTCTCGTGCCGGTGAGGGCGAACTGGAAGTGATCGACCTCGGGGCGGGTAACGACGTCCCGTCGGACGGGTTCGCGCGTACCGACTATCCGTCCACCGGCATCGAGCAACTGACGTTCGCGACGAGCGGTGCACTCGCCCCGTCGGCTGCGCGCCGGGCGATCGCGCTGTGCACGCCGCGACAGTCCCTGTTCGACAGCTACGGTCACCCCGGTTTCGACGAGACGACCGGTGTCGGGTCGGGCGTCGTCGATTCGCGTCTCGTTCGCGTCGACGATCTGCTGTACGCGCCGGTGGCGGCGACGGCGGCGAACCGGTTCCGTCAGCCCGACATCGCCACGGCGACGGCCGAACTCGCCGGTGCAGGCATCGACGGCCTCACCGTCCGTATCGGATACCTCGCGCCGGATTCGCGTCGCGCCCAGATCGTCGCGGACATCGCGGCCGCGTGCGCACCGGCCGGAATCACGGTGCAGGACGCGGGTTCACCGCAGTTCTCGCCGACGGCACTCCGAACGGGCGGGGTGGACGCGATTCTCGGTTCCACGGCGTCGGCGTCCGGTGCCGCGGGTTCGGTGTCCGACGCGACTGCGCACGACAGTCTGCACAGCGGTGCGGGCAGCAACGTCGGCGGCTACGCGAACGGTCGTATCGACGCGATCGTCGACCAACTGTCCGTGGAAACCTCGGATGCCTCGCGTCTCGCGCTGTCTACCGAGGGCGAGAACATTCTGTGGAACGACATGCCGTCGTTGCCACTGTTCTCGGCCCCGCGAACCGCGGCCGTGGCCGACGGTATGGGCAACGTCGTCGTCGATCCGACGGCCGCGGGTATCGGCTGGAACATGGACAGGTGGATACTTCATCGGTGAGTAGACACAGCGACCCGTCCGTGACGACCGAGAGCACGGCGTCGAAGAACATCGACCGACTCGTACGGTGGGCGGACGACTTCCCGACCGCGGGTGTGCGTTTCGCCGATCTGACCCCGGTGTTCGCCGACGCCGTCGGTCTTTCATCCGTCATCGACGAGCTGGCCGTCGCGGGCGAGGGCACCGATCTCGTCGCCGGTATCGACGCCCGCGGATTCCTGCTCGGGGCAGGCGTGGCGTTGGCACTCGGTTCGGGAGTTCTGGCCATGCGCAAAGCGGGCAAGCTTCCTCCGCCTGTGGTGTCCCAGCGATACGAACTCGAATACGGCGCAGCCGAACTGGAGATCCCCGAGGCGATCGATGTCTCGGGCCGCCGTGTTCTCGTCGTCGACGACGTGCTGGCCACCGGTGGCACCATCGCCGCGGCCGCGGAACTGCTGCGAGGGCGCGGCGCCGAGATCGTCGGTGCCGCCGTCGTCCTCGAGATCGCTGCGCTCGGTGGACGTTCGCGATGTGAGGGGTACCCGGTCACCTGCCTGAAGCAGGTGTGAGGACTAAAGTTGTCCCATACTGCGTTCCAAGCGGGAGCGACACGACGCAGACAGCGCGGCAGGAGGCGATCACATGACCCGTTCCGTCGACCGATCCGTGCCAGAACGATCCAGGCCGGAGACCGAGCAGAACGACGCGGGGGACCAGCAGGCCACGCCGTCTCGGGCGGCAACCGGTAGAACCACGCCCGCGGTGCCGACGTCGGCGTCGAGACGAGTCCGCGCGCGGCTGGCGCGTCGCATCACGGCCGGACGCAGCACGGCGGTCAAGCCGGTGCTAGAGCCGCTGGTGTCCATGCACCGGGAGTTGTACCCGAAAGCCGATCTCGCGCTGCTGCAGCGGGCGTACGACGTCGCCGACGAACGGCATGCGACGCAGATGCGCAAGTCGGGCGATCCGTACATCACCCATCCGCTCGCCGTCGCGAACATTCTCGCCGAGCTTGGCATGGACACGACGACGCTCGTCGCCGCGCTGCTGCACGACACCGTCGAGGACACCGGGTATTCGCTGACTCAGCTGACCGACGAGTTCGGCGAAGAGGTCGCGCACCTGGTCGACGGCGTCACCAAGCTGGACAAGGTCGTTCTCGGGTCCGCGGCCGAGGGCGAAACCATCCGCAAGATGATCATCGCCATGGCCCGCGACCCGCGTGTGCTCGTCATCAAGGTCGCCGACCGGTTGCACAACATGCGCACGATGCGGTTCCTGCCGCCGGAGAAGCAGGCGCGCAAGGCCAAGGAGACGCTGGAGGTCATCGCGCCGCTCGCGCATCGCCTCGGCATGGCGACGGTCAAGTGGGAACTCGAGGACCTCGCGTTCGCGATCCTGCACCCCAAGAAGTACGACGAGATCGTCCGCCTGGTCGCAGATCGGGCGCCGTCGAGGGACACCTATCTCGAGAAGGTGCGTGCCGAGATCAACGCGTCGCTGTCCGCGTCGCGCATCAGTGCCGCGGTCGAGGGGCGTCCCAAGCACTACTGGTCGATCTACCAGAAGATGATCGTCAAGGGGCGCGACTTCGACGACATCCACGATCTCGTCGGCGTTCGCATCCTGTGCGACGAAATTCGCGACTGTTACGCCGCGGTCGGCGTCGTGCACTCGCTGTGGCAGCCGATGGCAGGCCGGTTCAAGGACTACATCGCGCAGCCGCGGTACGGGGTCTACCAGTCGTTGCACACCACCGTCGTCGGTCCGGAGGGCAAGCCGCTCGAAGTGCAGATTCGCACCCGCGACATGCACAGGACGGCCGAGTTCGGCATCGCCGCGCATTGGCGCTACAAGGAGACACGCGGCAAGCACGGCAGCGACAACGCCGAGGTCGACGACATGGCGTGGATGCGTCAGTTGCTCGACTGGCAGCGTGAAGCCGCCGACCCGGGCGAGTTCCTCGAATCATTGCGCTACGACCTCGCGGTCAAGGAGATCTTCGTCTTCACGCCGAAGGGCGACGTCGTGACGCTGCCCGCCGGGTCCTGTCCGGTGGACTTCGCGTACGCCGTGCACACCGAGGTCGGGCACCGTTGTATCGGCGCCCGCGTCAACGGCAGACTCGTCGCCTTGGAACGCACGCTCGACAACGGTGAGGTCGTCGAGGTCTTCACGTCGAAGGCCGTCAACGCCGGGCCGAGCCGTGACTGGCAGGGGTTCGTCGTCTCGCCGCGCGCGAAGACGAAGATCCGCCAGTGGTTCGCGAAGGAGCGCCGCGAGGAAGCACTCGAAGCAGGCAAGGACGCGATCGCCAAGGAGGTCCGCCGCGGCGGTCTTCCGTTGCAGCGGTTGATGAATGCCGAGTCGATGTCGACCATCGCTCACGAACTGCGCTACGTCGACGTATCGGCGCTGTACACGGCTGTCGGCGAGAGTCACGTGTCCGCGCAACACGTCGTCCAGCGGCTCGTCGCGCACCTGGGCGGGGTCGGTGACGTCGAGGAGCAGTTGGCCGAGAGGGCAACGCCGTCGACCATTCCGACGCGGCCGCGTCACGTCGGCGATGCGGGCGTGCTGGTGTCCGGTACCGAGGGCGTCGTCGCCAAACTCGCCAAGTGCTGCACCCCGGTGCCCGGTGACGAAATTCTCGGCTTCGTGACGCGAGGAGGTTCGGTGAGTGTGCACCGGACCGACTGCACCAACGCGAAGTCGCTCGGTGAGCAGTCGGAACGATTCATCGACGTGCAGTGGGCTCCGTCGGCGTCGTCGGTGTTCCTGGTGGCGATTCAGATCGAGGCGCTCGACCGGCATCGGCTTCTGTCCGACGTGACGAAGGCGTTGGCGGACGAGAAGGTCAACATCCTGTCGGCGTCGGTGGCGACGTCGGGCGATCGCGTCGCGATCAGTAAGTTCACGTTCGAAATGGGCGACCCGAAGCACCTGGGCCACGTGTTGAACGTCGTACGCAACGTCGAAGGCGTCTACGACGTCTACCGGCTCACGTCGGCGGCGTAAGGCGGCGTCGCCGCCCGTGAGTGCGAATGTACAGCCCGCTGTACATTCGCACTCACGTGGCGCTACTGCGCGACTACCGTCTCGAGCGTGACCTCGGCGTTCGGCGCACCGTCTCCACCGGGGGTCGCGACGCCCGCGGCTGCGACCTTGTCGAGCGTGGCGAGTCCTTCCTCGGAGATCGTGCCGAACACGGTGTACTGCGGCGGCAGCACCGAATCCGCGTAGACGAGGAAGAACTGGCTTCCGTTCGTGTCCGGACCGGCGTTCGCCATCGCGACGGTGCCACGCGGGTACACGACCGGCTGCGACGACGCGGGATCTCCGACGGGATACGCCGTGGTCGGGTATTCGTTCGCGAACTCGTAGCCCGGTCCGCGGTTGCCCTGCCCGGACGGGTCACCGCACTGCAGAACTTCCAGTCCCGGCGTCGTGGTCAGCCGGTGGCAGGTCGTGTCGTCGAAGTAGCTCTGCGTCGCAAGACTGGTGAAACTGTTGACAGTGCACGGAGCTTCGCCGCGGTCGAGAACCAGCTGGATCGGGCCTTGGCTCGTCGTGATCGCGACGTCGACGGTGCCTTGCGTCGACACCCCGTCGGTCGCCGGCGGGGTGTTGTCCTTGATGGCGGGCGTCGCCTCCGGGTAGTCGCACGTCGTCGTCGACGCCTCGGGTGACGGAACAGCGGGCAGAGCGCCGAACCGGCTGAGGTCGAGCTGCTGCTCCGTCGTCGGCGCGGCCGAGGTGGTCGAGCCGACCGACCCGGACGTCGTCGACGACGCGGTGCCGGAACCGTCGGACGAGCAGCCGGCCACGAGAAGGGCGACGGCGGCTGCGCCGACGAGGACTGCGGGCGAGGTACGGCGCATCACAGGTCACTCACCATCGACGTGATCTCCACGGGCTGCGCGGGCTTGCCGTCCTGGGCGCCGCCTTCCACGCCTGCGGCTGCGATCTTGTCCAACGTCTGCAGTCCCGTCTCGTCGATGGTGCCGAACACTGTGTACGCGGGAGGAAGCGTCGAGTCGCCGTACACCAGGAAGAACTGACTGCCGTTGGTGCCGGGTCCGGCATTGGCCATCGCGATGGTGCCACGGGGGTACGTGATCGGCTCGTCGGCTGCCGGGTCGCCCTCGGCGAATTGGTCGGCGGGAAACTCGTCCGCGAATTCGTATCCGGGGCCGCCCATTCCGGTGCCGGCCGGGTCACCGCACTGGAGCACGCTCAGCGAGGAGCTCGTCGTCAGTCGGTGGCACGAGGTGCCGTCGAAGTAGCCCTGGTTGGCCAGGGACACGAAGCTGTTCACGGTGCACGGGGACTGCGGGTTGTTCAGCGTCAGGCCGATGTTGCCCTGCGACGTCGCCATGCTGTAGCTCAGCGGTTCGTCCGACGTCGGAACGCCGTCGGTGCGAGGGGGAGTGTTCTCCTTCGCCGCGGGCTGTGCCGACGCAGGGTAGGCGCAGGTCACGGTGTCGGGCAGCGGCTCGGACCGGCCGTCGGCGATGAGCGTGTCCGAGGACGGCGTGGCGGACGCGGTGGTGGTCTCCGACTCGTCGTCGCCGCCTCGGGTCAACGCGAACACCACGGCGACCGCTCCGACCACAACGACGACGCCCAGTACGGATCCTGCGATCGTCAGCTGCTTGCGCTTCTTCGCACGCTCGGCACGGCGTTCGAGCTGCCGCTCGAGTTTCCTTTTCGCCGCCTCACGCCGCTGCTCGTTGCTGGGCACTTCGGTATCCTCCTGCTCGTCCAGGGCCGAAACCGGCCGTGAGTGAGTGTGCCATTACTTCCTGAGAAGTGACTGACGGGCATCACCGGCGCACAGTGCCGGAGTGGAGCCTGCAGGAACGACCCGAGAGTGCCGGAGTGGAGCCTGCAGGAACGACCCGAGAGTGCCGGAGTGGAGCCTGCAGGAACGACCCGAGAGTGCCGGAGTGGAGCCTGCAGGAACGACCCAAGAGTGCCGGAGTGGAGCCTGCAGGAACGACCGGATTACTGTGGACGAACTACCTGGCCGCAACCCTTAGGAGCTAGTGCTGTGCTCGTCACCGGATTCCCGGCGGGGATGTTCCAGACCAACTGCTACATCCTCGCGCAGGACGATGCGACCGAATGCGTCGTCGTCGATCCCGGGCAGGATGCTGCGGAACCGTTGATCGAGTTCTTGAACTCGTCGTCGATTACGCCGGTCGCGGTGCTGTTGACGCACGGTCATCTCGATCACACGTGGTCGGTCGCACCGGTGTGCGCCAAGTTCGGTGTCCCGGCCTACATCCACGACGACGACCGCTACATGCTGTCCGATCCGCTGCGCGGGACAGGTCCGACGCTCGCCGCGCTGTTGGGCGACGCGGAGTTCCACGAGCCCGAGACGGTCGAGAATCTGGTCGGAGGTTCCACACTCGAGCTCGCGGGCATCACGTTCGAGGTTCTGCACACGCCGGGGCACACGCAGGGATCGGTCGTCTTCACGACCGACGTCGACACCCCGGACGGCACGGCAACGATCGCGTTGACGGGAGACACGTTGTTCGCGGGTTCGATCGGGCGCACCGACCTGCCTGGCGGCAACCACGAGCAACTGCTCGCCTCGATCGCGACCACACTGTTGCCGCTGGCCGACGAGACGGTGATCCTGCCCGGCCATGGCGGTCAGAGCACGATCGGCCAGGAACGGGCGTCGAACCCCTTCCTCGTTGGACTGTCCGGCCCCGAACAAGGAACACTGTGACCGTGAGCAAGCCGTCTACGTTCTCTGCGCCCAAGGGCATTCCCGACTACGTTCCTCCGAACTCGGCCGAGTTCGTCGCCGTCCGCGAGGGACTGCTGAATGCAGCCCGCAACGCCGGATACGGACACATCGAACTGCCGATATTCGAGGACACCGGATTGTTCGCTCGCGGCGTCGGCGAGTCGACGGACGTCGTGAGCAAGGAGATGTACACGTTCGCGGACCGCGGTGACCGGTCCGTCACCCTGCGCCCCGAGGGAACAGCGGGCGTGATGCGTGCGGTCATCGAGCACGGACTCGATCGCGGCGTGCTCCCCGTCAAGCTCGCGTACGCAGGGCCGTTCTTCCGGTACGAACGTCCGCAGGCAGGTCGCTACCGACAGCTGCAGCAGGTCGGCGTGGAGGCCATCGGCGTCGACGACCCCGCACTCGACGCCGAGGTCGTCGCCGTCGCCGACGCGGGATTCCGCAGCCTCGGGCTGACCGACTTCCGGCTGGAGATCACCTCGCTCGGCGACGACACGTGCCGACCGCAGTATCGAGAGCTGTTGCAGCAGTTCCTGTTCGCGCTTCCGCTCGACCCGGAGACGCGTAAGCGCGCCGAGATCAACCCGTTGCGCGTGCTGGACGACAAGCGGCCCGACGTCCGTGAGATGACCGCCGACGCACCGCTCATGCTCGATCACCTGTCCGAGGCCGCCAAGGCGCACTTCGACGAGGTCCTCGGACACCTGGACGCGTTGAAGGTTCCGTACGTCGTCAATCCGCGTATGGTCCGCGGCCTGGACTACTACACCAAGACGACGTTCGAATTCGTCCACGACGGCCTCGGGGCGCAGTCCGGCATCGGGGGCGGCGGCCGTTACGACGGGCTGATGGCCCAGCTCGGCGGTCAGGAGTTGTCGGGTATCGGTTTCGGGCTCGGCGTCGACCGCACCATGCTCGCTCTCGCAGCCGAGGGCAAGTCGGCCGGTTCCGCGGCGCGTTGCGAGGTGTTCGGAGTGCCGCTCGGAACCGACGCGAAGGCTCAGCTCGTGGCGATCGCCGGACAGCTGCGGACCAAGAACATCAGCGTCGATCTGGCGTACGGCAACCGCGGAGTCAAGGGTGCGATGAAGGCCGCCGACCGGTCCGGCGCGCGCTACGCGTTGGTTCTGGGCGACAAGGAATTGGCCGAACGCGTCGTGGTCGTCAAGGATCTGTCGACCGGTGAGCAAAAAGAAACGCCGCTGGCCGACGTCGTCGCCGTGTTGGAGGCCGAACTTGCCGGCTGACGGCAGGGGCGCCGATCACGTCGACCTAGATCTCGTACCGGCCGAATTGATCGCGCCACGCCTACGCAAGGTGGCCGTCGGCGCAGTCGTCGTCGGCGTCCTGCTCGCCGTGATCGCGAGTTTCTTTCTGCCCGTTGCGGTCGCGGTCGTCCTCGGCGTCGTGGTCGCGGTCCCGGCAGCGGGTTCGGCGTGGGTGGGGCTGCGTCGACGCCTGTGGCTCGACGGCACGACCCTGCATGCGCGTGGGGCCGTCCGCACGCGGGCGCTCGACGTACCGACGCTCGTCTCGGCGGAGGTCCAGGTACGCACCGCGCGTATCGATCAGATCTCGCTTCGCCTGTACGACGGGCGAACTCGCGTCTCGATCCCGCTCGCTCTCTACACCCAGGGCGGCGGCCGCGAGCTGCCGATCCTGTCTCTGCGAGCGCTCGCCGACGCGTTGTGGACGAGCGAGCTGGTTCCCGCGGCTGCGGTCGCGTCGGTCCTCGTCGACCAACTCAAGGCGGAGGCACGGGACGCGGGCCTGAACGAACGCCCGCTGTACCGTGCGATCGAACTGGTGAGGAAAGCCGGGCGGACGCCGATGGCCACCCTCACCGATCGTGAAGTGGCGGGCTTGTCGAGCTGACGGGTCTACGTCACCAGAAAGGCGTCGAGGACAACGGATTCGGCCGACCTCGTGCCCGACGTCACCACGAGAGCACGGTTCAAGTAAGTGAACTGCGGCACCGACGTCGCGATGTCGAGTGTGCCGCGGAAGTAGTAGGTCGCGGGGTCGACTTCCTCGGTCCCGTTCAGTGATTCGATCACCTCGGCAGGCCCGAACTGAAAGCCCCGGTACGTCAGCGACAGATAACCGCCGTCGGTCAGTTCCAACGTCAGCTCGGCACTGAATTCGGTGCAGCCGTCCGGGCGTGTCACTCCCACGACGGACGCCGAACCCGCAAGTGTCCCTTCGATGTCCGGGCCAGGGGCAGCACCGCCGAGGATCGGAGTCACGACGCGCGCACCGCCGGGAACGCTGCCGACGTCGATCGGAACGCCGAGCGTCAGGCCAAGGCGGAGAATGGGTTCGAGAGTGGGCGCGATGGGTGCAGACACGTGGGGGAACGCTCCTCGGGGCGACGAAAGGGATCGGGTACACGCTATCTTCCCGTCGTGACCCGTGGCGTCTTGACACGGCCTAGAACACATGTTCGACTATTGGGCATGCGATGGTCCGGTCAGACGCTCGACGCCGCCGACGAGGGCGCGCTTCCCGGTCTGGAGCGGTCGGGTCTGGTGCGCAGCGTACAGACACCCGAGTTCGAGGGCATCACGTTCCACGAGGTGCTGTGCAAGAGTGCGCTCAACAAGATCAGCGGTGACGCGTCGCTTCCGTTCACGTGGACCGTCAATCCGGCGCGCGGGTGCTCGCACGCGTGCCGCTACTGCTTCGCTCGGCCGACGCACGAGTACCTCGATCTCGATGCCGGAACGGATTTCGACACTCAGATCGTCGTCAAGACCAACATTGCCGCGGTGCTCCGCAAGGAACTCGCACGCAAGTCGTGGAAGCGAGAGCCGGTTGCGCTCGGAACCAACACCGATCCGTATCAGCGTGCAGAGGGCCGGTATCGGTTGATGCCCGGCATCATTCGCGCGCTCGCGGAGTCCGGCACACCGTTCTCGATTCTCACCAAGGGCACGTTGTTGCGACGTGACCTCCCGTTGCTGACGCTTGCCTCGCAGCAGGTCGAGGTGCGCGTCAACGTCAGTCTGGCCATCCACGACGCGGATCTGCAGAAGCAACTCGAACCGGGGACACCGAGTCCGCGGGCGCGGCTCGACCTGATTCGGGCAGTGCGCGACGCGGGACTGACGTGCGGTGTCCTGGTGGCGCCCGTCATTCCGTTCCTCACCGACGGTGCCCGTCAACTCGACGCGTTGATCGGCGCGCTCGCCGACGCAGGCGCCACGTCCGTCTCCGCGATGCCGATGCATCTGCGGTCGTCCACGAAGGACTGGTTCCTGTCGTGGCTCGCCGAGCAGCATCCCGCGCTGGTGCGTCGGTACCGACAGCTGTACGGCCACGGCGCCTACGTCACGCCCGAATACAAGGCATGGCTGCGTCAGCGCATCGACCCTCTGCTCGACGAGCACGGCTTCGGCGTCGGAGAGTCCCGGTCGATGCCCGAGAACGTGCCGGCGGATCCGGACCGGGCAGCGGACGCCCGCACGCCCGCGTTGACTCTGTTCTGACGCGTCATCTCAGAGCCGGAGGCGCATCGAGGTCACGCGCGGAAAACGTGTCGCACGCGGCTACCTGGCCGGTGCGGTAGCCGGCCAGGAACCACTGCTGACGCTGCTCGGACGAGCCGTGCGTCCACCCCTCGGGGTTGACGCGTCCGCTCGATGCCTGCTGGATTCGGTCGTCGCCGACCGACGACGCCGCGGACAGCGCGTCCCGGATGTCGTCGTCGGTGAGGGGTTCGAGGAACGGCTCGCCGGTGCTCGGATCATCGATGACGGCGGCGTGGTGCGCCCAGATCCCTGCGTAGCAGTCGGCCTGCAGTTCGACGCGCACCGCGCCCGATTCCGCACCCTGCGGATCCGCCTGAGCGCGGCCGATGTCGCCGAGTTGGTTCTGGATGTGGTGGCCGACCTCGTGGGCGACGACGTACTCCTGCGCCAGCGGGCCACCGCTGGATCCGAAGCGGTCGACGAGAACCTGGAAGAAGCTCGTGTCGAAGTACGCGGTGGAGTCGGCGGGGCAGTAGAACGGGCCGACGGCGCTCGTGGCGTTTCCGCAGCCGGTGTTGGTCGAGCCGGAGAACAGACGCACCGCGGGCTGGACGTACGCGACTCCGGTCTGCGGCTGTAGCTGCGATTCCCAGACGGTGTCGAGGCTGCCGACGGTGAAGTTGACGCGGCAATCGACGTTCGCATTCGCGTCGGCGCCGGTCTCGCAGTTCTCGAGTGTGCCCGCTCCCGACTCGTACTGGCCCGAGTTGTCGGCCGATCCGCTGAGCTGGCCGAGCAGCGAGCCGGGGTCGCCGCCGAACAGCAGTGCGAGCACCAGGATGACGAGTCCGCCTGCACCACCGCCGAGTGCGATCTTGCCTCCGCGGCCGCCACCGCCGCCGCCGACCGACACGCGGCCGGGCTGCATCCTGGCGCCTTCTCTGAACGTCATCGCCCAATCCTCTCGCGGAGTCCGTGCCCCGACGGAGTCGGATGAACCGTCGGTCGAGTAGCAGCTTCCCATGCGGGCGAGGTATCCGTTTCCGGTCCGGGCACGTGTCTCCGTAGGATCGGTACTCGACGAACACTCTCGAACCCCATTTTTTCGAAAGGAAACCCGTGCTGCGCACCCACCTCGCCGGCTCCCTCAGAGCCGAGCACGTCGATCGAACAGTCACACTGACGGGTTGGGTGGCGCGTCGTCGCGATCACGGCGGTGTCATCTTCATCGACCTCCGCGATGCTTCCGGTGTCGCGCAGGTCGTGTTCCGCGAGGGCGACGTTGCCGAGAAGGCACACCGTCTGCGCGCCGAGTACGTGGTCAAGGTCGTCGGCAAGGTCGAAGAGCGTCCCGAGGGCAACCAGAACTACGAGATTCCCACCGGCGCGATCGAGGTCGATGCGACCGACATCGAGGTGTTGTCCGAGAGCGCGCCGCTGCCGTTCCAGCTGGACGACCAGCCGGGTGAGGAAGCGCGCCTGAAGTACCGCTACCTGGATCTGCGCCGCGAGGGCCCGGGTCACGCCATCCGCCTGCGCTCGCACGTCAACGCGGCGGCGCGCGGTGTTCTGGCGCACCACGAGTTCGTCGAGGTCGAGACACCGACGTTGACTCGGTCGACGCCCGAGGGTGCCCGCGACTTCCTGGTGCCCGCACGGCTGCAGCCCGGAAGCTTCTACGCTCTGCCGCAGAGCCCCCAGCTGTTCAAGCAGCTGCTGATGGTGGGTGGCATCGAGCGCTACTACCAGATCGCACGCTGCTACCGAGACGAGGACTTCCGCGCCGATCGGCAGCCGGAATTCACGCAGCTCGACATCGAGATGAGCTTCGTCACGCAGGACGACGTGATCCTGCTCGCCGAGGAGATCCTCGCCGCGCTGTGGAAGCTCGTCGGACACGAGTTCACGTCGGCGATTCCTCGCATCACCTACGCCGAGGCGATGCGTCGCTACGGTTCGGACAAGCCGGACCTTCGCTTCGACATCGAACTCGTCGAGTGCACGGATTTCTTCTCCGACACCACGTTCCGCGTCTTCCAGGCGCCGTACGTCGGCGCCGTCGTGATGCCGGGCGGTGCGTCGCAGCCGCGTAAGCAGCTCGACAAATGGCAGGAGTTCGCCAAGCAGCGCGGACACAAGGGTCTGGCGTACGTCCTCGTCGGCGAGGACGGAACTCTCGGCGGACCCGTCGCGAAGAACCTCACCGACGCCGAACGCGACGGCATCGCAGCGCACGTCGGTGCCGCGCCGGGTGACGCGATCTTCTTCTCCGCCGGACCGGTCAAGGCGTCTCGTGGCCTGCTCGGCGCGGTACGCGGCGAGATCGCCCGCAAGCTCGACCTCATCGACCCGAAGGCGTGGGCGTTCGTCTGGGTCGTCGACGCGCCGCTGTTCGAGCCCGCATCCGACGCGACCGCCAGCGGTGACGTCGCCGTCGGTTCGGGCGCGTGGACCGCAGTGCACCATGCGTTCACGTCGCCGAAGCCCGAGTCGATGGACACGTTCGACACCGATCCCGGTTCGGCTCTCGCCTACGCCTACGACATCGTGTGCAACGGCAACGAGATCGGCGGCGGCAGTATTCGTATCCACCGCAAGGACATTCAGGAACGCGTCTTCGCGATCATGGGTATCGACGAGGCCGAGGCGCAGGAGAAGTTCGGCTTCCTGCTCGACGCCTTCAGCTACGGCGCGCCCCCGCACGGCGGGATCGCGTTCGGCTGGGACCGCATCACGGCGTTGCTGGCAGGCGTCGACTCGATCCGTGAGGTCATCGCATTTCCGAAGTCCGGCGGTGGCGTCGACCCGCTGACGGACGCGCCTGCGCCGATCACACCGTTGCAGCGCAAGGAATCCGGTATCGACGCGAAGCCGGAGAAGCGGGACGAGAAGGTCGACGCGGACGCCGCGTCGGAGTAACACGAACACCACGAAGCCCTCCTGCGATCTGTCGCAGGAGGGCTTCGGTGTCGGTTCGCGACCCGTCAGGCGGGCAGGGACTGCGAGACGACGCGGTACGCGTACGTCGACGCGATCATCGTGATCGGGATGGTGACGAGAAGACCCAAGCCGCACGGAATCACGCCCAGAATGTTGATGCCGACGAGTGCCAGTGCCAGCAGAATCAGCTGGCCTGCGTTCGACGAGATCGCCTTGACGCTCGACTTGATGGCAGTGATCGCATCCTGATTGCGATCGATGACGAACTGAAGTGTCCACCACGTCAGGAACGTCAGGATGATGCCGGGAATGATCAGCAGGACGAACCCGACCAACACCAGGATGCCGACGAGGAAGCTCGCGAGAATGATCGCGGCCACGTTGCCGAACTGGAAGAACGACCCGATCGCGGGCTTGTTGCCGTCGACCTCGTGCAGGGCGCCGCGAATGAGGGACGCCTGAATGAGATAGCCGACGACGGTGCTGATCACCGTGCCGATGATGGCCAGGGCGCCGAACCCAGCCGAGAGATCTCCTGACGTGTCGGTACCGCCGAAGATCAAGTTGATCACGATCTGGATGACCGCGGCGATCACCGCGATACCGATCCAGACTCCGGCGTTGTCCTTGAATCGATTCCAGCCGAAGGACACCGCGTCGCCGACGCTCAACGTCGTCGGCACGCCGCGGTAGTTTCCTCCGCCGTAGTTTCCTGCGCCGTAGTTGCCGGGTCCGTAGTTCCCGGGCGGCGGCGGGTAGTTAGAAGGAGGCGGAGGATAATTGCCGGGAGGGGGCGGGTAGCCGCCCTGCGGCGGCGGAGGATATCCACCGGGCGGCGGGTAGTTTCCGGGCGGCGGATAGCCACCGGGAGGCGGGGTGCTGCCCTGCGGTGGGGGATATCCACCGGGCGGTGGGTAATTGCCGGGGGGTGGGTAGTCGCCGGGAGGTGTGGGTGTTCCGCCTGCGGGCGGGTAGTTCTGCGGGGGCGGCGGGTAACCGCGTCCCGGCTCGTTCTTGCCGAGGTCGGGGCGTTCCGGATCGGGGCTGCTGCCGTACTGCGGTCCGTCGGGTGGGTTCTCGCTCACGGTCATCACTCCTCGTAGGGGGACTCGAACAGATTGTGACCGACTACGTCGCGTCGGGCACCGCGAGTTGTCGGATCGAAACATTGCAATGGGAAGAGAAGTGGGCCCGTCGCCTGGAGGCGACGAGCCCACTCGCGTTGCTCTCTGGGGGATCAGCCGACCTTGACGACCTGCGTTCCACCGGCGAGTTCGTCGTGCTTGCCCTGCTTGGTGGGACTGGAGTTGATGGTGACCGCGATGACGATGTACGCGATGAACACCAACAGTCCGCCCAGAAGCGGAACGATGTTGAGAAGCAGGAAGGCGTTGCGCTTCGCTGCCTCTGCCTGCGTCGGGTTGCCCCCCGCAGCGCCGAGGGTCCGCAGACCGAGGATTTGCTTGCCGAAAGTCTGACCACGGCTGGATTCGAGGAACGTGAAGTACGCGAAACCGAGAAGCGCACTGACGAGCCCGAGGATGAACTGCCCGACGAAGCCGTCCCCGGCGATGAAGTACGCGATCAGAGCGATGATGCCGATGATGATTCCGTCGATGAAGCGAGCGGCGAAACGCAGTCCCAGGCTGCCGGGTTGCCCGCCGCTAGGAAGCTGCGAGCCCGACCCGTAGCCGTAGTTGCCCGTCGACGGAGGTGGCGGGTAGTTGCCGGGCGGGGGGTAGTTACCGGGAGGCGGGTAGTTTCCCGGAGGAGGGTAGTTGCCCGCTGGACTCTGCGGGTACTGCGGCTGGTTGGGGTCCGGACTGCCGCCGTACTGCGGTCCATTGGGTGGATTCTCGCTCACTGACATTCCCCTCGGCTGGAGTATTTATAGTTGCGTACCAATTCTTTACACATGCGCTGGTGAGCGAACCGCATTCCCGAGGGTGTGTCAAGCAGTACACGAGGTCGAGGAGAACGGGCATTTTCGGACCTGTCGATTCTCGACAGGCGAGTGGGCCTGGCCCGAACTATGGTTGTGCATTCGCACCCATTCCGGGACAGGTGAGGGGCTCGCCATGGGCATCAAGGTCGCACTGGAACATCGGACGAGCTATTCGTTCGACCGCATGGTGCGGGTATATCCGCACGAGATCCGTCTGCGTCCGGCGCCGCATTCGCGGACGCCGATCGAGGCATACTCGTTGACGATCGAACCCGCCGAGCATTTCGTCAATTGGCAGCAGGATGTCTTCGGAAATTTCCTTGCGCGCGTTGTCTTTCCCGAACGCACCGATCGCATGTCCGTCACGGTCGGACTCGTCGCCGACATGGCGGTGATCAATCCCCTCGACTTCTTCGTCGAGGACTGGGCGGAACACTTCGGTTTCGAGTACGAGGAACGCGACCTTCCGGATCTGGAGCCGTACCTGCGGGCCGTCGACGAAGAGGAGCCGGGATCGGGGCCGGGGCCGGTCGTCACCGCGTGGGTGGAGAAGCTCGACGCTGCTGTGCGAGAACGTGGTTCGACGATGCGGACGATCGACTTCCTGGTCATGGCGAACAGGGCCGTCCTCGGTGACGTCGAGTACTCGGTCCGCATGGAACCCGGTGTGCAGACGCCCGATCACACGCTGACCTCCGGGGTCGGCTCGTGCCGCGACTCGGCCTGGCTGTTGGTGTCGGTCCTTCGACAGATGGGCCTGGCCGCGAGGTTCGTCTCGGGCTATCTCGTGCAATTGGCGTCGGACGTGAGATCGCTGGACGGCCCGTCGGGTCCCTCTGCCGACTTCACCGATCTGCACGCATGGACCGAGGTCTATCTGCCCGGTGCGGGCTGGGTCGGCCTGGATCCGACGTCGGGGTTGTTCGCCGGCGAAGGTCACATTCCACTGTCCGCGACGCCCCATCCCTCCACGGCTGCAGCCATTTCCGGCGCCACCGGCAAATGCGAGGCCGAACTCGATTTCTCGAACACCGTCGTGCGCGTCCACGAGGATCCCCGCACGACGTTGCCGTACACCGCCGAGCAATGGACGGCCGTTCGCGCGGCCGCAGCGGTCCTCGACGAACGGATGTCCGAGCAGGACATCCGCCTCACGGTGGGGGGCGAGCCGACGTTCGTCGCGATCGAGAATCAGGAGGCGCCGGAATGGAACACGACGGCCGACGGCCCGCATAAACGTCGACTCGCGAGCGACCTCGCCGAACGGTTGCGCACCGTCTACGCTCCGGACGGGCTCGTGCAACGCAGCCAGGGCAAGTGGTATCCCGGAGAGCCGTTGCCGCGCTGGCAGATCGGGCTCTTCTGGCGTACCGACGGCGAATCCTTGTGGCGGAACTCCGATCTCGTCGCCGACCCCTGGCTGCCCGACGACCGTAGGCCCGCCCCTGTCGATCCGGCGACGTCACGTGCCCTCGTGGAGAAGCTCGTCGAAGCACTGGGTCTGCCCGAGACTCAGGCCCGCCCGGCCTACGAGGATCCACTCGTGCGACTTCTGGATCTGGTTCGGCAACCGTACGGAGACCCGCCGCACGACGACGACATCGAGCCGGGCGCCGATTCGGCGGAGACGCGGGCGGCACTGTTGCGCCGACTCGAATCCAGCACCGACGAGCCAGCTGCGTTCGTGCTCCCGATCAGCAGGAGCGTCGATGGCGCAGGCTGGCAGAGCGCCGACTGGACGCTGCGGCGGGGGAGACTGGTTCTGCTCGAGGGCGATTCACCCGCCGGTCTTCGACTGCCGTTGAACGCGATCACGTGGGCGGGCCGACCGCCCGAGAATCCGGACGATCCGACTGCCCCGAAAGATCCACTGCCGCAGCAACGGACACAACGTCCGCCCAGGCAGGTCGACCCGGCCGAAGCGCGCTACGCGCGGCTCGTCGAGACGAACGAGGCTGCGCGCGGTCGCGTCGGGGGCTCGGATGTGACGGCCCTCGTCGCCGAAGTCCGCGACGGAATCCTGTACGTGTTCATGCCACCGACCAACCGACTCGACGACTTCGTCGAGTTGGTCACGCTCGTCGAGAACGCAGCCGCTGCACTCGACACGCCGGTCGTGGTCGAGGGGTACGGTCCGCCGTCGGACCCACGAATCCAGACACTCACCGTGACGCCGGATCCAGGCGTCATCGAGGTCAACGTGCAGCCGACGTCGTCGTGGGGCGAACAGGACGATCTGATGCAGACGCTGTACGAGCAGGCGCGGCAGTCACGTCTGAGCACGGAAGGGTTCGACAACGACGGCACCACCCGCGGCACGGGCGGGGGCAACCACATCACACTCGGTGGCACGACGCCGTCGGACTCGCCGATTCTGAGGCGACCCGACCTGCTCGTGTCGCTGCTGACGCACTGGCAGCGGCATCCGTCGTTGTCGTACCTGTTCTCGGGCAGGTTCATCGGTACGACGTCGCAGGCGCCGCGCGTCGACGAGGGGCGCGAGGAGGCTCTCTACGAGCTCGAGGTGGCGTTCAGCGAGATCGCGCGGATGACGGATGCGGATCGAACCGCGTCACCGTGGGTGGTCGACCGAGCACTGCGACACCTGCTGACCGACATCACCGGCAACACTCACCGGGCCGAGTTCTGCATCGACAAGCTGTACAGCCCGGACAGTACGCGGGGTCGACTCGGTCTGCTCGAGCTGCGTGGATTCGAGATGCCGCCGCACCACCAGATGGCGATGGTGCAGTCGTTGCTGGTGCGGTCGTTGGTCAGCCGGTTCTGGGACGAACCGCTGAAGGCGCCCCTCGTCCGCCACGGCGCGAACCTGCACGGCCGCTACATGTTGCCGCACTTCGTGACCGCCGACATCGGACGCGTCGCCGAAGACCTGCGCGAGCACGGGATCGACTTCGACACCAGCTGGCTCGACCCGTTCACAGAGTTCCGATTTCCCAGGATCGGTACGACGGTCGTCGGCGACGCGGAACTCGAACTGCGCGGAGCCATCGAACCGTGGAACACGTTGGGCGAGGAGTCGACGTCGTCCGGCACCGCGCGGTACGTCGACTCCTCGGTCGAACGGATCCAGGTGCGTGTGGCAGGCGCCGACGACGGCCGCTACCTGGTCACCTGCAACGGCGTGCCCGTGCCACTGCTGCGCACCGATCGGAACGACGTCCAGGTCGCCGGTGTGCGCTACCGGGCGTGGCAGCCGCCGAGCGCGTTGCACCCGACCATCGAGGTGCAGAGTCCGCTGCACTTCGACGTCGTCGAGAAACAGACGGGGCGTGCTGTCGGTGGGTGCACCTACCATGTCGTCCACCCGGGAGGCCGGTCGTACGACGGGCCTCCGGTCAACGCCGTCGAGGCGGAATCGCGTCGTAACGGTCGGTTCGAGGAGGGCGGATTCGCCGCGGGGAAGTTGAACGTAGCAAGATTGGTCGAAATGCAAGCGCGACAGTCGATCGACGTCACCGCCCCGGGAATGCTCGATCTCCGGCGTACGGGTGTCCAGTTCTGACCGCGGTGCCCACCGGTGACCGGCGGCGTCGACTCGTCCCACGAAAGGAATGACGACTCGATGGTGCCCGTCGATACGGTCGACCCCGCGTCCGGGTCGGTCGACGGCAGTCCCGGCTCGCCTTCGGTCTCCGACCGCTTGGTGTCGCAGTATCACGCACGCCGCAGTACGTTGCGCGGCGCGGACACCCGCTACGACGAATTCCTCGCGCCCGACGGATGCGTCCGGCCGCAGTGGGATCGGCTCGTCCGGGGCATCGATTCCGCGGGGCCAGGTGGGGAGCGCGCTCTGCAGTCACGTGTGCGCCGCCTCGTCGACGACCACGGCATCACGTACAACCCGATCCCGGCCGACGGCACCGAACGGGTCGCGTCTCCCGTGCGCTGGCGACTGGACAGCGTTCCGCTCGTCCTCTCCGCCGACGACTGGACAGGCCTGGAAGCAGGCCTGATTCAACGATCTCGACTGTTCGACGCTCTGCTGACCGATCTGTACGGCGCGATGGACACGGTTCGGAGGTCGCTCGTCCCGCCCGAACTGATCTACGGCGACCCCGGCTACATCAGAGCCGCGCACGGCATCACCGTGCCCGGCCCGCATCAGTTGTTCATCCACGCCGCCGACGTCGGTCGGTCGTCGGACGGACGGTTCCGTGTCGTCGCCGATCGCACGCAGGCGCCGTCGGGGATCGGCTACGCGCTCGCCGATCGCCGGGTGATGTCGCGTGCCGCACCGGAATTGTTCGCCGGCACCAATCCTCGGCCGTTGTCGACGTTCGCCCGGGCGATGCGGTCGGCGTTGATCGACGCGGCGCCCGCTGCGGCAGAAGATCCGGTCGTCGTCGTCCTCAGTCCGGGTTCGCAGTCCGAAACGGCGTTCGACCAGGCCTATCTGGCGACGATTCTCGGTTTTCCGCTCGTCGAGAACGCGGATCTCGTCGTTCGCGACGGGTCATTGTGGATGCGCTCGCTCGGCACGTTGCGTCGGGTCGACGTCGTGCTCAGACGCGTCGATGCCGCGTTCACCGATCCGCTCGACCTCCGACCGGATTCACGTCTCGGCGTCGTCGGTCTCGTCGAGGTGTTGCGCCGCGGCGGCGTGACCGTCGTCAACACGCTCGGCAGCGGCATTCTGGAAAGCCCCGCGCTGTACCCGCTTCTCCCGTCGCTCAGCCGGGCGCTGCTGGACGAGGATCTGCTGCTCGAATCCACTCCGACGTACTGGGGTGGTGAACGCGCCGGCTTGTCTCACCTGACGTCGCACGTGCGGTCGCTGCTGTTCACATCGGTGACCACGCGCACGACCGTCCTCGGTCACGACCTGTCCGAAGCGGACGTCGACTCGCTCTTGAGGCAGGTGCGCGCCGAGCCGTGGAAGTGGGTCGGCCAGGACATTCCCGAGTTCGCCGTCGCCCCGTCGGGTTCGGCGTACGGCGGTCAGGTGGGCGCAGCCGAGGTGGGTCTCAGGCTGTTCAGCGTTGCGCAGCGCGTCGGATACACGCCCATGGCAGGCGGTCTCGGCCGCGTGTTGGTCACTTCGCCGGTTGCAGAGCCACTCATCACGGTGGCCTCCAAAGACGTCTGGGTCAGGTCCGCCGAACGTGCCACTCCCGCCGACGCCGCGGCGCACACCCCGCCGTCGTCCGTCGAAGAACTTCCGCACTACGCGGCAACCTCGGGCGACGTCGTCAGCTCGCCTCGTGTTCTCGGAGATCTGTTCTGGCTCGGTCGCTACAGCGAACGCGCCGAGGACATGACACGCCTGCTCATCGCAGTCCGCGAACGCTTGCAGGACTTCTCGTCGATGCCGTGGCTCGACGGGAGCGACAGCCTCCCGCTTCTGCTCGAAGCGGTGACGCGGGTGTCGGGAACGGCGCCGGGATTCTTCGACGAGAAGATCCGCGCCGACGCACAGTCCGAACTTCGGTCGCTCACGCTTGCGGTGGACCGACTCGGGTCGTTGGCGCAGTCGATCGACCGTGTACAGCAGGCAGCCCGGCGCGTGCGAGACCAGCTGTCGACCGACACGTGGGCGGTGCTGGCCCGGATCGACACCGCGCTGGCCGAACTCGAAGCCTCGGAGGGCAACGGCGCGCAGTTGGCGGCGTCGCATACGTCGGTTCTGCGTGGCCTCCTGTCGCTCAGCGGACTTGCGTCGGAGTCGATGGTCCGTGACGCGGGCTGGTACCTGATGGATACCGGCAAGCGAATCGAGCGAGGCCTTCAACTGACGGCTCTTCTGTCGGCGACGTTGAGCCACGCGTTGCCACCGACGACGGAGCAGGCAGTCATCGACTCGGTGTTGTCGGCTGCCGAGTCCTCGGTGATCTACCGGCGTCGCAATCGTGGGCCCGCGCGGCCGGCGGCCGTCGCACAGTTGTTGTTGTTCGACGAAGGTAATCCGCGGTCGTTGGTGTACCAGCTCGATCGGCTCAAGGACGATCTCGGCTCGCTTCCGGACGCGTCGGGCACCTCACGGCCGGAAGTCCTCGTCGAACAGATGGCCGTGCGGCTTCGGCGCGTCGACCCGGGCGACCTCGAGAGCGTCGACGCGTCCGGTGTGCGCACCGAGTTGGTCGAGCTGGTGGACGGCATTCACGCACAGCTCGAAGAGCTTTCGGTCGTCGTGTTGGCGACGCACATGGTCCTGCCGGGCGGAACGCAGCCACTGTGGGGTTCGAGAGCGCTGCGAGGTTCGACAGGCGAGGTCCGAGAGTGAGCAAGAGCTACCGCATCAGACACATCACCACCTACACCTACTCCGATCGTGTGACGTCGTCGTACGGACGGGGCTTCCTGGCGCCGCGCGACACCGACGCTCAGCGGTGCGTCGAGAAATCGGTGACCGTCGAGCCTGCGCCCTCCGATCAGTCGTTCGGCGTCGACGTCTACGGCAACGAAGACGTCTACTTTCATGTCACCACCGACCACGAGACCTTGGTGGTCACGGCGGACTCGCTCGTCGAGGTGTCGGAACCGACCGGTGCCGACGATGCGCTCGGCACGACGTCGCCCTGGGAGACCGCGCGCCCGCAGTACCTCGGCGCCGACGGTGCCACCGCGGTCGAGTTCGTCCTCGACCTGGACGTTCCCGAGATCACCGACGAGGTTCGTGACTACGCCGCTGCGAGCTTCCCGCCGAATCGGTCGCTGCGTGACGCCGTCGTCGATCTGACGCACCGCATCTTCACCGACTTCACGTACGAGTCCGGTTCGACGACGGTGTCGACGACCGTCGCCGACGTGCTGGGGGCCAGGTCCGGGGTCTGTCAGGACTTCGCGCGGCTCGCGATCGCGTGCCTGCGCTCGAAAGGCCTGGCGGCACGGTACGTCTCGGGCTACCTCGCGACCGAACCGCCTCCCGGTAAGGAACGCATGGTCGGCGTCGACGCGACCCACGCCTGGGCCGCGGTGTGGACACCGGACGGAACATGGCTCGCGTTCGACCCGACCAACGATCAGCTGGTCGACGAGCGTTATGCGACCGTTGCGTGGGGTCGGGACTACGCCGACGTGCCGCCGTTGCGCGGAGTCATCTACACCGAGGCCGAGTCCAGCACGATCTCGGTATCGGTGGACGTCGCACCGGTGACCTAAGCGTTGTCGACCGTCGTGATGCAACTGCGACAGGACCTTTGCGCAGGTCGACCGGAAAGCGTCCGATTCGTTGTGTTGCGGAGGGCACAGTCGGTCGGTGCGACCGGGTACCTTGGTACCCGATGACCGCAACATTGGCAGACCCTGTCTCAGAGGTTGTAGCAGCTGCACAGCAGTTGCTCACCAAGCGCACCGGCGCACCCGTCACGCTCGTCGATGCCGTCGACCTCGGCGGCAGTGGGCAGGCTGTCGTTCTCCGTGTCCGGGTGGCCGAGAACCCATTTCAGCTTCCGCGCACCCTCGTGATCAAGCAGCTCCGTGAGACCGCCGCCGACGCCGACGTTCACGAGGGCAAGCAGACCACCGGCAGTCAGGCGGCGTTTCTCCGGGAGGCGGCGTCGTACCAGTTCGCGACGGCGCTCGCGACGGACAGCAGACCAGGACCGGACCTGCTCGCCTACGACCTTCACGCCCGACTTCTCGTGCTCAGCGACCTCGGGGACGCGAGCCCGATCACGACGCTGCTTCGGCATTCCGACACGGCGTCGGTGACCAACTCGCTCATGGCCATGGCGCAGGCGCTCGGACGCATGCACGCGGCAACCGTGGGTCGCGAGGAAGATTTCGCAGCACTGCTGCGGCGTGCCGGGCTGCCGCTGTCCGACGACGGTATCGCGGCTCAGATTCCCGACGCACTGGTTGCCGTTCCACGCATGCTTTCCGACGAACTCGATCTGGGGGAGACGCCGGAGTCGATTCTGCACCGTGTCGAGCGCAGCGGACGGCTGTTCGCGCACGGCGCGTTCCGCGCGTTCAGTCCGGCCGATCTGTGTCCCGACAACATCATCGTCAACGACGAAGGCGTCCGTTTTCTCGACTACGAGTGGGGTGGCTTCCGCGACGCGACTCTCGACATCACGTATGCGTTGGCGTCGTTCCCGGGTTGCCTGTGCCACTTCGATCTGTCCACCGAGCGTGCGCAGGCGATGATCGACGCGTGGCGCGCCGAGGTCGTCGGCATCTGGCCGCACCTCGCCGACGATCACGTGCTCGCGTCCAAGATTCTCGACGCGCAGCTCATCTGGGTGTGGCTGTCGACCTACTGGTTCCTGCCGAACGATCACGCGCGCATCGCTGCTGCTCGCGAGCATCATCTGTCGGTGCCGCGCTCGGCGGCCCTGCTGGCCCGTTGGAGTGTGCTCGCCGATCAGGCAGAGCGGACGGGGGCGTCCGATGTCGCCGAGTTCGTCCACCGCGTCGTCACCGCGCTGCGCGTCAAGTGGGACCGGTGATCGGCAGCTCGGTCGTCGTATAGCGTTTTCGACGTGAGTACAGGTTTCGGTGCGGGGTTCGACGACGACGCCGAAGAGAACGGTCTGTTCGAGGCCCCGCAGGCGGAGGACGAGGACATCGCACCCGACGTGACGTCATCGGCACCCACCTCTCGCCCGTATGTCAGGCCCGACGCGCCACTCGCGGTTCGAATGCGTCCGACGACGCTCGACGAGGTGGTCGGGCAATCGCATCTGCTCGCGCCCGGTGCCCCGCTGCGAAGGCTCGTCGACGGCTCGGGCGCGTCGTCGGTCATGCTGTACGGCCCGCCCGGCACCGGCAAGACGACCCTGGCGTCGCTGATCTCGGGTGCGACCGGCCGCAAATTCGAGGCGTTGTCGGCATTGTCGGCCGGAGTTAAGGAAGTGCGCGGCGTCATCGACCTCGCCCGTCGCAGGTTGACCGCAGGCGAACAGACCGTGCTGTTCATCGACGAGGTACATCGGTTCTCCAAGACCCAGCAGGATGCGTTGCTCGCGGCCGTCGAGAACCGGATCGTGTTGCTCGTCGCCGCAACCACGGAGAACCCGTCGTTCTCCGTCGTGTCTCCCTTGTTGTCGCGCTCGCTCGTGCTGCAGTTGCAGCCGCTGAGCAGCGACGACATCGAACTGCTGCTCACCAGGGCCGCGAACGATCCGCGTGGTCTGGACGGCGCCGTGACCATCGACGAGGACGCCATGGCTCACCTGGTGCGGTTGGCGGCCGGTGATGCGCGACGCGCACTGACGGCGCTGGAAGCGGCAGCCGGCGCCGCATCCGGACCGGTGTTGGACCTGAAGACCGTCGAGGCAAGCGTCGACAAGGCCGCGGTGCGCTACGACCGCGACGGTGACCAGCACTACGACGTGATCAGCGCGTTCATCAAGTCCATCCGCGGATCGGACGTCGACGCGGCGCTGCACTACCTGGCTCGGATGATCACCGCGGGGGAAGATCCTCGGTTCATCGCGCGGCGCCTCGTGGTGCATGCGAGCGAGGACGTCGGTATGGCGGATCCGACGGCACTGCAGACAGCGACGGCAGCCGCGACGGCCGTGCAGCTGATCGGAATGCCCGAGGCACGGCTGGCGCTGGCGCAGGCCACCATCCACCTCGCGACGGCGCCGAAGTCCGGTGCCGTGATCGCCGCGCTCGGTGCCGCGATGGCCGACGTCGCCGCAGGCAAGTCCGGATCCGTGCCTGCGCACCTGCGGGACGGTCACTACAAGGGCGCGCAGGCTCTCGGCAACGCCGTCGGATACAAGTACCCGCACAGCGACCCCGGCGGTGTGCTGAGGCAGCAGTATCCACCCGACGAATTGGTCGGCGTCGACTACTACGAGCCCACCGATCACGGCGTCGAACGGGAGATCGGCACGCGCGTCGGGAAGCTCCGGCGTATCGTTCGAGGACGTTAGCGGCGGACCGCGGCGGGGCCTGCGCCTGTGCCGAGTCCGGCGCGTTAACCTGTGTACGTGCAAACCCATGACATTCGCAGGCGTTTCCTCGACCACTTCGTGAAGGCCGGGCACACCGAAGTGCCCAGTGCCTCGTTGGTGCTCGACGACCCCAACCTGCTGTTCGTCAATGCGGGCATGGTGCAGTTCAAGCCGTACTTCCTCGGCCAGCAGACCCCGCCCTTCCCGACCGCGACGAGCGTTCAGAAGTGCGTGCGGACCGGCGACATCGAGAACGTCGGCGTCACGACCCGGCACAACACCTTCTTCCAGATGGCGGGCAACTTCAGCTTCGGCGATTACTTCAAGGAGGGCGCGATCACGCTCGCCTGGGAGCTGATCACGAAGCCCCAGTCCGAAGGCGGTTACGGTTTCGATCCGGAACGGATCTGGGTCACCGCGTACGACCAGGATCCCGAAGCTGCCGAGATCTGGCGACGCGTCGCGGGAATGCCCGACGAGCGGATCCAGTTCCGTGACGGCGCGGACAACTACTGGGACATGGGCGTGCCAGGACCGGGCGGACCGTGCTCGGAGATCTACTACGACCGCGGACCCGAGTACGGCAAGGAGGGCGGGCCCGTCGTCGACGAGGACCGCTACATCGAGATCTGGAATCTCGTCTTCATGCAGGACGTTCGCGGTGACCTGAGCCCGAAGAAGGGTCACCCGCCCGTCGGCGTGCTGCCGAAGAAGAACATCGACACGGGCATGGGTGTCGAGCGTGTCGCGTTCCTGCTGCAGGGTGTCGACAACGTGTACGAGACGGACCTGGTTCGTCCCGTCATCACGAAGGCCGAGTCGCTTTCCGGGCGCACGTACGGCACCGATCACCAGGCAGACGTCCGGTTCCGCGTCATCGCCGATCATGCTCGTACCGCCGTGATGCTGATCGCGGACGGCGTCAACCCCGGTAACGAGGGCCGCGGGTACGTGTTGCGCCGACTGCTGCGTCGCATCATCCGGTCTGCTCGACTTCTCGGGGCCGACAAGCCGAGCATGGCGGAGTTCGTCACCGTCGTGCGGGACACGATGGCCGAGTCGTACCCGGAACTGGTCACCGATTTCGATCGCATCCTCACCGTTGCCGTCGGCGAGGAGACCGCCTTCCTGAAGACGCTCTCGTCCGGTTCGAAGCTGTTCGACACCGCCGCCGAGTCGGTCAAGGCTGCGGGCAAGACGACGATCGGCGGCGCCGAAGCGTTCGCGCTGCACGACACGTACGGATTCCCGATCGACCTGACGCTGGAAATGGCGTCGGAGGCCGGTCTTCAGGTCGACGAAGAGGGCTTCCGGACGCTGATGGCCGAGCAACGTCGTCGCGCCAAGGAGGACGCGCAGTCGCGCAAGCATGCGCACACCGACCTGTCCGTCTACAAGGACTTCGTCGACACCGCAGCGACCGAATTCACCGGTTTCGACGAATTGTCGTCCGAGGCAACGGTTCTTGCGCTCATCTCCGGCGGCGTCCGTGTTCCGACGGCTACTGCGGGTGAATCCGTCGAGGTCATTCTGGACCGCAGCCCGCTGTACGCGGAGTCCGGCGGCCAGATCGCCGACATCGGTTCGATCAGCGCGCCCGGCTTGTCGGTCAAGGTGAACGACGTGCAGAAGATCGCCAAGAAGGTCTGGACGCACAAGGTGACCGTCGAGACCGGACAGATTACCGAGGGTGACGTCGTCCGCGTCGACGTCGATCCCGCATGGCGCAAGGGCGCGACGCAGGGTCACTCGGGAACGCACATGGTGCACGCAGCGCTCCGACAGGTGTTGGGTCCCAACGCAACTCAGGCGGGCTCGCTCAACAAGCCGGGTTACCTGCGATTCGACTTCTCGTGGCAGGGCGCCCTGTCCGAGGCGCAGCGCAACGACATCGAGGCCGTCGCGAACGACGCGATCGGCGCGGACTTCGCCGTCAACACGATGGTCACCGATCTCGACAGTGCCAAGGCGATGGGCGCGATGGCGCTGTTCGGCGAGAACTACGGCAACGAGGTGCGTGTCGTCGAGATCGGCGGGCCGTTCTCGATGGAGCTGTGCGGTGGTACCCACGTCGGCCACTCGTCGCAGATCGGACCGGTCACGCTGCTCGGTGAGTCGTCCGTGGGTTCCGGTGTGCGCCGAGTCGAGGCGTTCGTCGGTCTCGACTCCTACCGCTACCTCGCGAAGGAGCGTGCGCTGCTCGCCGGAGTCGCGTCGTCGCTGAAGGTGCCGACCGACGAAGTGCCTGCCCGTATCGAGACGCTCGTCGATCGCCTCCGGGTCGCCGAGAAGGAACTCGAAGCGGTGAAGGCTGCGTCGGTTCTGGCCTCGGCAGGGACTCTGGCCGACTCGGCCGAGCGCATCGGGTCGGTCCGCGCTGTCGTCGCGCAGGCTCCCGACGGGGTCGGCGGCAACGACCTGCGCACTCTCGCCGCCGACGTGCGCGGACGTCTCGGGTCCGATCCCGCCGTCGTCGTGCTGTTCGGCACCGTCGACGGCAAGGTCCCGTTCGTCGTGAACGCCAACCAGGGCGCCCAGGACGCCGGCATCAAGGCCGGTGAACTCGTGTCGAGCTTCGGTCCCGCGATCGGTGGCCGCGGAGGTGGCAAGGGGGAAACCGCGCAGGGATCCGGCTCCAACCCGGACGGTATCGCGCAAGCTCTGTCGGGAGTGCGTGCTCGAATCTCGGAACTCGCTTCCTGATCGTGACGGATTCCGCCGGACAGGCCCGGCCGTCCCGTCGCGATCCCGACCGCCCCGGCGACGACGACCCGGGGCCCGGCCGACGCATAGCCATCGACGTCGGAAGCGTGCGCATCGGCGTCGCATCGAGTGATCCGGGTGGGGTGCTCGCGACGCCGGTGGAGACCGTCGCCCGATCCAAGATCAAAGGCCCCGACGCGCCCGATGTCGCTCGGGTGATCGAGATCGTCCGGGAGTACGAGGCCGTCGAGATCGTCGTCGGGCTGCCGCGCACTCTCCGGGGTGAGAGCGGTTCGGCGGTGAAAGCTGCGGAGGGCTTCGCGCGTACATTGTCGCGACGTCTGCCCGGCGTGCCGGTACGCATGGCGGACGAAAGATTGACTACCGTGACTGCGGCGCGTGCACTTCGAGAAAGCGGAGTCCGTGCCAAGGCTCAGCGTTCGGTGATCGACCAGGCTGCGGCCGTCGCGATCCTGCAGGGGTGGCTCGACGAGCGCTCCGGCCGCCTGAGCGCGGCACGCACCAGCACCACCAGTTCCGAAGACACAGGTCCGACTCCGGAGGCCGGCGAGTGAACAACTACAGGTACGAGGACGAGGTCCACACCGATCCGATCGGCTATCGAACGGACGAAGGCAGCGAGTTCCATCGTGCCGTGAACGCTCCGGGCCCCCGCGAGGTCGGCCGCAGTCGCGCCCAGCGTCGGCAGGACCTCGAGGCCAAGCGCCGCAAGCGCCGAGGACGGACCGTCGGGTTGGCGTTGGGATTGATCGTCGTCCTGGCCGTAGCCGGAGTGGGGTACTTCGTGTTCGATCGATTCACCGGAGGACCAGGCGGCCCCGAGGACTTCGCGTCGGGAACCGCCGGGCCGTCCGTCGTCGTACGGGTGCATCCCGGTGACACTGCAGAGCAGATCGGCGCCGACGCCGTCGACAAGGGTGTCGTCGCCAGCACCGGTGCGTTCATGAGCGCTGCCGTGCAGAATTCGTCGATCTCCGCGGTGCAGCCGGGCTACTACCTGCTGCCCAGTCATGTTCCGGCGTCCGAGGCCGTCGCCGCGCTCGTCGACCCCGCAGCTCGCGTCGGCAGCGTCGTCATCTCCGAGGGGCGTCAGCTGCACGATTCCAGCGACGTGAACACCGAGGCGGTCAAGAAGGGCATCTACACGCTGCTGTCGGAGGCGAGCTGCATCGACACCACCGGCAGCGGCACCCCGACCTGCATCTCGTACGAGGACTTCAACGCCGCAGGCGCGGCCGAGGACTCGTCGACCCTCGGGGTTCCGGACTGGGCTGCGGAACGAGTGAGCACGGTTCCCGACCGTGACCGTCAGCTCGAAGGCCTCATCTCGGCGGGCAGCTGGGACTTCGATCCCACCGCGTCGCCCACCGACATCCTGGCGCAGCTCGTGTCCGAGAGCGCCGAGACCTACGAGAGCACCGGCATTCTGACCGCGGGAGCCAACTCGGGCCTCGATCCGTATCAGACGCTGGTGGCCGCGTCGCTCGTCGAACGGGAATCGCTTCCCCAGGACTTCAGCAAGGTCGCGCGCGTCATCATCAACCGTCTCGCAGAACCGCAGAAGCTCGAATTCGATTCGACGGTCAACTATGCGCTCGACACCACCGAGGTCGCGACGACCGACCTCGACCGAGCCACCGTGACGCCGTGGAACACGTACGCGATGGAGGGTCTGCCTGCCACACCGATCGCGTCGCCCAGTGTTGGGGCGGTCGAGGCAGTCGAGGCGCCCGCCGACGGCGACTGGCTGTACTTCGTGACCATCAACACCGCAGGGGAGACGCTGTTCACCCGAAGCTACGACGAGCATCTGGCGAACATCGGCAAGGTCGAGGACGGCTTCCTCGAGAGCGGGCGCTGATCGATGCGCGCTGCGGTACTCGGCAGTCCCATCGAACACTCGAAGTCGCCTCTTCTGCACCTGGCGGCCTATCGCGCGCTCGGACTGGACGACTGGACGTACGAGCGAATCCTGTGCACGGGCGAACAGCTGCCTGATCTGGTGTCCGGTCTCGACTCGGACTGGGTCGGACTGTCGGTGACGATGCCGGGCAAGGTCGCAGCGCTGAATGTCGCCGACGAGCGCACCGACCGCGCGGTGTTGGCCGGATCGGCCAACACGCTCGTGCGGACGGCGACGGGGTGGCGCGCGGACTGCACCGACGTCGACGGCGTCGCAGGTGCCCTCATCGAGGCAGGGATCGTCGACCTGACGGGTCGCTCGGTTCTCGTCGTCGGAGCAGGCGGAACTTCGCGTCCTGCCATCGTCGCTCTCGCCGGGCTCGGGGCGGTATCGGTCACCGTCGTGGCGCGATCGGCCGAGCGTGCGCAGGACACCATCGCGTGCGCGAAGGCAACGGGGATGGCCGCGGACTTCGTGACCATCACGGACCCGAACCTCGCCGGTGTGGCCGAACGCGCCGCAGTGGCCGTCAGTACGGTGCCTGCGGTCGGCGTCGAACCCGTCGCTGCGGCCGTCGCGCATGCTCCGGTCGTCCTCGATGCCATCTACGACCCGTGGCCGACGCCGTTGGCCACGGCCGTCGAGACCGCGGGCGGCACTGTGATCTCGGGTGTCCAGATGCTGCTGAATCAGGCGTACGGCCAGGTCGAGCAGTTCACCGGCAAGCCCGCGCCCAGAGCCGCCATGCGCGACGCGATCTGAGGAAATTCCACAGGTTCTCTTCGCTCACAGGGCAGATCGCGACCAGGGCATTCCGCGTGAGGGCCGACGCGACGCACGCGAGCATGCCTGTGTGTACTTCCAAACCCTTCCTGTCGAGCTCGGATCCGCTTACGCTGCAACGGCCGCCGGATGGCTCGACGGCGGACCCCTGGTCGTCGCGTTCGTCTCGTGGTGCGTGTGCCTGTCCTGCATCGACCTGATGTCACGGCGGTTGCCGAATTCGCTGACCGGTACAGGAGCTGCCGCGATCGCCGTGTATTCGGGCGTCGTGGGTGCCGTTCCCGCAATGCTGGCGGGTGCCGTCGCACTGTTCGGTTGCTACCTGGCCGTCCATCTCGCGGCGCCGCGCGCGTTGGGCGCGGGCGACGTCAAGTTGGCGTGGTCGCTGGGCGGTGTCACCGGTATGGCGGGTGCCGACGCGTGGGCGGTGGCCGCGGTCGCTGCACCGCTGCTCACCGGCCTGTGCGGGCTTGCGCTGTCTGCTGCCGGCCGCTCACGGACTCCGGTGCCACACGGCCCGGCGATGTGCGCGGCCACCCTGCTGGCACTCGCGGCGTGACGGACGTGGAAGGATAGCTGCGTGCTGCGCTGGATTACTGCTGGAGAATCTCACGGTCCCGCTCTCGTGTCCATCCTCGAAGGAATGGTCGCGGGTGTCGAGGTGACCTCGGACGACATCGCCGCTCAGTTGGCGCGTCGACGACTCGGATACGGGCGTGGTGCCCGCATGAAGTTCGAGGCCGACAAGGTCACCATCACGGGCGGCGTCCGGCACGGCCTGACCCTCGGTGGTCCCATCGCGATCGAGGTCGGAAACACCGAGTGGCCCAAGTGGGAACAGGTCATGTCGGCCGATCCGGTCGATCAGTCGGTGCTGTCCGACCTCGCTCGCAACAGTCCGCTGACCCGTCCCCGTCCCGGTCACGCCGATTACTCCGGCATGCTCAAGTACGGCTTCGACGACGCCCGCCCGGTGCTCGAACGTGCGAGCGCGCGCGAGACCGCAGCCCGCGTCGCGATCGGAACCGTCGCACGGCGATTCCTGAAGCAGGCGTTCGGCGTCGACGTCGTCTCACATGTCATCTCGATCGGCGCGTCGGAGCCGTACGTCGGCCCTGCGCCGTCCGGTGACGACCTGGACGCGATCGACGCCAGTCCCGTCCGCGCGTTCGACGCCGCGGCCGAGGCGTCGATGATCGCCGAGATCGAGGCCGCCAAGCGTGACGGTGACACCCTCGGCGGCGTCGTCGAGGTCGTCGTGCACGGTCTGCCCGTCGGACTCGGGTCGTTCGTCAGCGGCGAGCGCAGGCTCGACGCACGGCTCGCGGCCGCCCTCATGGGCATCCAGGCGATCAAGGGTGTCGAGGTGGGCGACGGTTTCGAGACCGCCCGCAGGCGCGGAAGCGCCGCGCACGACGAGATGAAGCCGGGCCCCGACGGAGTTCTACGGTCGACCAACCGCGCAGGCGGCATCGAAGGTGGCATGACCAACGGCGAGGCGCTGCGTGTGCGCGCTGCGATGAAGCCGATCTCGACGGTTCCCCGCGCGCTCGCCACCGTCGACATGTCGACCGGTGACGAGGCCGTCGCGATCCACCAGCGGTCCGACGTCTGCGCGGTCCCTGCTGCCGGCGTCGTCGCCGAGACGATGGTTGCCCTTGTCGTCGCGCAGGCCGCGCTCGAGAAGTTCGGGGGAGACTCGCTCGCGGAGACGGCGAGCAACGTCGACCACTACGTGAAGGGCTCTGCCGCCCGGCCGCCGCGATGACTCCGTACGCGGTGTTGATCGGCCCGCCCGGTGCCGGCAAGTCGACCATCGGGCGGCGGGTCGCTCAGGCGCTCGAACTGGAACTGCTCGACACCGACGCCGCGATCGAACGGACGACCGGACGGACCATCGCGGACATCTTCGCCGAGGACGGCGAACCCGCGTTCCGCGTCATCGAGGAGCAGGTGGTCGCCGACGCCATCGCGACCCACAGCGGCATCGTGTCGTTGGGAGGGGGATCGATCCTCTCCGAGCGCACACGCGCGCTGCTGGAGTCGCAGACCGTGGTCTATCTGGAGATCAGCGTTGCCGAGGGCTTGCGCCGCACGGGCGCCAACAATGCTCGACCGCTGCTGGCCGGCCCGGATCCGCGTACGAAGTACCAGAACCTGATGCGTACGAGGCGGCCGCTGTACCGTTCGGCAGCCACCATCCGGGTGCGCACCGACGGGCGCAGTCCGGCACGTGTCGTCACCCAGGTCGTCGCGAAACTGAAAGCGCATCACGAGCACGCGGGTGCCACGACACCGCCCGTACTGGGGCGACCCAACCGATTCGATGGAGGGTGAGAACAATGACCGAGCCCGTACGCGTCATGGTCGAGACCGCAGCGCCGTACCCGGTGATCATCGGCAGGGGACTGCTGGGTGATCTGGTCGACGAACTGGCCGGAACGGCCACCGTCGCGATCTTTCACCAGCCGCCGCTCGCGGAGACTGCCGAAGCCGTTCGAGAGGCCTTGGCGGCCAAGGGAATCGATGCTCACCGCATCGAGATTCCGGATGCCGAGGACGGCAAGGAACTGGCGGTCGCCGGGTTCTGCTGGGAGGTGTTGGGCCGGATCGGTCTGACGCGCAGCGACGCCGTCGTCAGCCTCGGCGGCGGCGCGGCCACCGATCTCGCCGGTTTCGTCGCCGCGACGTGGATGCGCGGGGTCAAGATCGTGCACGTGCCGACGACGCTCCTGGCGATGGTCGATGCAGCAGTCGGCGGCAAGACGGGCATCAACACCGAGGCCGGCAAGAACCTCGTCGGCTCGTTCCACGAACCCGCAGCGGTCCTCATCGACCTCGCGACGCTCGAAACCGTTCCGCGCAACGAGATCGTGGCCGGTCTGGCCGAGGTGATCAAGACCGGTTTCATCGCCGACCCGACCATCCTCGATCTGATCGAAGCCGATCCGGACGCCGCCCTCGACCCCCAGGGGACCGTTCTGCCGGAACTGATTCGTCGTTCCGTCGAGGTCAAGGCCCGCGTCGTCGCGGCCGACCTCAAGGAGTCGAGTCTGCGCGAGATCCTGAACTACGGACACACGCTCGGCCATGCCATCGAACGCCGGGAGCGCTACCGCTGGCGTCACGGTGCTGCCGTCGCCGTCGGTCTCGTCTTCGCGGCCGAACTGGGTCGCCTGGCCGGCCGTCTCGACGACGCCACCGCCGACCGTCACCGCAGCATCCTCGAAGCGGTGGGGCTGCCGACGACGTACGACGCGGACGCGTTCGGTGATCTGTTGAAGGGCATGCAGACCGACAAGAAGAATCGCGCCGGAATGCTGCGGTTCGTCGTGCTCGACGGCCTTGCCAAGCCGGGACGACTGGAAGGACCGGACCCGAGCCTTCTCGTCGCGGCCTACTCGGCCATCGCACGGGACGACTCAGGCCCGTCCAGCACCGGAATTCTGCTCTAGCTGGTGCTCTTCTTCGAGCCCTGATCTTTCTGCAGGTCTGGACCGACGGCCGGGAACACTTCGGTGTCGGCCGAGTCGTCGGCCCACCGTGCTTGGTCGGCCGTCGACTGCGACGGCGCTGCCTGACCGGTAGCCGACTGACCCGAGGCGTTCGCGCCGACCGTGTGATGTTCGCGGCGGTGCTGCTCGCGCTCGGCGTCGGTCGCGGCGAGCTTCTTCTTCGCATCGCGCGAAGCGAGAAGGCGTCCGAGGAACACGGCGATCGTCGCCGGAATGAAGATGACGAGGATCGTGAACGCGGCGCCCGACGTCAGTTCGAAGAACAGCGAGTTCTGGCCGACGCTGAACTCGACGAGGAATCCGACCAGCCACGCGAGAAGGCCTGCCAGCAGACCACCGACGACCGCGGCCTTCAGCCAGACCATCGTCAGATCCTTGCCGTATTCGGGATCGGGATTGGCATGTCGGTCGCGGATTCCGTCGATTCCGGCCCACACGACGACCGCCAGCAGCACGGCGGCCATGCCCACCCAGCGCAGCTGCGAGCCGTGCGTCGGCCACTGCGCGACGGCTGCCCCCAGCAGTATCCGCACCCCCACGTTGATCAGACCCATACCGATTCCGCGCACAACCCACCCAGTCATGGGGTCAGCCTATCCCTACCCGCCGGTAAGTGTGTCCGGCCCCACAGAATTTCGTGACGGTCTACGACATCGATGGGCCGTGGCAGCTGCGTCGAACGATAGGTTGGAGGAATGTCTGCAGACCGGAAACGAGCCGACTTCGGAGCGCGTCGAGCCGCGCTCCGTCGCGCTCTGCACGCGAAGAACCTCGACGCACTCCTGGTGACCGATCTCCTCAACATCCGGTACCTGACCGGGTTCACCGGGAGCAACGCCGCCCTCGTGGTGTCCGCCGCCGATTCCGACGGGAACGAGGACGGAACCGTCATCTGCACCGACGGTCGGTATCTCTCCCAGGTCGCCGCCCAAGTTCCCGACCTTCGTGCGTCGATCGACAGGTCGTCGGCGACGGCGTTGCTGACCGACGACCGGGCGGCGCCGTCCGGGAACGTGGGATTCGAAAGCCATGTCGTGACGGTCGAACAGCACGACGCGTGGAGTGCTCTGGACGCGGCTCCGACGCTCGTCCGCAGTCCGGGCCTCGTCGAGGATCTGCGCATGGTCAAGGACGAGCACGAGATCGGGCTGTTGCGCGACGCGTGTCGTGCTGCGGACGAGGCCTTCGCGCTACTGATCGAGCGCGGGGGAATCAGAGCCGGACGTACCGAGCTCGAGGTGGCGCGCGAGCTCGAAGCTCTGATGCTCGACGCGGGTGCCGACGGCATCTCGTTCGAGACGATCGTCGCAGCGGGTGCGAATTCCGCCGTGCCTCACCATCGGCCCACGGCGGCTGTGCTCGCGACGGGTGACTTCGTGAAATTCGACTTCGGTGCGCTCGTGGGCGGGTACCACTCGGACATGACACGCACGGTCGTCATCGGGGAGCCCGACGCGTGGCAGAAGGAGATCTACGAGCTCGTGCTGCGGTCTCAGGCCGCGGGCCGAGAGGCGCTGGCACCCGGCGTGAGCACGGCCTCGGTGGACGCGGCATCACGATCGGTCATCGAGGACGCCGGGTACGGGGAGCTGTTCCTGCACGGCCTCGGACACGGTGTCGGCCTCGAAATCCACGAAGCGCCGGGAATTGCACGCACCAGCACCGGTACACTGCTGAGCGGTGCAGCTGTGACCGTCGAGCCGGGTGTGTACATCTCGGGGCGCGGTGGCGTCCGGATCGAAGACACACTCGTCGTTCGCGACGGCGGACCCGAGTTGCTCACCATGACCAGCAAAGAACTGATTCTCGTGTGACGCACGGCGCAGGCGAGAAATACGAGGAGACGTAAGAGCCAGTGGCTTCTACCAGCGATTTCAAGAACGGTCTCGTTCTCAACATCGACAACCAGCTGTGGTCGATCATCGAGTTCCAGCACGTCAAGCCGGGCAAGGGCCCCGCTTTCGTGCGTACGAAGCTCAAGAACGTGCTGTCGGGCAAGGTCGTCGACAAGACGTTCAACGCAGGCGTCAAGGTCGACACCGCGACGGTCGATCGTCGCGACATGACGTACCTGTACCACGACGGCAGCGACTACGTCTTCATGGACGGCGACACCTACGACCAGATCTCGATCTCCGAGGCGACGGTCGGCGACGGCGCACGCTTCCTGCTCGAGAACATGCAGGTTCAGGTCGCGACCCACGAGGGCGCGCCGCTGTACGTCGAGCTGCCCGTCACGGTCGAGCTCGAGGTCAAGCACACCGATCCCGGTCTCCAGGGCGACCGCTCCACCGGCGGCACCAAGCCTGCAACCCTCGAGACCGGCGCCGAGATCTCCGTTCCGTTGTTCATCAACACCGGCGACAAGCTGAAGGTCGACTCGCGTGACGGCAACTACCTCGGGCGTGTGAACTCCTAACGTGTCGTCGAAGAAGAACCAAGCACGTCTTGGATCGAAACAGCCCGAGCAGCCGAAGAAGCTCGGTGCGCGCCACAAGGCTCGCAAGCGGGCAGTGGACTTCCTGTTCGAGGCCGAGGCGCGTGACACCGATCCGGTGGACCTGGCCAAGGAGCGTATCGAGTTGGCGCGCGGCGACGACACGATCGCGCCCGTCAGCGAGTACACCGAGACGCTGGTCGTCGGCGTCGCAGAGAATCTCGATCGTCTCGACGGTGTGATCTCCGACCACCTGACGGATTGGACGCTGAACCGGCTTCCGGCCGTCGACCGCGCGATTCTGCGTGTCGCGGTGTGGGAACTCTTCCACGCGACGGACGTGCCGCCGGTCGTGGCCGTCGACGAAGCCGTCGAACTCGCGAAGCAGCTGTCCACGGACGATTCGCCGTCGTTCGTCAACGGCGTTCTCGGCCAGATCGTGCTCGTAGCGCCTCAGGTTCGAGCGGCAGCCGCGGCCGTGTCCTCGCGTACTGCCGAGGACAAGCCCGCCGACTCCTGAGTATCTTTCGATTCGCTCCTCCCCGCCGCTCGTGCGGGGAGGAGCGATTGCTAGGCTGTGTCACCGTCAGACATCCTTTAACGATCCGTCCAGAGAGGCGGAGAAGGAGGTCGTAGTTTGCCTGCGCCCGACAGTTCTTCCGTTCCCGACAATCGACCCGGTTCTTCCCGCGAGCTGCTGTCCGCCGCGGATGTGGGCCGGACCATCGCCCGGATGGCGCATCAGATCATCGAGAAGACCGCGCTGGATTCCGCGGACGGCCCTCGTGTCGTTCTCCTCGGCATTCCGACGCGCGGCACCACGCTCGCCGAGCGTCTCGCCGAGCGCATCGAGGTCTTCAGCGGGGTGCGCCCGCCGCTCGGCTCGCTCGACATCACGCTGTACCGCGACGATCTGCGGAACAAGCCGCATCGCCCCCTGGAGCGGACCCTCGTTCCGGAGGGTGGAATCGACGACGCACTCGTGGTTCTCGTCGACGACGTCCTGTTCTCCGGCCGGACGGTGCGGTCAGCGCTGGACGCGCTGCGTGACCTCGGTCGCCCCAGGGCCGTTCAGCTGGCCGTTCTCATCGACCGCGGACACCGCGAACTCCCGTTGCGCGCCGACTACGTCGGAAAGAACGTGCCGACGGCTCGGACCGAGGACGTGTCAGTGTCTCTGACCGAGCACGACGGGCAGGACGGTGTATCTATCTCAGCCGGGAGCGGAGCCCGCAGGAGTGACCCGGAAGAAGGCGGGAGCGGAGCCCGCAGGAGTGACCCAGATGGAAACAAGGGTGTAGTGCAGTGAAGCATTTGCTGTCCGTGGCCGATCTGACCCGCGAGACCGCGACCGAGCTGCTCGACGAGGCCGATCGGTTCGAGCAGGCGCTGCTGGGCCGTGAGGTCAAGAAGCTCCCGACTCTCCGTGGCCGCACGGTCATGACCGTCTTCTTCGAGAACTCGACCCGCACCCGTGTGTCGTTCGAGGTCGCAGGCAAGTGGATGAGTGCCGACGTCATCAACGTCAGCGCCAGCAGCTCGTCGGTGTCGAAGGGCGAGTCCTTGCGGGACACCGCGATGACGCTGCGTGCCGCGGGCGCGGACGCGCTGATCGTGCGTCACCCGTCGTCGGGTGCGGCACACCAGATCGCCGCGTGGACGAAGGGCCAGGGCGACGGGGCGGGACCCGCGATCATCAACGCAGGTGACGGAACCCATGAGCACCCAACGCAGGCGCTGCTCGACGCCGTGACCCTGCGCCAACGTCTCGGTGACATCGAGGGCAGGCGCATCGGCATCGTCGGCGACATCCTGCACAGTCGCGTCGCGCGATCGAACGCGATTCTGCTGTCGACGCTCGGCGCCGAGGTGGTTCTCATCGCGCCGCCGACGCTGCTGCCCGTCGGAGTCTCCGGCTGGCCGGTCCGCGTGTCGCACGACATCGATGCCGAACTGCCGTCGCTCGACGCCGTGCTGATGCTGCGCGTGCAGGCGGAACGGATGAACGGCGGATTCTTCCCGTCGGCGAAGGAGTACTCGATCACGTACGGGCTGTCCCAGAAGCGGATGGACCTTCTCCCGGAGCATGCCGTCGTGCTGCACCCGGGACCGATGCTGCGCGGCATGGAGATCGCGTCGTCGGTGGCCGATTCACCCAGAACTGCTGTACTGCAACAGGTTACGAACGGAGTTCACGTGCGCATGGCGGTGCTGTTCCGATTGCTCGTCGGCTCGGACGGAGGTGCGCTGTGAGTGTTCTGCTGCGCGGCGTTCTGATCTACGGCGAGGAACCCGCTACCGACGTCCTGATCGACGACGGCCAGATCGCCGCCATCGGATCCGATCTCGACGCAGGTGATGCCGAGGTCGTCGAGGCGGGCGGGCAGATTCTGCTCCCCGGATTCGTCGACCTGCACACCCACCTGCGCGAGCCCGGCCGCGAGGACACCGAGACCATCGAAACCGGTTCTGCCGCAGCCGCTCTTGGTGGTTACACGGCGGTGTTCGCGATGGCCAACACCAACCCTGTCGCCGACTCGGTCGTCATCACCGATCACGTGTGGCGTCGCGGCCAGGAGGTCGGACTCGTCGACGTGCACCCGGTCGGTGCCGTCACGGTCGGTCTCGGGGGCAAGCAGCTCGCCGAGATGGCGACGATGGCGAGCGGCGTCGGCAAGGTCAAGATGTTCTCCGACGACGGCAAATGCGTCGACGACCCGCTGATCATGCGTCGCGCGCTCGAGTACTCGAGCTCGCTCGGGGTGCTCATCGCGCAGCACGCCGAGGAGCCGCGTCTGACCGTCGGTGCCGTCGCACACGAGGGGCCGACGGCAGCTCGCCTGGGTCTCGCCGGCTGGCCGCGTGCCGCCGAGGAGTCGATCGTCGCCCGTGACGCTCTGCTCGCTCGCGACGCCGGAGCGAAGGTGCACATCTGTCACGCATCGACGGCGGGAACCGTCGAACTGCTGAAGTGGGCACGCGCACAAGGGATTTTGATCTCGGCCGAGGTGACGCCGCATCACCTGCTGCTCGACGATTCGCGCCTGGAGACGTACGACGCCGTGAACAAGGTGAACCCGCCGCTGCGCGAGGCGTCCGACGTCGCGGCGCTGCGCAAGGGCCTCGCCGACGGCACGGTCGACTGCGTCGCGACCGATCACGCGCCACACGCCGAGCAGGACAAGTGCTGCGAGTTCTCCCAGGCGCGTCCGGGCATGCTCGGTCTCGAGACCGCGCTCGCGATCGTCGCGCAGACGATGGTCGAGCCCGGTCTGCTCGATTGGCGTGGCGTGGCCCGCGTCATGAGCGAGCGTCCGGCGGAGATCGTCGGACTCGCCGACCAGGGCCGTCCGATCGAGGTCGGAGAGATCGCGAACCTGACGCTCGTCGACCCGGACGCATCGTGGACGGTCGAGGGCAGGAAGTTCGCCAGTATCTCCGAGAACACGCCGTTCGAGCAGATGGCGTTCTCGGCCAGAGTCACCACGACGTTGCTGCGCGGACGGATCACTGCCCGCGATGGCGCCGTGCGCGTCGCGACGGAGGCATAGCCGTGGACAGAGTGGTCATCGTCGTCGCGTTCGTCGTCTTCTGGCTCGCGATGATCGGTTTGATCTTCTGGGGCTGGCGCGGCCGCCAGAAGCGCCAGGCGGACCGGATCGGGGTGTTCCCTCCCGTGCCCGCCGATCTCGGGGCACCGTCGATCGCCGCAGCGACCGGCCTGTACGTCGGCAGCACGATCGCGCCGAACTGGCAGGACCGCATCGCCGTCGGCGACATCGGCCACCGCGCGACGGCGGAACTGTCGCGGTACGAGAAGGGCATCCTGCTCGAGCGAACAGGGGAGTCCACCATCTGGATTCCGCAGGAGTCCATTCGCGGGATCAGAACCGATCGTGCGTTGGCGGGCAAGGTCATGAGCAAGGACGGCCTGCTGGTCATCCGCTGGACCCTGCCGACCGGCACCGAGATCGACACCGGCTTTCGAGCCGACGACAAGCTCGTCTACCCCACCTGGGTCGACACACATCCGAACACAGGCACGAACGACTCGAAGGAGACACCCGCGTGAGCAGCGCAGTTCTTGTTCTGGAGGACGGCCGGACGTTCCGTGGCACCACCTTCGGCGCCACCGGACGGACTCTCGGCGAAGCCGTCTTCTGCACCGGCATGACCGGATACCAGGAAACCTTGACCGACCCCAGCTACCACCGCCAGATCGTCGTCGCGACAGCGCCGCAGATCGGCAACACGGGCTGGAACCAGGAAGACGGCGAAGCCGCGAGCGCCCAGGATCCCAACAAGATCTGGGTCGCGGGTTACGTCGTCCGTGACCCGGCACGACGCACGTCGAGCTGGCGGGCAACCGGATCGTTGCAGGAACAGCTCGAGGCGCAGAACGTCGTCGGCATCGCCGGCATCGACACGCGCGCTCTCGTACGCCACCTGCGCACCCGCGGTTCGATGCGCGCGGGCGTCTTCTCCGGTGACGCACTCGGCACGGAGACGGAGATGCTCGAGCAGGTCGTCGGTCAGCCGTCGATGCTCGGTGCCGACCTGGCCGGTGAGGTCACCACCGACACCGGCTACGTGATCGAGCCCGAAGGCGGCGACGCCCGATTCACCGTCGCCGCAGTCGATCTCGGCATCAAGACGAACACACCGCGTATGTTCGCGCAGCGCGGTATCCGTGTGCACGTGGTTCCGTCGGCGGCCACCATGGACCAGATTCTGGAGCTGAATCCCGACGGCGTCTTCCTGTCCAACGGACCGGGCGACCCGGCGACCGCCGACGCCAACGTCGCGCTGACCCGCGAGGTTCTCGGACGCGGACTGCCGTTGTTCGGCATCTGCTTCGGAAACCAGATCTTCGGCCGCGCGCTCGGACGCTCGACGTACAAGATGAAGTTCGGCCACCGCGGCATGAACATCCCCGTCGTCGAGCACACCACCGGACGCATCGCCATCACCGCGCAGAACCACGGCTTCGCGCTCGAAGGCGAAGCAGGCGAGGAGTTCGACACCGACTTCGGCCGCGCCCGGATCAGCCACACGTGCGCCAACGACGGCACCGTCGAAGGCGTCGAACTGCTGAGTGGAAGCGCGTTCTCGGTTCAGTACCACCCCGAGGCCGCGGCGGGCCCACACGACGCCGCGTACCTCTTCGATCGGTTCACATCAGTGCTTGAGGGAGTTGACAAGTAATGCCACGCCGCAGCGATCTGGGACACGTCCTGGTCATCGGTTCGGGACCGATCGTCATCGGACAGGCCTGTGAGTTCGACTATTCCGGCACTCAGGCGTGCCGGGTACTCCGCGAGGAGGGCCTGCGCGTCAGCCTCGTGAACTCGAACCCGGCCACCATCATGACCGACCCGGAGTTCGCCGACGCCACCTACGTCGAGCCGATCACCGCCGATTTCATCGAGAAGATCTTCGCTCGCGAGGCCGAGCAGGGACATCCGATCGACGCCGTTCTCGCAACCCTCGGTGGCCAGACCGCGCTCAACGCGGCCGTCGGGCTGCACGAGCAGGGGATCCTCGAGAAGTACGACGTCGAGCTCATCGGCGCGGACTTCGACGCCATCCAGCGTGGCGAGGACCGTCAGAAGTTCAAGGACATCGTGTCCAAGGTCGGAGGGGAGAGCGCGCGCTCTCGCGTCTGCTACACGATGGACGAGGTGCGTGAGACCGTCGCCGAGCTTGGCTTCCCGGTCGTCGTGCGGCCGTCGTTCACGATGGGCGGCTTGGGCTCGGGCATGGCCTACGACGACGCCGACCTCACGCGCATCGCCGGAGGCGGGCTCGCCGCGTCGCCGACCGCGAACGTGCTCATCGAGGAGTCCATCCTCGGCTGGAAGGAATACGAGCTCGAGCTCATGCGCGACGGCCGCGACAACGTGGTCATCGTCTGCTCCATCGAGAACGTCGACCCGGTCGGTGTGCACACCGGCGACTCGGTCACCGTCGCCCCGGCGATGACGCTGACCGACCGCGAATACCAGAAGATGCGCGACCTCTCGATCGACATCCTCCGCGAGGTGGGCGTCGACACCGGTGGTTGCAACATCCAGTTCGCGATGGACCCGACGGACGGCCGACTCGTCGTCATCGAGATGAACCCGCGTGTCTCGCGGTCGTCGGCACTGGCGTCGAAGGCCACCGGCTATCCGATCGCGAAGATGGCCGCCAAGTTGGCCATCGGCTACACCCTCGACGAGATCGTCAACGACATCACCAAGGAAACCCCGGCGTGCTTCGAGCCGACGCTGGACTACGTCGTCGTCAAGGCGCCGCGGTTCGCGTTCGAGAAGTTCCCGGGCGCCGACGGCACGCTCACGACGACGATGAAGTCCGTCGGCGAGGCGATGTCGATCGGCCGCAACTTCGCCGAGGCGTTCGGCAAGGTCATGCGGTCGCTCGAGACGAAGCGAGCGGGATACTGGACCGGCCCCGAGGTCGAGGCCGTGAACCTCGAGTCGTTGCTGAAGGACCTGTCCGTCCCGAAGGACGGCCGGATGTACGGCATCGAGAAGGCGTTCGAACTGGGCGCGACCCTCGAGCAGCTGTTCGACGCCACCAAGATCGACCCGTGGTTCCTCGACCAGTTCCAGCAAATCCACGAACTCGGACACGAACTGCGTGCCGCCGAGAAGTTCGACGAGGCGCTCCTGCGTCAGGCCAAGTACCACGGCCTGTCGGACCGCCAGATCGCCGCAGTCCGACCGGAACTCGGTGGTGAAGACGGTGTTCGCGCCTTGCGCACCGAGCTGGGTGTCCACCCCGTCTACAAGACGGTCGACACCTGCGCAGCCGAGTTCGAGGCCAAGACGCCGTACCACTACGGCACCTACGAGCTCGATCCGAACGCCGAGTCCGAGGTCGCCGAACAGCGCGAGCGCCAGAAGGTGCTCATCCTCGGTTCGGGCCCGAACCGCATCGGCCAGGGCATCGAGTTCGACTACTCGTGTGTGCACGCGGCGCAGACGCTGTCGCAGGCCGGCTACGAGACCGTCATGGTCAACTGCAACCCGGAGACCGTGTCGACCGACTACGACACCGCCGACCGCCTGTACTTCGAGCCGCTGACGTTCGAGGACGTGCTCGAGGTCTATCGAGCCGAATCGCAGTCCGGCACCGTGGCAGGCGTCATCGTGCAGCTCGGTGGCCAGACGCCGCTGGGACTGGCGAAGCGCCTGAAGGCTGCGGGTGTTCCCATCGTCGGAACCAGCCCCGAGGCGATCGACCTTGCCGAGGATCGCGGCGAGTTCGGGCGTGTCCTCACCGAGGCGGGCCTGCCTGCTCCGAAGTTCGGTACCGCGACGACGTTCGACGGCGCTCGCGAGATCGCGGGCGGTATCGGCTACCCCGTACTCGTGCGTCCGTCGTACGTGCTCGGTGGCCGCGGCATGGAGATCGTCTACGACGAGGCATCGCTCGCCGACTACATCTCGCGTGCTACCGAGATCTCGCACGACCGCCCGGTTCTCGTCGACCGCTTCCTCGAAGACGCGGTGGAGATCGACGTCGACGCCCTGTGCGACGGCACCGAGGTCTACCTCGGTGGCGTCATGGAACACATCGAGGAAGCCGGTATCCACTCCGGGGACTCGGCGTGTGCGCTGCCGCCGATCACGTTGGGCAAGGCCGACATCGAGAACGTGCGACGGTCGACCGAGCTGCTCGCCAAGGGCATCGGCGTGAAGGGACTGCTCAACGTCCAGTACGCGCTCAAGGACGACATTCTGTACGTCCTCGAAGCGAATCCGCGTGCGAGCCGGACGGTTCCGTTCGTGTCCAAGGCCACGGCCGTGCAGCTGGCCAAGGCATGTGCGCGCGTCATGCTCGGTGAGTCGATCGCCGACCTGCGGGCCGAAGGCATCCTGCCTGCCGAGGGCGACGGCGGGACGACACCGCTGGACGCGCCGATCGCCGTCAAGGAAGCGGTCCTGCCGTTCAACCGATTCCGTCGCGCCGACGGCACAGGCGTCGACACGCTGCTGAGCCCGGAGATGAAGTCGACGGGCGAGGTCATGGGTATCGACGCGGACTTCGGTACCGCCTTCTCCAAGAGCCAGACGGCGGCATACGGTTCGCTGCCGACGTCGGGCTCGGTGTTCGTGTCGGTCGCCAACAAGGACAAGCGGTCGCTGATCTTCCCGGTCAAGCGTCTCGCCGACCTCGGCTTCACGATCCTCGCGACCGAGGGCACCGCAGAGGTGCTGCGTCGCAACGGCGTCGAGTGCCAGCAGGTCTACAAGCAGTCCGGTGAGGACGTACCTGCAGGGGAGTCGACGATCGTCGACCGCATCCTCGCCGGGGATGTCGCGATGGTGATCAACACCCCGTACGGCAACTCGGGACCGCGCGTCGACGGCTACGAGATCCGCAGCGCCGCGGTGGCACAGAGCATCCCGTGCATCACGACGGTGCAGGGCGCGTCGGCTGCGGTGCAGGGCATCGAAGCCGCCATTGCCGGTGGGGTGGGAGTGCGGTCGTTGCAGGATCTGCACGCAGCCATCGCGGGCGCCTCGGTCACGGCATGAGCAAGACGTGGGCGGATCGGCTGCGCGCTGCGACGGCGGCGCGCGGTCGGCTCTGCGTCGGCATCGATCCGCACCCGTCGCTGCTCGACGCCTGGGGTCTGCCCCGATCGGCCGACGGGTTGGAGACCTTCGCCGAGCTGTGCGTCGAGGCGTTCGTCGGCGAGGTCGCCGTCGTGAAGCCTCAGGTCGCGTTCTTCGAGGCCTACGGCAGCGCGGGGTACGCCGTGCTCGAACGCACCGTCTCGGTGCTACGTGACGCAGGGACACTCGTCGTCGCCGACGCCAAGCGCGGCGACATCGGGAGCACGATGAGCGCTTACGCGCAGACGTGGCTCGGGGAAGACTCGCCGCTGTCGTCGGACGCGGTCACCGTCTCCCCGTACCTGGGGTTCGATTCGCTGCGCGAGACGTTCGACCTGGCCGCGCGAAACGGTCGAGGAGTCTTCGTCCTCGCGCGAACGTCCAACGCCGAGGGGGCAGACCTGCAGACCGCGACGGCGTCCCATCGGTCGGTCGCGCAGTCCATCGTCGACGGGGCTGCCGACATCGACCGGGACGGACGCGCCACGGCCGGTCTCGTCGTCGGTGCGACGCGTGATCACGGTCTGGATCTGAGCGACTTCACCGGCCCGATCCTCGCTCCCGGGCTCGGCGCTCAGGGCGCGGGTGTCGACGATCTCGCCCAGATCTTCGCGGGTTCCCGAGAGCTTCTGCTGCCCAACTCGTCTCGCGGCGTGCTCGCGGCAGGGCCGTCGGTCACCGCTCTTCGCGATGCCGCCACCACCCTCCGCGACGAAGTGGAAGCGGGCCTCGCGTAGACCATGGTTGCGACCCCGTCAGCTCCGGGGGCAAGTTCGCCATGCGGGTCGCGCGTCGGTAACGTCGCTGATGTTGCTGGTGACCACGAGTTGCGCAGCAGCGACGTGCGCGACCCGCCATTCCGTGCACTGTCCACCCCACGATGAGACGGAGGAAACGTGGCGCTTCCCCAGTTGACCGCAGAGCAGCGTGCCGCTGCTCTGGAGAAGGCGGCTGCCGCCCGTAAAGTCAGGGCCGAGCTCAAAGAGCGCCTCAAGCGAGGCGGCACCGATCTGAAGCAGGTGCTCAAAGACGCCGAGACCGACGAGATCCTCGGCAAGATGAAGGTGTCGGCACTTCTCGAGGCGTTGCCGAAGGTGGGCAAGGTCAAGGCGCAGGAGCTGATGACCGAGCTGGAGATCGCGCCGACGCGTCGTCTCCGCGGCCTCGGCGATCGCCAGCGCAAGGCATTGCTGACCAAGTTCGATTTCGACGCCTGAGTGCACGTACAAGCGGAGGTAGCGCACGTGTCCGATCGTGACGCGTCATCGCCCCGGAGGGGCCGGCTCATCGTTTTGGCCGGTCCCTCCGGCGTCGGTAAGTCCAGTGTCGTCCGCGTCGTTCGACGCGTATTGCCCGAACTGTGGTTCAGCGTGTCCGTCACCACGCGCGACCCACGTCCGGGTGAGATCGACGGTGAGGACTACCACTTCGTCACCGCCGCGGAGTTCGATCGCATGATCGAGGCAGGGGAGCTGCTCGAATGGGCGAGCGTTCACGGTGGCCTGCATCGGTCCGGCACCCCGGCCGCGCCGGTCGAAGAGGCGCTCGAGCAGGGGAAACCGGTGCTTCTGGAGCTCGACCTCGCCGGTGCGCGAGCGGTTCGGGTGTCCAAGCCCGAGGCGCAGCTGGTGTTCATGGCACCACCGACGTGGGACGACCTCGTTCACCGACTCACGTCGCGGGCGACCGAGGAATCGGCGGCCACCGCACGCCGACTCGAGACCGCCAAGGTCGAACTGGCCGCTCAGGACGAGTTCGACACGGTCATCGTCAATACCGATGTCGACCATTCGTGCGAAGAGTTGGTATCCTTGTTGGTCGGTAGCTCGTCGGTCGGCCCTTCCTGAGGTTCTCGGCCTCCGAGGTTCACGAGCACGAACGACCTTTTCGCAGTTCAGTACGTATGCAGCATCGACGCTATTCAGGGAGATTCCATAGTGAGCAGCACTTCAGTGGCCGGTTCCGACTTCGACGCGCGTAGCGCACTCCCGGCTTACGACACGCCGCTCGGGATCACCAACCCTCCGATCGACGAGCTCCTCGCGCGCACGTCGTCGAAGTACGCGCTGGTCATCTACGCAGCCAAGCGCGCACGTCAGATCAACGACTACTACAACCAGCTCGGCGACGGCATCCTCGAGTACGTCGGCCCGCTCGTCGAGCCGGGCCTGCAGGAGAAGCCGCTGTCGATCGCGCTTCGCGAGATCCACTCCGATCTCCTCGAGCACTCCGAAGGCGAATAAGAACCGATCAAGGAATCAGCCAAGTTGCGCGTAGTCGTCGGTGTAGGCGGAGGTATCGCCGCCTACAAGAGCTGTTCCCTCATTCGAAGTTTCACCGAGAACGGTGACCACGTCCGCGTCATCCCGACCGAATCCGCGCTCGAGTTCGTCGGCCGCGCAACGTTCGAGGCGTTGTCGGGCAACCCGGTCCATACCGGAGTGTTCGCCGACGTTCCCGAGGTGCCTCACGTGCGTCTCGGGCAAGAGGCGGACCTGGTCGTCGTCGCGCCTGCGACCGCCGATCTGATCGCTCGGATGGCAGGCGGCCGTGCCGACGACCTTCTGACCGCCACGTTGTTGACGGCGAGATGTCCCGTCGTCGTCGCGCCTGCGATGCACACCGAGATGTGGGAGCACCCGGCGACGGTCGCCAACGTCGCCACTCTGCGCAGTCGCGGCGTCACGGTCATCGAACCCGCTTCGGGGCGGCTGACCGGCCGCGACACCGGCGCGGGACGGCTTCCCGAGCCCGACGAAATCTACGCGCTCGCGATGCTCTCGGCAGAGCGCACCGATTCGCTTCCGCACGATCTCACCGGCCGCCGCGTCGTCGTGACGGCGGGCGGCACCCGCGAACCGCTCGATCCGGTTCGGTTCCTGGGCAATCGCAGCTCCGGCAAACAGGGCTACGCCATCGCCCGCGTCGCGGCGCAGCGCGGTGCGCGTGTGACGTTGATCGCCGGCTTCACCGCGAATCTTCCTGATCCTGCCGCCGTCGACGTCGTTCACGTCAAGACCGCGCACGAGATGCGGGACGCAGTGACTCAGTACTCGGCGGACGCCGACGCCATCGTCATGGCTGCGGCCGTCGCGGACTTTCGCCCGTCCAGTATCGCGACGAGCAAGATCAAGAAGGGCGCCGACGAGCCCGACTCGATCCCGCTCGTCCGCAACGACGACATCCTCGCCGGTCTCGTCGACGCGCGTCGGAACGGCGAGATCGACAAGGCCACGGTCATCGTCGGTTTCGCCGCCGAAACCGGTGACGAGCACGGCGACGTCCTGACCTACGCACGCGCGAAGCTCGAACGCAAGGGTTGCGATCTGCTCGTCGTCAACGCGGTCGGCGACGGCAAGGCGTTCGAGGTGGATCACAACGACGGATGGCTCCTCGGATCGGACGGATCGGAAGCCGCTCTCGGTGCCGGGTCGAAGGCGCTGCTCGCCAGTCGCGTCGTCGACGCGGTGGTCTCCGTGCTGTCCGATGTTTCACATTCGAATCTCGGGTGATTTCAAGGGTGCACGGGCGGCATCGACGCGACTAGTGTCGGTGTGCCAGAACGCCCATGTGTGCTTACCTGCAGTAACAGCGTGACCGTAGACAATGGAAGTGCCGACCGGAGCAGCGGCTCCGATCGGCCGGGAAACACGTCGAGAGGAAATCCGTGAGCAAGTCCGGCAGTCGGCTCTTCACCAGTGAGTCCGTGACCGAGGGTCACCCAGACAAGATCTGCGACGCCATCAGCGATTCGATTCTCGACGCGCTCCTCGCGGAGGATCCGCGTGCGCGCGTGGCGGTGGAGACGCTCGTCACGACCGGCCAGGTTCACGTCGCGGGCGAGGTCAACACCACCGCCTACGCCGACATCCCGAAGATCGTGCGCGACAAGGTGCTCGAGATCGGCTACGACTCGTCCGCCAAGGGCTTCGACGGCAACTCCTGTGGCGTCAACATCGCCATCGGTGCGCAGTCTCCGGAGATCGCGCAGGGCGTCGATCACTCCCACGAGGCACGCGTCGAGGGCCTGTCCGACGACGAGATCGACCGGCAGGGCGCAGGCGATCAGGGTCTGATGTTCGGCTACGCCAACACCGACACCCCCGAATTGATGCCGTTGCCCATCGCGCTCGCACACCGGCTGTCGCGTCGTCTCACCGAGGTTCGTAAGTCGGGTGTGCTTCCGTACCTGCGTCCGGACGGCAAGACCCAGGTCACCATCGAGTACGACGGGGACGACGCGGTGCGCCTCGACACGGTCGTGGTGTCGACGCAGCACGCTGCCGACATCGACCTCGACAACCTGCTGACACCCGACATCCGCGAGAAGGTTCTCGGCTCGGTACTCGAAGAACTGAACGTGCCCACGCTGGACACGTCCAACATTCGTCTGCTCGTCAACCCGACCGGCAAGTTCGTGCTCGGTGGGCCGATGGGCGACGCAGGTCTGACCGGCCGCAAGATCATCGTCGACACCTATGGCGGAATGGCGCGCCACGGTGGTGGCGCGTTCTCGGGCAAGGATCCGTCGAAGGTCGACCGGAGCGCCGCGTACGCGATGCGCTGGGTCGCCAAGAACGCCGTCGCCGCAGGTCTGGCCGACCGCATCGAGGTCCAGGTCGCCTACGCCATCGGCAAGGCAGCCCCTGTCGGTCTGTTCGTCGAGACCTTCGGTACCGAGAAGACCGACCCGGCGCGCATCCAGTCGGCGATCAACGAAGTCTTCGACCTGCGTCCGGGCGCGATCATTCGCGATCTCGACCTCCTTCGCCCGATCTACGCGCCGACCGCCGCCTACGGTCACTTCGGTCGTACCGACATCGCGTTGCCGTGGGAGTCGACCGACCGCGCGGAGAAGCTGCGCGCGGCAGCGGGTCTCTGAGCAGCACAGCGCGAGCGGCAGCACCCGAGCTTCCCATAGCTCGGGTTCTGCCGCTCTTGCCGTTACCGCACCTCGATCGCGAGTTCGACTATCTCGTTCCCGCCGAATTCGCCGACGACGCGAAGGTCGGCGTTCGTGTCCGCATCCGCTTCGCGGGGCGACTCGTCGACGGTTTCGTCGTCGAACGCGTGGCGACCACCGAGCACACCGGCAAGCTGGGGTGGCTCGACCGCGTCGTGTCCGACGAGCAGGTTCTGACGCCGGAGGTCAGCCGGCTGGTGTCGGCCGTCGCGCATCGCTACGCGGGAACGCGCGCCGACGTTCTCCGGCTGGCGGTTCCGCCGCGCCACGCCAAGGTCGAGGCCGAGGATCCGCCCGGAAAACCGGACGTTCCAGAGCCCGTGGTCGACGAACGAGCGTGGAGCAGCTACACCCACGGGTCCGCGTTTCTCGATGCACTCCGCGCCGGCCGCAATCCACGGGCCGTCTGGCAGGCCCTTCCGGGCGAGGAGTGGGCGCGTCGGCTCGCCGAGCTCGCGGCAACGTGTGTCTCCGTGGGCCGCAGCGCCGTCATCGTGGTGCCCGATCAACGCGACCTGGATCGGGTCGCGGCCGCGTGTGAAGCGGCAGCGGGCCCGGACGTCGTGGCTGCGCTCTCCGCCGGGCTCGGTCCGGCCAAGCGATACCGGAGATGGCTCGGCGTGCTGCGTCGAGACGTGTCGATCGTGGTCGGTACCCGCAGTGCCGTCTTCGCACCCGCCGCGAATCTCGGTCTCGTCGTGCTGTGGGACGACGGTGACGACGGATACGCCGAGCCGCGTTCGCCGTATCCGCACGCCCGCGAAGTCGCGTTGCTGCGAGCGTTCGAGACCGGATGTGGCGTCGTCCTCGCCGGACACGCACGCACCGCAGAGGCCGAAGCGCTCGTCGACTCGGGATGGGCGCACGATCTCGTGGCGCCACGAGACGTGGTCCGCGCCCGGCAGCCTCACGTCGTCGCATTGGCCGACAGCGATCATGCGCTTGCCCGCGACCCGGGGGCCCGCGCTGCGAGGCTGCCGGCGATTGCCTTCGACGCTGCGCGAACAGCGGTGAAGAACGACCTACCGGTGCTGGTGCAGGTACCGCGCGGCGGCTACATCCCGTCTCTCGCGTGCGGAAAATGCCGGACCCCAGCGCGATGCCGCCGATGCAACGGCCCGTTGGCATTACCGTCGGCGCCAGGAGCCGACGGGGCCGCGAGCCCCACGTGCACGTGGTGTGGCATCGCCGACACCAATCATCGCTGCACCGTGTGCGGCTCGCGCGCGCTCCGCGCAGTCGTCGTCGGAGCGCACCGCACCGCCGAGGAACTGGGACGCGCATTCCCCGGCGTCACGGTGCGAACATCGGGGGGCCCGGCAGTTCTGGACACCGTCGAACCCGGTGCGTCGCTTGTCATCTCGACGGTCGGCGCCGAGCCGTGGGCTCCGGGCGGGTACGGTGCTGCGCTGCTTCTCGACGGATGGGCGCTGCTCGGCCGAGCCGACCTGCGTGCGGCCGAGGAAGCGCTGCGACGCTGGATGACGGCAGCTGCCCTCGTACGTCCGGGAGCCGAGGGCGGCCGCGTCGTGGTCGTCGCGGAATCCGAGATTCCGACGGTTCAGGCTCTGGTCCGGTGGGATCCAGTAGGGCACGCGCGAAGTCAACTCGACGAGCGCGCCGAGGTGCGCTTTCCGCCTGCTGTCCATGTCGCGGCCGTCGATGGTACGACCGCCGCGATCATGGCTCTCGTCGAGACGGCCGAATTGCCCGAGGGGACAGAGGTTCTCGGGCCGGTGGACCTTCCCGAGGGGCAACGGCTGCCTGCGGGCGGCGGCGAGGACAGGATGCCAGGAGACGTGCAACGGCTGTTGTTGCGGGTCCCGCGTGCCGCCGGGGGAGCGCTGGCACACGCGCTCGCCGACGCTCAGGCGGTTCGGAGCGCGCGGAAGAACACCGAGGCGGTCCGCGTGCAGATCGATCCCATTCGTATCGGTTGAGTCACCGCGCGGCTGCCCGTCCGCATAGAGTCCTCGGCGACGACGTCGCACCACACGAAACTCGGCCGCGAGGAGGGCGCTTCGAATGCACCGCAGGCAGTGGGTTCGGCGGGTGGCGACGGGACTGACCGGCATCGCGGGGGCGCGGTTCGCGGGTCGGAGTTTCGCACATGCGGCAGCCGGGATCGGATCGGGCGATCTACCGGCGCCGGCGGTGCCGCTGGGCGAACTGGTGCGCATCGTCTCGTTGTCGCACGTCAACGATCCGGCGTCCACGCCGATCTTCCCCGGCGACCCGGAGTTCGTGCTGGAGACGGCCGCGACGGTCGCCGAGGACGGGTACTACCTGCAGAACGTGCGCCAGGGTGAGCACACGGGAACGCACTGGGGTGCGCCTGCGCACTTCCAGGACGGAGGCCTGACGGCGGACCGACTCGTACCCGAGGATCTGTTCCTGCCTGCCGTCAAGATCGACATTCGCGACAAGGCCGCGGCCGACGCCGACTATGCGGTCACCGTCGCCGATCTGCAGGAGTGGGAAACTGCACACGGGCAAATCCCATCCGGAGCTGCGGTCGTGCTCTGGACCGGCTGGGAATCGCGATGGGGCACCGATGCATACGTGGGCGCGGACGCCGACGGTGTGACCCATCAGCCCGGATTCTCCGCCGACGCCGCCCAGTGGTTGATCGACACGGGCAGGCTCGCCGTTCGCGGCGCACTCGGCACCGATACGTTCGGTCCCGATCTCGGCAACGACGAGACGTACCCGGTGTCGGAAAAGCTGTACGACCAGCACCGCATCAGCCTCGAAAATCTGACCAACCTCGGATCGCTGCCCACCACCGGTGCTTACATCCTGGTCGGAGGCCCGATCAATCGCGCCGGATCGGGTTCTCCTGCAACGATATTCGGGTTGGTTCCGCGGCTGTCCTGACGCGGGTGAGCTCAACCGTCAGGGGGTTGTCATCGATGCATTGTCGATATATCGTCAATATGTCCAAACGATATGATAAGGAGCAAGGACATGGAAAACTACTTCGACATGCACCGCATGCCCTGGATGGGCATGGCGGAACGTGCACAGAAGCGGCGAGCGTTCACGATGTGGATGCCGCAGGATGCGTCCGGTCCCGAGGATTCGCGACCGGATTCAGGTCATCGTGGCGGGCCGGGTCACCGTGGTGGCCATGGGCGTCGCGGACACGGCGGCGACGAACACCGCGGACGCGCCGACCGGAATCGCGGCTTCGGGCCAGGTGGCTTCGGTCCGGGCGGATTCGGCGCTTTCGGGCCGGGCGGCGACTTCGGACGAGGTCGAGGACGGGGCGGACGTGGGCGGCGAGGAGACGTCCGATCGGCAATTCTGTTGTTGCTGGCGGAATCTCCCATGCACGGCTACGAGCTGATCCAGCAGATCGTCGCGCGAAGCGAGGGTGCATGGAAGCCGAGCCCGGGCTCGATCTATCCCGCGCTGTCCCAGTTGGAAGACGAGGGTCTCGTTCTGATCGAGAAAATCGACGGTCGCAAGACTGCACGACTCACCGAGCAGGGAATCACCTTCGTCGACGAGCACCGAGCTGAGCTGGGCGCCCCGTGGGACGACGTGCGCCGCAGTGTCGGCGGTGACGCTCTCGATCTGCGCGGTCTCATCGGCCAACTGATGGGCGCAGCAGGCCAGGTTGCGTCAGTCGGGACGCCCGACCAGGTGAAGGCGGCCGGTGAGGTTCTCGCCGACGCACGGCGACGTCTCTACCGCATTCTCGCCGAGGACGATGCCGACAACGGCGACGCCGCGTCGTCGCCTACGGCGGAGTGATCGATGAGCTGCGACAGCGGTTCCCTAGAATAGGTAGTTCGTCGTACGGATTCGAACTACCTATTCTTCGGGAGCCAACTGGTGCGTGTTGTGTTTGCAGGGACGCCTGATGCGGCGGTTCCGTCGCTGGAACGGCTGATCGCGTCGACGAAACACGATGTGGTGGCCGTCGTGACGCGGCCCGATGCCCACGCCGGACGCGGCCGCAAGGTCAATCGTTCCCCCGTCGGACTACTGGCCGACCAGCACGGGATCCCGGTTCTGACCCCGAGGCGTCCGTCCGAACCCGAATTCGTGTCGGAACTGACCGATCTCGCTCCCGACGTGTGCCCCGTCGTCGCGTACGGCGCTCTACTTCCGCGGCCCGTTCTCGACATCCCTCGCTTCGGCTGGATCAATCTTCATTTCTCTCTTCTCCCAGCGTGGCGCGGAGCAGCGCCCGTGCAGGCGTCGATCGCCGCAGGAGACGACATCACCGGAGCATCGACCTTCCTGCTCGACGACGGCATGGACACCGGTCCTGTTCTCGGCGTCGTCACCGAGACGATTCGCCCGACCGACACGTCGGGAGATCTGTTGCACCGGCTGTCGGTGAGCGGTGCGGAGCTTCTGGAGGCGACGCTCGACGCCATCGAATCCGGTGAGGCATCGGCAATCCCGCAACCCACGGACGGTGTGTCCCACGCCGCGAAGGTGACCGTCGACGCGGCCCGCATCGACTGGTCGGCGTCGTCGACGGCGGTCGACCGGCACATTCGTGCCGTCACCCCCGCGCCGGGTGCCTGGACGACGATCGGAGATCTGCGCGTGAAGATCGGACCGGTCCGTCCGTCCCACGAGACGCTCGAACCCGGAGAGGTTCTGGCGCGCAAGGACGGTGTCCACATCGGAACCGGTGACGGCTCGATCGTTCTCGGTGACGTGCAACCGCAGGGCAAGAAACTCATGAAGGCAGCAGATTGGGCGCGCGGCGCACGATCGATCGACGGGACGGTGGCGCAGTGAGCGACCGCAGCAGTAACTCGAACCGAGACGGCAACTCCGACAACGCAGGTCGGCGTCGTTCCGGCGGCGGATCGGCTCGCGGCGGTCGGCCGCAGCGCAGTCCCGGATCTCGTGGTGGCGGTGGCCAGCGACCCCAGCGCGGGCGCGGACCGTCGTCGGCACCGCCGATCGATCCGGCACGGCTGGCAGCGCGCGATGTACTGAAGGCAGTTCGTGAACGCGATGCGTACGCCAATCTCGTTCTGCCAGGACTGCTTCGGGATCGCAAGCTGGACAGCCGCGACGCGGCGCTCGCGACCGAACTTGCCTACGGCGCGTGTCGCGCCCGTGGGTTGCTCGACGCGGTCGTCGAATCAGGTTCGGGCAGAACGATTTCCGAGATCGACGGCGGTCTGCTCGACATTCTTCGACTCGGCGCCTACCAACTGTTGCGCACGCGTGTCGCGCCGCACGCCGCCGTCGCCACGTCCGTCGACCTGACGCGCGCCGAATTCGGCAGCGGCAAAGCAGGATTCGTGAATGCCGTACTGCGGCGGGTGTCGGAGAAGAGCGCCGAGGAGTGGGTCGCCGAGCTCGCTCCGGACGCGGAGAAGGATCCGGTGGGGCACCTCGCGTTCGAACATGCCCACCCGAGATGGATCGCGCAGGCATTCGCCGACGCACTCGGTGCCGACGCGGGCGAGCTGGCGGCGGTCCTCGAAGCCGACGATGCCCGTCCGGCGGTCCACCTCGTCGCGCGTCCCGGAGAGATCTCGGCCGAGGAACTGGCGTTGATCACCGGGGGAGAAGAGGGAAAGTACTCGCCCTACGCGGTCTACCTCGACGGCGGCGACCCCGGCAAGCTCGACGCGGTCCGCGACGGTCTCGCCGGGGTGCAGGACGAGGGCAGCCAGCTCGTCGCGCGGGCGCTGACGCTGGCACCGCTCGACGGTCCCGACGGCGGTCGTTGGCTCGACCTGTGTGCGGGGCCGGGCGGCAAGGCGGCGCTGCTCGGTGCACTCGCCGAGATCGACGCGGCGCAGGTCGACGCCGTCGAGCCTGCGGCGCACCGTGCCGAACTGGTGCGCAAGACGACCAAGGCGCTGCCCGTCACCGTGCATGCCGTCGACGGACGCGATCCGGGCCTGGATCCGGGGTACGACCGCGTCCTCGTCGACGCGCCCTGCACCGGTCTCGGAGCGTTGCGTCGTCGCCCGGAGGCACGGTGGCGACGCTCGCCGAAGGACGTCGCCGAGCTGGTGACGTTGCAGAAGCAGTTGTTGGCTTCCGCGATCGAACTGGTGCGTCCCGGCGGGGTCGTGCTCTATTCGACCTGCTCACCGCACCTGTCGGAGACCTCGGCCGTCGTCGCCGACGCGGTCCGCAGGCACGGCGTGGAGGAGCTCGACACCCACGCATTGGTGCCCGATGTGCCGGGTGTCGGCGACGGCACGTCGGTGCAGTTGTGGCCGCACCGCCACGGAACGGATGCCATGTTCCTGGCGGCGCTACGCAAGCCGTCGTGATCGATAGTCGCTCGGTGGGACGCCCACGAGTTCGGTGAACTCCCGGGTGAAGTGCGCCTGGTCGAACCAGCCGTAGCGCGCCGCCAGATCGGCGATGGAGCCGGAGAATCCGTCGTCGAGATCGGTGATGGCGTCATGAATGCGGTACCGGTTCAGCACCCATTTGGGGGTCGTGCCCACGTACCGTTCGAACAGTCGCTGCAGACGTCGCGTACCGATGTCACACGCACGCTCGACGTCGGACACGCGCAACAATGCCCGGTCGTTCAACATCGTCGCGACGATGGACAACACCGCGCCGTACGCGGGTTCGACGCGTGCGTCCTGGATCGACAATGCCTCGTCCGCGACGGCCGCGCATCGGTCCGGATCGTCGTCGGGACCGAGCGCTCCGAGTGCGGCGACCGCGTCCGGGGCGAACATCGACGGCGCAGCGACCGGAACATCGCGCAGCGCGCGGGCGGACGTTCCGGTCATGCTCGTGAAACCACCGGGCCTGAACTTGACGCCGAACACCCAGCCGGATTCGGCGATGGTGACGTCGAACCGCCTTGTCAGGACACCGGTCGCCACCACTGGTCCGACGTCGGCGACGCCGGTGCGCACTCGTCCGCGTTCGACGCTCAACGTGCACGACGGGTGAGGAAGCGTCGAGCTCCGGTACGACGCGCCTGCCGGCAGATCCCAGCGCAGCAGCCAGTAGTTCTCGACCCACGCGCTCACTGCGTCCCCACACGCCAGCCGCGTGAGGTTCACGTGTTGCGCCAACCGATCCGGGCTCAGGATGCCCGCGGTCGTCGACGTCCCGGCCGCGACGGCTGCTGTCGCATTTTTCCTATCGGCCACGGGCGAAGTCTAGGAGTCTGGGGCGACACGAGAAATCGAACGAGGGGACATCTCATGAGTGAGAAGCCGGTGGCCGCACTGAAGATGGTGACGTTGGACTGCGCGAATCCTGCCGAGAGCGCCGAGTTCTGGTCCGCGCTGCTGGGCTGGACAGTCGCGCACGCGGAACAGGAGTACGCGATGGTGACGGGAGGGGACACCGCGCTCGGCTTCGGTCGCGTCGAGGACTACGTCTCGCCCGCGTGGCCGAATCCCCACGGCAGCAAGCAGTTCCATTTCGATCTCGCCGTGGACGACCTCGACGACGCCGCGCGCCGGGCCGTCGACCTCGGGGCGGTGCTTCCCGATGATCAGCCCGGCGAGACGTGGCGGGTGCTGCTCGATCCGGCGGGCCATCCGTTCTGTCTGACGAAGGCGCAGAACTGGGGTTGACGGCAGCCGCCTGTGACGGCTGATACAGGGCCGCACTAGGCTGCGCATGTGGCTGCTCCGATGATCGCTCCGTCGATATTGTCCGCCGATTTCGCTCGTCTGGGGGAGGAGGCCGACGCTGTCACCGGTTCGGACTGGTTGCATGTCGACGTCATGGACGCGCACTTCGTTCCGAACCTGACGTTGGGCCTGCCCGTGGTGAAGAGCCTGTTGAAGGCGACGGACATCCCGCTGGACTGCCATCTGATGATCGACGACCCCGGCCGGTGGGCGCCGTCGTACGCCGAGGCAGGTGCGTTCAACGTGACGTTCCACGCCGAGGCAACGGACGATCCGATCGCAGTGGCGAAGGACATTCGGGCGGCAGGCGGGAAGGCGGGCCTGTCGGTCAAGCCGAACACCCCGATCGAGCCCTACCTGGAAATCTTGAAGGAATTCGACACGCTGCTGGTGATGAGCGTCGAGCCCGGCTTCGGCGGGCAGTCGTTCATTCCGGACGTGCTCGGCAAGGCTCGAACCGTGCGGAAACTCGTCGACTCCGGTGAGCTGACGCTCGTCGTCGAGATCGACGGTGGAATCAACGTCGACACCGTCGAGCAGGCGGCCGAGGCAGGCGTCGACTGCTTCGTCGCCGGCTCTGCCGTGTACGGCGCTGCCGATCCCGCCGCTGCGGTCCGTGGACTCCGCGAGCAGGCAGGGCGCGCGTCGGCACATCTGTCCCTCTGATGTCGGATCCCGCCGCGTCCGACTATGTGCCCGACTACGCGGCCGCGATGCGCACGGCGATCGACGCGTCGGAAGCGGCACGGGGACGTACGAGCCCCAATCCGCCCGTCGGCGCAGTGATCCTCGATGCCGCCGGCGCGGTCGTCGGTATCGGGTCCACGCAACCACCCGGTGGTCCTCATGCCGAGATCATGGCGTTGCGCGAGGCCGGTGACCGGGCTCGGGGCGGTACGGCCGTCGTCACGCTCGAGCCGTGCAACCACACCGGTCGGACCGGGCCGTGTGCAGTCGCGCTGATCGATGCCGGTATCGCCCACGTCATCCACGCCGTCGACGACCCCAATCCCGTGGCGATGGGCGGCGCGGACAGGCTGCGCGACGCGGGTGTCGTCGTGGAATCCGGTCTGGAGGCCGACGCCGTCTCGCACGGTCCGTTGCGCGCCTGGCTGCACAAGCAACGAACGGGCAGGCCGTTCGTGACGTTGAAGTACGCGGCAGGTCTCGACGGACGCAGTGCCGCGGCGGACGGAACGAGTCAGTGGATCACCGGTCCCGACGCGCGCGCTCACGTCCACGCCGAACGCGCGAAGCTCGACGCCGTCGTCGTCGGGACCGGAACAGTGCTGGCCGACGACCCGCTGCTGACCGCACGGCTGTCCGACGGGTCGAACGCCGCCCGGCAGCCGCTGCGCGTCGTCGTCGGGCGACGTGAGATACCGGCCGGTGCTCGTGTACGCGGAGACGACGCGCCGACGGCGTTCGTCCGCAGTCACGACCCACTCGACGTCCTCGCCGCTCTGGCCGACCACACCGATGTCCTGGTCGAAGGTGGTCCGACTCTGGCGGGCGCGTTTCTCGCAGCGGGCGTGGTCGACCGAATCGTGGCCTACATCGCGCCCGTCGTGCTGGGGTCGGGCAGAGCCGCGGTGGAGAATGCGGGGGTCGGAACAATTGCCGACGCCCTGCGGTTCTCGATCGAGAGTGTGCAGACGCTGGGGACCGACCTGGTCGTCGTCGCCGTACCGAAAGAAACAGGAGTGACGTAGACAGTGTTCACCGGGATAGTCGAAGAGCTCGGCGAGATCGTCGGCAAGGAAGACCTGGCCGACGCGGCGCGGTTCACCGTCAAGGGGCCTGTCGTGACGTCGGACGCAGGTCACGGAGATTCGATCGCGGTCAACGGTGTGTGCCTGACCGTGGTGGACGTCCTCGACGGGATCTCGTTCACCGCCGACGTCATGCAGGAGACACTGAACCGGTCGAGCCTGCAGCGGCTGGAGGTGGGCAGCCGCGTGAATCTCGAACGCGCTGCGTCGCTCGGCAGCAGGCTCGGCGGACACCTCGTTCAGGGGCATGTGGACGGCACCGGAACGGTCGTCAGCCGCTCGCCCTCCGAGAACTGGACGGTGGTGCGCATCGCGCTGCCGACCTCGGTCGCTCGATACGTCGTCGAGAAGGGATCGATCACCGTCGACGGTGTCTCGTTGACGGTGTCCGGCCTGGGCGAGGATGCGGACGGTCACTGGTTCGAGATCTCGCTGATCCCGACGACACTCGAGCTCACCACCCTCGGCCGGTCGCCGGTCGGTACGCCGGTGAACCTCGAAGTCGACGTCATCGCGAAGTACGTCGAGCGCCTGCAGACCCTCGCCGCAGACTGACCGAACCGGAAAGTACTGTTGAAGGGGTATCTGCGCCGACGTCTGAAGTCGGTGCGGAACGAGACACTTTGGAGCGTACGACGTGACTAGGTTCGACAGTATCGAGCGTGCTGTCGCCGACATCGCCGCAGGCAAAGCCGTGGTGGTGGTCGACGACGAGGATCGCGAGAACGAAGGCGATCTGATCTTCGCAGCCGAGAAGGCCACCCCCGAGCTCGTGGCGTTCATGGTGCGATACACGTCCGGATACCTCTGTGTTCCGCTGTCCGGCGACGACTGCGACCGGCTCGGTCTGCCTCCGATGTACGCGACCAACCAGGACAAACACGGCACCGCGTACACGGTCACCGTCGACGCGCGCGAAGGCATCGGAACCGGTATCTCCGCATCCGATCGTGCCGCGACCATGCGTCTTCTGGCCGACCCGAACAGCGGCGCGGGCGACTTCACTCGTCCGGGCCACGTCGTGCCGCTGCGCGCCAAGGACGGCGGCGTGCTGCGACGCCCCGGCCACACCGAGGCCGCCGTCGACCTGGCACGCATGGCGGATCTTCGTCCCGCCGGTGTGATCTGCGAGATCGTCAGTCAGAAGGACGAGGGCGAGATGGCTCGCACCGACGAGCTGCGTGTCTTCGCCGACGACCACGATCTCGCGCTCATCTCCATCGCCGATCTCATCGCATGGCGTCGCAAGCACGAGAAGCACGTCGTACGCGTCGCCGACGCACGGATCCCGACGTCGCACGGCGTTTTTCGCGCCGTCGGCTACCAGAGCGTGTACGACGACGTCGAGCACGTAGCCCTCGTGCGCGGCGACATCGCAGGCCCCGACGGCGACGGCAGCGACGTGCTCGTGCGCGTCCACTCCGAATGCCTCACCGGCGACGTCTTCGGGTCTTTGCGCTGCGATTGCGGTCCTCAGCTCGACGCCGCACTCGAGATGATCGCGCAGGAAGGCCGTGGTGTCGTGCTGTACATGCGTGGCCACGAAGGCCGCGGCATCGGTCTGCTGCACAAACTGCAGGCCTACCAGCTGCAGGACGCGGGATCGGACACCGTCGACGCGAACCTCCAACTCGGATTGCCCGCCGATTCGCGCGACTACGGCATCGGTGCGCAGATCCTGGTCGACCTCGGCATCTCGTCGATGCGTCTGCTGACCAACAACCCTGCCAAGCGCGTCGGACTCGACGGCTACGGTCTGCACGTCACCGAGCGGGTGCCGATGCCGCTGCGCGCGAACGCCGAGAACCTGACGTATCTCCGGACCAAACGCGACCGCATGGGCCACGACCTCGTCGGCCTGGACGAGTACGAGTTGGGTCACAAGGCCGGCTCCACCCCGGACATCGAGTTGGGAACGAATCCATGAGCGGCGAGGGCGAACCCGTACTCCAGTTGTCCGGCGCTGCCGATCTGAAATTGGCGATCGTGGCGGGCCAGTGGCACAAGACGGTGTCCGAGGCGCTGCTCGACGGTGCCACGCGCAAGGCCGCCGAGGCAGGTGTCACCGACGTGACCGTCGTACGTGTCGCGGGTGCCATCGAGCTTCCCGTCGTCGCGCAGCAGTTGGCGCGCACGCACGACGCAGTGGTCGCGTTGGGCGTCGTCATCCGAGGCGGCACGCCGCACTTCGAGTACGTCTGCGACGCCGTCACGGCCGGTCTGACTCGGGTGTCGCTCGACGAGGGCACTCCTGTCACCAACGGTGTTCTGACGACCAACGACGAGCAGCAGGCGCTCGATCGTGCCGGGCTTCCCGGGTCGAGCGAGGACAAGGGCGCCCAAGCGGTGGCCGCGGCCATCGACACGGCGTTGACGCTGCAGCGACTACGGCAGCCCGGTGTCGACGGGGCTGCGCGATGACCGAGCCCGGTCGCTGGGAACTCGAAGTCAGGTCTCGGAAGTCCGCCCGTTACGCCGTCATCGCGGCGGTCGTACTGGTCACCGCGCACGTGACCGTCGCCGTTCTGCTGCGAGTGTCGCCGACCGGTGTGTACTTCCGTACCGCCGACCAGCTGGCGCTCGCCGGCATCGGCTTTTTGCTCGCCGGCATCGCGTTGCTGCTGACGCGCCCGCGTGTGCGGGTCGGCGCCGAAGGGGTCGCGGTCCGCAACATCCTGTCCGAGCGACTCATCGAATGGGACCTCGTCCGGGGTCTGTCGTTCCCCGACGGCGCCATGTGGGCACGCGTCGACATTCCCGACGACGAGTTCATTCCGGTCATGGCCATCCAGTCGAACGATCGCGACCGAGCCGTCGCAGCCGTACGTACGTTCCGCGCCCTCGAAGCCAAATACGCAGGCGCCGACACGTGATGTTCCGCGTCGGACCCTGCGGCTAGCCTGGATTACGTGTCCGATCCCTCTACGTATCGCCCGGCCACCGGGACCATTCCGGTCGAACCCGGCGTGTACAAATTTCGTGATCCGCACGGACGCGTGATCTACGTCGGCAAGGCCAAAAGCCTGCGCAGCCGACTCAATTCGTACTTCGCGGACGTCGCGTCGTTGCATCCGCGTACCCGCCAGATGGTCACCACCGCAGCGTCCGTCGAATGGACGGTCGTCACCACCGAGGTGGAGGCGCTGCAGCTCGAGTACAACTGGATCAAGGAGTTCGATCCGCGGTTCAACGTTCGGTATCGAGACGACAAGAGCTACCCGATGCTCGCCGTCACGATGAACGAGGAGTATCCGCGGCTGTTCGTCTACCGCGGTCCGAGACGCAAAGGTGTGCGGTACTTCGGGCCCTACGCGCACGCGTGGGCCATCCGGGAGACCCTCGATCTACTGCTGCGAGTGTTCCCGGCGCGTACCTGCTCGGCGGGAGTGTTCAAACGGCACAGCCAGATCGGCAGGCCCTGCCTGCTGGGGTACATCGACAAGTGTTCGGCGCCCTGCGTGGACCGCGTCAGCGCCGAGGAGCACCGCAAGATCGTCGAGGATTTCTGCGATTTTCTTTCCGGCAAGACCGACAAGCTCGTGCGGCAACTCGAGAAGCGCATGCAGGAGGCGTCCGAGGAACTCGATTTCGAGACCGCGGCTCGGCTGCGCGACGACGTCGGCGCACTCCGACGCGCGTTGGAGAAGCAGGCTGTCGTTCTCGGTGACGGCACGGACGCCGACCTCGTCGCCTTCGCCGCCGACGACCTCGAAGCCGCCGTGCAGGTCTTCCACGTGCGCGGCGGGCGGGTGCGCGGCCAGCGGGGCTGGGTTGTGGAGAAGGCAGGAGAAGTGGTCGAGCAGCAAGCCGAGAACCGTGACGATCTGCCTGCTCTCGTCGAGCAGTTCCTGACGCAGTTCTACGGTGAGCAGGCTGCCATGTCGATTCAGTCGCCCGGTGTCGACGACGCAGGCGCCAATGCGGTTCCGCGTGAGGTCCTCGTTCCGGTCATGCCTGCCAACTCCGATCAGGTACAGCAATGGCTCAGCCGTCTGCGCGGGTCCAACGTGCAGCTTCGGGTTCCGCAGCGCGGTGACAAGAAGGCGCTGGCCGAGACCGTCGAACGCAACGCCAAGGAGGCGCTGCAGCAACACAAGCTCAAGCGTGCAGGTGACTTCACGTCCAGATCGGCTGCGCTGCAGGGTATTCAGGAGGCGCTCGATCTCGACTCCGCGCCTCTGCGGATCGAGTGCATCGACATCTCGCACGTGCAGGGCACCGATGTCGTCGCCTCGCTCGTCGTGTTCGAGGACGGTCTCCCGCGCAAGAGCGACTATCGCCATTACTCGATCAAGGAAGCGGCGGGCGACGGACATTCCGACGACGTCGCCAGCATCGCCGAGGTGACGCGTCGCCGATTCCTCCGGCACAGTTCCGACGCCGGTGGCGGTGGTGACCTGTCGCCCGAGGCCGCGTTGGATCCGCAGACCGGACGCCCGAAGCGCTTCGCGTACCCACCGAACTTGTTCGTCGTCGACGGCGGCGCTCCCCAGGTCGCAGCCGCCTCCGAGGTCCTGGACGAGCTGGGCGTGACCGATGTCGCGATCGTCGGTCTGGCCAAGCGTCTCGAAGAGGTGTGGGTGCCGGGCGAGTCGGATCCGGTCATCCTGCCGAGGACCAGTGAGTCCCTGTACCTGCTGCAACGGGTGCGCGACGAGGCACACCGATTCGCCATCAGTTTCCACCGCAGCAAGCGTTCGCGTCGCATGACGGCGTCGGCGCTGGACTCGGTACGCGGGCTCGGCGAGACGCGTCGTAACGCACTCGTGGCGCATTTCGGATCCGTCGCCAAGCTGAAGCAGGCGTCGGTCGAAGAAATCGTCCAGGTACCGGGAATCGGCGAGATGACGGCGAAGTCGGTGCTCGAGGCGCTGGGCGCGGAGTCCGGCCCGGTCATACCGGACACCGTCGGGTCGGACACTTCGGACATCGTCGGTCAAGATGGAGTCACGGGCAGCGACGCTGCCGATCGGGGTCGGGAAGATGCAACTTCGACAGGGTGAGGCGTGACGTGAGCAAACCGGATGTACAGCCGGCGCCGGACGCGACGGCGGCGGACAGCGCGAGCGACAACAACGACGAGGTCGTCCCACCGCACCCAGGCGGTATCGAGGTCGCCCTCGTCACCGGCTTGTCGGGCGCGGGGCTTCGTACTGCCGCCAAGGCGCTCGAGGACATGGGGTGGTACGTCGCGGACAACCTGCCACCCGAGCTGATCTCGAAGATGGTCGATCTGGGCCTGGAGTCGGACCCGCGCATCGAACGGCTCGCCCTCGTGATGGACGTGCGCAGCCGTCTGTTCACGGGCGACCTCGGCTGGGTCGTTCGGGAACTCGATTCCAAGGGCGTCCGCAATCGTGTCCTGTTCCTCGACGCCACCGACGCGGCGCTGATTCGACGGTTCGAGTCCAACCGACGTAGCCACCCACTGCAGAACGACGGGCAGGACGGCACGCTGACCGAGGGCATCGCAGCCGAGCGGCTCCGCCTCGCGCAGGTCAAGGCGGCAGCCGACGTGACGATCGAGACCTCCTCGCTGTCGGTGCACCAGCTACGTCGCAAGATCGAGGCCGCGTTCGGAGGCGCGGATGCCGCGATGATCGGCGTCACCGTGCAGTCCTTCGGCTTCAAGTACGGTCTTCCGATCGACGCGGATCTGGTGTGCGACGTCAGATTTCTGCCCAACCCGCACTGGGTTCCGGAGCTCCGCGAGCACACTGGTCGGGACGAGGCGGTCCGCGACTACGTCCTGGAGCAGGACGGGGCCCAGGACTACTTGAACACCTACCACCATCTGTTGCAGCTGACGGTGGACGGATATCGGCGGGAAGGCAAGCGATACATGACGGTTGCAGTCGGGTGCACCGGTGGAAAACATCGAAGCGTGGCCATGTCGGAAGCACTGGCCGCGATGCTGGAACAACACGACGACCTGTCGGTGCGGGTGCTGCATCGAGACATGGGTCGCGAATGACCGACCTGCAGCCGGACGACACGTCGTCGAAGAAGATCGTCGCGCTGGGTGGAGGTCACGGCCTGTATGCCACGCTGAGCGCGGCGCGCAGACTCGCCTCGGACGTGACGGCCGTCGTGACCGTCGCGGACGACGGGGGATCGTCGGGTCGCCTTCGCGCCGAGCTCGGTGTCCTTCCGCCCGGTGACCTGCGGATGGCATTGGCCGCGCTGGCCGCCGAGAACCCGCGCACCCGCATGTGGGCCGACGTGCTTCAACATCGCTTCCGCGGTACCGGGGCGTTGGCGGGACACTCGGTGGGCAATCTCATACTGGCCGGGCTCACCGAGGTGCTCGGTGACACGGTTCTGGCGCTCGACGAGGTGTCCGATCTGCTGGGAATTCGGGGCAGGGTGCTCCCGATGGCACCCGTTCCGCTCGACATCGAGGCGGACGTCTCGGGGCTGGAGGACGACCCTCGGGTCAGCCGCGTCATACGGGGTCAGGTGGCCGTCGCGACGACACCCGGCAAGGTGCGGCGTGTCCGTCTGATGCCTCCCGACCCGCCGGCGACGCCGGAAGCGGTGGAGGCCATCGGCGCGGCCGACCTCGTCGTGCTGGGTCCCGGCTCGTGGTTCTCCAGTGTCATTCCCCACGTTCTCGTCCCGGACCTACTGGCTGCTCTCGACCGATCGACGGCGCCGAAGGTCCTGGTGTTGAATCTCGCGCCGGAGTTGGGGGAGACCACCGGATTCTCCGCCGAGCGGCATCTGCACGTACTCTCCCAACACGCACCTGACTTCGGAGTCGACTACGTCCTCGTCGACTCGCTCTCCGTGCCTGCCGGGGGAGAGCGAGACCACCTCGCCCGTGCGGCTGCCAGGCTGGGAGCCGAGGTCGTCTACGACGATGTCGCCGAATCAGGTACTCACGCGCATCATTTCGGAAAGTTGGCGGCAGCGCTCGGTAGCATCGTCTCGTCGCGAGACGGGACTGCGCCGACGACGTCGCGCAGAGAGGGGATCACTTCGTGGCCATGACAGCGGAGGTGAAAGACGAGCTCTCGAGGCTCGCGATCACCCAGGTGAGCTGCAGGAGAGCCGAGGTGTCGGCTCTCCTGCGGTTTGCAGGTGGGCTTCACATCGTTGCGGGGCGTGTCGTCGTCGAGGCGGAGGTCGATCTGGGGTCGATAGCGCGGCGCCTGCGGCGGGAGATCTTCGACCTCTACGGCTACTCGTCGGACGTGCACGTTCTCAGTGCAGGCGGTCTGCGCAAGAGCTCTCGCTACGTCGTGCGCGTCGCGAAGGACGGCGAAGCGCTGGCTCGCCAGACGGGACTGCTCGACATGCGCGGTCGGCCCGTGCGTGGTCTCCCGGCACAGGTCGTCGGCGGGACGGTCGGCGATGCCGAAGCGGCATGGCGCGGTGCCTTTCTCGCTCATGGGTCGCTGACCGAGCCGGGTCGCTCGTCGGCGCTCGAGATCAGCTGCCCCGGTCCGGAAGCCGCGCTGGCGCTCGTCGGTGCAGCCAGACGACTGGGTGTGGCAGCCAAAGCGCGCGAAGTACGCGGCACCGATCGCGTCGTCGTCCGCGACGGCGAGGCCATCGGCGCTCTGCTGACCCGCATGGGAGCTCAGGACACTCGCCTCGTCTGGGAGGAACGCCGCATGCGACGCGAGGTGCGTGCGACCGCCAACCGGCTCGCGAACTTCGACGACGCCAACCTACGACGCTCCGCACGTGCTGCAGTCGCGGCGGCGGCACGCGTCGAACGGGCGTTGGAGATCCTCGGCGACGACGTTCCCGACCATCTCGCCGCGGCGGGTTCGTTGCGAGTCCAGCATCGACAGGCGTCCCTGGAGGAGCTCGGCCAGCTGGCCGATCCGCCGATGACGAAGGATGCCGTCGCGGGAAGGATCCGCCGTCTGCTGTCGATGGCGGACCGAAAAGCGAAGGACACCGGCATTCCGGACACCGAGTCGGCCGTCACCGCGGAACTGCTCGACGAGGCGTGAATGCCCTGGTAGCAGACGACCCGCGCGCGAGTCGTGACTGCGCACTAGGGTGGGATCTGCTGCGTGCGGATGTCCACATGCACGAAATCCGACAAACGGTTCAACAACTTAGGAGCGAACAGTGACGATCCGGGTAGGCGTGAACGGCTTCGGCCGCATCGGACGTAACTTCTTCAGGGCAGTCGATGCGCAGAAAGCTCTGGGCACCACCGACATCGAGATCGTGGCTGTCAACGACCTCACGGACAACGCAACCCTGGCGCACCTGCTCAAGTACGACTCCATCCTCGGCCGTCTGCCGCACGACGTGAGCCTCGAGGGCGACGACACCATCGTCGTCGGCGACCAGAAGATCAAGGCGTTGTCGCTGCGCGAGGGCCCGTCCGCACTTCCGTGGGGCGACCTGGGTGTCGACGTCGTCGTGGAGTCCACCGGCATCTTCACCGACGCGGCCAAGGCCAAGGGTCACCTCGACGCAGGCGCCAAGAAGGTCATCATCTCCGCGCCCGCCAAGGGCGAGGACATCACCATCGTGATGGGCGTCAACGACGACAAGTACGACGGCAGCCAGAACATCATCTCGAACGCGTCGTGCACCACCAACTGCCTCGGACCGATCGCCAAGGTTCTCGATGACGAGTTCGGCATCGTCAAGGGCCTCATGACGACCGTCCACGCGTACACGCAGGACCAGAACCTGCAGGACGGCCCGCACAGCGACCTGCGCCGTGCGCGCGCTGCCGCTCTGAACGTGGTTCCGACCGGAACGGGCGCGGCGAAGGCGATCGGCCTGGTTCTCCCGCAGCTTCTCGGCAAGCTCGACGGCTACGCACTGCGTGTGCCGATCCCGACCGGTTCGGTCACCGACCTCACGGCCAACCTGAAGAAGTCGGCCAGCGCCGCGGACATCAACGCTGCGATGAAGTCGGCCTCCGAGGGCGCGTTGAAGGGCATCCTGAAGTACACCGAGGATCCGATCGTCTCGTCGGACATCGTCACCGACCCGCACTCGTCGATCTTCGACGCGGGCCTGACCAAGGTCATCGACGACCAGGTCAAGATCGTCTCCTGGTACGACAACGAGTGGGGCTACTCCAACCGCCTCGCGGACCTCATCGGCCTCGTCGGAAAGTCTCTCTGATCACATGGCAGTCAAAACACTGCAGGATCTGATCGCCGCCGGGGTGTCCGGCCGCGCTGTGTTGGTCCGATCGGACTTCAACGTTCCGATCGAGAACGGTGTCATCACCGATCCGGGCCGGATCGTCGCGTCGCTTCCGACGCTGAACGCTCTGCTCGACGCGGGCGCCAAGCTCATCGTGACGGCCCATCTCGGACGACCGGATGGCAAGCCCGAGTCGAAGTACTCGTTGGCGCCTGTCGCGTCGAAGCTCGGCGAGCTGCTGGGCAGGCACGTGCAGCTGGCCGGCGACGTCGTCGGGCAGGATGCCCAGGCGCGTGCCGAGGGACTGACCGACGGTGACGTCCTCCTGCTCGAGAACATTCGCTTCGATCCACGCGAGACCAGCAAGGACGAGGCGGAGCGTGCTGCGCTCGCCGCCGAGTTGGTGGCGCTGACCGACGGCGAGGGTGCGTTCGTGTCCGACGGCTTCGGTGTGGTCCACCGCAAGCAGGCGTCGGTCTACGACGTCGCGAAGTTGCTCCCGTCGTACGCGGGCAACCTGGTCGGCACCGAGGTCGACGTCCTGAAGACGCTGACCGAGACCCCGCAGCGCCCGTACGCGGTCGTGCTGGGTGGCTCGAAGGTGTCCGACAAGCTCGCGGTCATCGAAGCATTGGCACCGAAGGTCGACACACTCGTCATCGGCGGCGGAATGTGCTTCACGTTCCTCGCGGCTCAGGGACAGTCCGTCGGTTCGTCGCTGCTGCAGGACGACATGATCGACACGTGCAAGGACCTGCTCGAGCGTTTCGGTGACGTCATCCACCTGCCGAAGGACGTCGTCGTCGCCGATTCGTTCTCCGCGGATGCGGAAGCGAAGACGGTGCCGTCGTACGAGATTCCCGACGGCTGGATGGGCCTGGACATCGGCCCGGAGTCCGTCGAGCGTTTCGGTGCGGTTCTGCGCGCGGCCAAGACGGTGTTCTGGAACGGCCCCATGGGTGTGTTCGAGTTCGAGAAGTTCGCGGCAGGCACCAAAGGTCTCGCCGAGGCGATCGTCGCGGCGACCTCGAACGGCGCTTTCAGCGTCGTCGGTGGCGGCGACTCCGCTGCCGCGGTCCGGGCCCTGGGACTTCCGGACGACGGTTTCTCGCACATCTCCACCGGAGGAGGGGCGTCGCTCGAGTACCTCGAGGGCAAGCAGCTCCCCGGTCTCGCAGCCCTGGAGGACTGAACAGATGGCACGTAAGCCGCTCATCGCCGGCAACTGGAAGATGAATCTCAACCACCTCGAGGCCATCTCGTTGGTGCAGAAGATCGCGTTCTCGTTGCCCGCGAAGTACTTCGACAAGGTCGACGTGACGGTCATCCCGCCGTTCACCGACATCCGCAGCGTGCAGACGCTGATCGAGGGCGACAAGCTGCTGCTCACCTTCGGTGCGCAGGACGTGTCGGCTCACGACTCGGGTGCGTACACCGGTGAGATCAGCGGTGGCATGCTCGCCAAGCTGGGATGCACGTTCGTCGTCGTCGGACATTCCGAGCGCCGCACGCTGCACAGCGAGGACGACGCGACGGTCCTGGCCAAGACCAAGGCTGCGCTGAAGCACGGGCTGACGCCGATCGTCTGCATCGGCGAAGGCCTGAACATTCGAGAGGCCGGTGAGCACGTGTCGTACAACGTCGCTCAGCTGCGTGCGTCGCTCGAGGGGCTGTCCGCCGAGGACATCTCCAAGATCGTCATTGCGTACGAGCCCGTGTGGGCCATCGGTACCGGCAAGGTGGCCAGCGCTGCGGATGCGCAGGAAGTGTGCTCGGCCATTCGCGAGGAACTGCAGACGCTGGCGTCCGCCGATGTCGCGGCCGGCGTTCGAATCCTCTACGGCGGATCGGTCAACGCCAAGAACGTCGGCGAGATCGTCGCGCAGAACGACGTCGACGGCGCACTGGTCGGTGGTGCGTCGTTGAAGGCGGACGAGTTCGCCACCCTCTCGGCCATCGCCGCAGGTGGACCCCTGCCCTGATTTTCTGGGCGACACCCGACCGGAGCTGCCGTGCCACTGTCTCGCGAGAGGCGGTGGCACGGCAGTGGGCGTTCGGCAGGTAGGCTGTCAGCGGTCGTGAGCTGAATCGATGTGAGGCGGACATGGAACTGTTTCTGGATATCTTGCTGGTCGTCACCAGCTTGGCGCTGATTCTTCTGGTGCTGTTGCACCGGGGTAAGGGCGGCGGTCTGTCCAGTCTGTTCGGTGGCGGCGTGCAATCGTCTCTGTCGAGTTCGACGGTCGTCGAGAAGAACCTCGACCGCTTGACCATCTTCACCGGCATCGTCTGGCTCATCGCGATTCTCGGCATCGGCCTCGAGATCAAGTTCTCCTGACTGTCGCGGCCTCACCGAGGTCATTTGTAAAGACATGCCGACACGACGTGGTGTGAACTGCGGATGCGGGGGCGTTCGGCGATACTGTACGAATGAGTGAAACCCCTGTGGAGTCGGCTGGATCTCCTGCGTTCGTCACACCGACGACCCAGGGTCGCGAGCTGACCGAGCCGCTGCGCGAGGACATCCGTTATCTCGGTGGGATTCTCGGCGACATCATTCGTGAACACGAGGGTGAGGAGACGTTCGACCTCGTCGAGCGGGCGCGTGTCGAATCGTTCGCCGTCCGCCGTTCGGAGGTCGATCGCGGCACCTCAGTCGGCATGTACGCCGATACCGCTGTAGCCCAAGCGATTCCGCTCATCCGCGCATTCAGTCATTTCTCGCTCCTGGCCAACCTCGCCGAGGATCTGCACCGCGAGCGTCGACGCGCGATTCACCTCGACCGTGAGGATCCGCCGCAGGACAGCAGCCTCGAGGCGACCTGGCTCAAGCTCGACGCCGCGAACCTCACGCGCGACCGGATCGCGTCCGCATTGACCGATGCCCTTGTCTCGCCGGTCATCACGGCGCATCCGACGGAGACGCGTCGGCGCACGGTGTTCGACGTACAGTCCAAGATCACCGAGCTGATGCGTCGTCGAGAGGTCGCGATGGCTGCGGCGCCGAACAAGGCGTCGGCCGCGAAAGAGCTTGCGTCCGTGGATGCCTCGATCAGGCGTCAGGTGCTGACGCTGTGGGAGACGGCGTTGATCCGCTTGTCTCGCTTGCGGATCCAGGACGAGATCGAGGTCGGGCTCCGGTACTTCGAGACATCGCTCTTCGACGTCATCCCGGCGCTGAACGCGGATGTCCGTGCCGCACTGCGCACACGGTACCCCGAGGACGGTCTGCTGCCGCGTCCGATTCTGCGCCCCGGTTCGTGGATCGGCGGCGACCGCGACGGCAACCCGAACGTCACCGGCGACGTCGTGCACACCGCGACACACCAGGCGGGATACGTCGCCTTCGCGCACTACCTGGACCAGTTGGTCGCGCTGGAGAAGGAACTGTCGATGTCCGCGCGGTTGGTCGACATCGCCGACGAATTGACCGCCCTCGCTGCGGAGTCGGGAGATCCCGACGACCGACGGGACGACGAGCCGTATCGCGTCGCAGTCCGTGGAATTCGTGCCCGGCTCACCGCCACCGCGGTTGCAGTGCTCGACTCGCTGCCTGTCTCTGCGCTCGATCTGGGCGCGACGCCGTATGCCGCCCCGCAGGACGTGTTGAACGATCTCGACGTCATCGACCGAGCACTGCGTGCCGACGGCGACGCACTGATCGCCGACGACCGTCTGCTCGCGCTCCGACAAGCCGTCGAGACGTTCGGGTTTCATCTGCAGGCCCTGGACATGCGTCAGAACTCGGAGACGCACGAAGAGGTCGTTGCCGAACTGTTGGCATGGGCCGGTGTGCATCCGGACTACGCGTCGCTGGGGGAGGACGAGCGGGTCGCACTGCTGTCGCGGGAGCTGACGACGCGTCGTCCGCTCGTGGCAGCCGACGCCCAATTGAGCGACCTCGCGACCAAGGAACTCGGCATCGTCCGTGCCGCGAAGACGGCGATCGATCATCTCGGCCCCGACACGATCCAGAACTACATCATCAGCATGTGTCAGTCGGTCAGCGACATGCTCGAAGCGGCCCTTCTGCTCAAGGAAGCAGGCATCTTCGATCCGGGTGCGGACGGGTCGGCCCCGACGTCGACCGTCGGCGTCGTGCCGCTGTTCGAAACCATCGAAGACCTGCAGCAGGGCGCCGAGACGCTCGTCGCGACGCTGAACGTCCCGGTCTACCGAGCTCTCGTCGAGGGCCGCGGCATGAACCAGGAAGTCATGCTCGGGTACTCGGACTCCAACAAGGACGGCGGGTACCTCGCAGCCAACTGGGCGCTGTACCGCGCCGAACTGGATCTGCTGGAGGCGTCGCGCACCACGGGAATTCGACTGCGGCTGTTCCACGGTCGCGGCGGCACCGTGGGACGCGGCGGCGGGCCCAGCTACGACGCGATCCTCGCCCAGCCGCCCGGCGTCGTCCAGGGCTCGCTTCGACTCACCGAGCAGGGCGAGATCATCGCGGCGAAGTACGCCGAACCGTCGATGGCACGGCGCAACCTCGAATCGCTCGTCGCGGGCACGCTGGAATCGACGTTGCTCGACGTCGAGGGTCTGGGCGACGGGGCAGAACCGGCCTACGCCGTGCTCGACGACCTGGCGGCCAGAGCCCGTGCCGCCTACGGCCGTCTGGTGCACGAGGAGCCCGGGTTCGTCGAGTACTTCCGGACGTCGACGCCCGTCGCCGAGGTCGGGGAGTTGAACATCGGTAGCAGGCCGGCATCGCGCAAGCCCACCAACTCGGTCTACGACCTCCGGGCGATCCCGTGGGTCATGTCCTGGAGTCAGTGCCGCGTCATGCTTCCGGGGTGGTACGGAACCGGTTCGGCGTTCGAGGAATGGGTCGACGGCGACGACGAGAAGCTGGCCGTGCTGACCGACCTGTACCGGAAGTGGCCGTTCTTCCAGACGGTGCTGTCCAATCTCGCTCAGGTCATGGCGAAGTCGGATCTCGGCATTGCCGCTCGATACGCCGAGCTGGTGCCGGACACGGCTTTGCGTGATCGCATCTTCGGCATGATCGAGACCGAACACGCGAAGACCATCGAGATGTACCTGAAGATCACCGGTCATTCCCGATTGCTCGAGGACAACCCGGCGCTGGAACGGTCGGTGCACAACCGGTTCCCGTATCTAGAGCCGCTGAACCAGATGCAGGTCGAGATGCTGCGGCGCTTCCGTGCAGGCGACGACGACGAGCGCGTCAAGCGCGGAATTCTGTTGACGATGAACGGTCTCGCGACTGCGTTGCGTAACAGCGGGTAATAGTTGTCGATGGGCCGTCGAGGACCGAAGCCGTCCTCGACGGCCCATACCGTGCGTGGCATGACTTCGTTCACCGCATCACCGTTCCGTGTCGACATTCCTCAGGCCGAACTCGACGACCTTCGACGGCGTCTGACCCGCACCCGCTGGCCGGAGGACCTTCCCGGTGTCGGACGGGAGTACGGCGTCCCTGTCACGTATCTGCGCGAACTCGCCGAGTACTGGGCCACGGCGTTCGACTGGCGTGCCCAGGAGAAGAGACTGAATCGGTACCCGCAGTTCGTCGCGGACATCGACGGCCGAACGCTGCACTACGTCCACGTCGCGTCGCCGGATCCCGACGCGGTTCCGTTGGTTCTCGTTCACGGATGGCCGTTCGAGGATTTCGGCGACGTGATCGGGCCGCTCACGGATCCGCGTGGCCACGGCGACGACACGGCGCAGGCGTTCCACGTCGTGGTGCCCACACTGCCCGGATTCGGCTTCTCGGGCCCGACGACCGGGCGCGGTGACGCGGACACGGTGCGTTCGGCCGAGCTGATCGCGCGGCTCATGGCCGAACTCGGCTACGAGCGCTACGGGGCACAAGGAGGAGACGCCGGTTCGTTCATCGCCCCGCAGCTCGGGCGGATTGCGCCGGACAAGGTCATCGGAGTGCACATGAACGGACCGATCACCATCCCGTCGTGGGACGACGACGGTAGCGGATACAGTGCCGAGGATCGGAAAAAAGTTGCGGCGCTGGCAGATTGGAGTAATTCCGAGGCAGCGTCGTATGCGTCTGTTCATTCGACGCGGCCCGCAACGCTCGCACCGGCACTGACCGATTCGCCGGTCGGGTTGCTGTCCTGGGTGATCGACGTCGTGAACACCTACATCGACCCGGCGAAGACCCTATCCGACGCGATCGACCGCGACGTGCTGCTCACGAATGTCAGCATTCTGTGGTTCACCGAGACCATCGGGTCGTCGATGCGCCTGTACAAGGAGTCGACGCAGTGGGGAGCAGAGCTGACCTCGTCGGGTGTGCCTACCGCTGCCGCAGTGTTCGCGCGTGACAACAGTATTCGTGGAATCGCCGAGAAGCAGAACCACATCGTGCGGTGGACCGAGTTCGACCACGGCGGACATTTCGCAGCGATGGAAACGCCGGGCGAGTTGATCGACGATCTCCGGACCTTCTTCTCGTCGCTGTCGCGGTGAGTCCGCCGGTGGAACCGTTTCCTCGGCGGCCGCGTCAGAAGGGATAGGAAGCCGGGTCGAGGCAAAGGGGGACAAGGCCGTGGCACAGTGCTCGAGCGACGCCCGATCGTGGCGTGACGGGACCGCGTATCGCGCGCACGGACGTCGGTCTCTCGGTGGTCGCGCGCAGATGTCGGCCGGCACGGACGCCACGGATTCGAGCGTTGCGACGCCGCCTGCCGGGGACCTGTCGAGAGACGGCGACGGCGTCGAACCTGCTTGATGGACAAGAAGATTCGACGCCGTCGTGGTTCTCGCCGCTCGTACTACGTGTCCAGCTTCGACGCGGCCGCCGTGTCGACGAACCACACGGTCGACTCTGATCCGACGGCTCCGGCCGATGGCACGTCGTCCGGGGAGGCGCCGCCGACCGCTGCAGCCACGGCCTCGGCCTTCGCTTCGCCGGACACCAGTAGCCAGACATGCTTCGCACGTCGAATCGCGGGCAGTGTCAATGTGATTCGCACGGGTGGCGGCTTGGGGGAGTCCTCGACCGCGACGACGTACTGCGTCGTCTCGCGCACCGCATCGGTATGGGGGAACAGGGAATTGATGTGTCCCTCGCCTCCCATGCCGAGCAGGTGCACGTCGAACTCCGGCGCCCGCTCACCCTCGTCGGCGTGGGCTGCGAGCACCCGGGCGTACGACGCGGCGGCCACCTCGGGGTCGCTCTCGTGCGGACCGTCCGACGCGGCCATGCGGAACACTCGATCTGGGTGCACGTCGACGTGATTCAGCAGGGCGTCCCACGCTTGAACTTCGTTGCGTTCGGGATCGCCCGCCGGCAGGAACCGCTCGTCGCCGAAATAGACGTCGACGCGGCTCCAGTCGATGTTCCCCGAGTCCTTGCGCAGAGCTTCGAGCAGTGCGATGCCGGTTCCACCACCGGTCAGTACGACCGAGGCAGATCCACGCTCGGCCTGCGCCGAGGTGACGACGTCGACGAACCTCGAACGTGCCGCGTCGACGAGCGCGTCCGCGTCGAGGAAATGCAGAACCGATGTCTCACTCATAGGTCACCTTCGACAGTCCGTTCAGGGCCAGTTCGTAGATCTCGTCCGTGTCGAGGCGACGCAGCTCCTCGGCGAGGCATTCACGCGTATCCCGACGCGCCAGCGCGACCTCGGCGTCGGGCTGTCCCGTGCGTCGAAGCGTGGCCGTCTTGCCGGTCTGGGGCCGGGTGATCGAGATGCTGCTGTTCTCGCGATGCAGCTCGACTCTCAGCTCTCCCGTCGTCCGGTGGACCGGCACGTCGAGCTTCGCGGCCAGCCAGCCGGCAAGGATGTCCAACGCGGGTTCCTCGGCCAAACCGGAGACCGACACGGACACGACCTTCTCGTGCGGCGGCTGGTCGAGTGCCGTCGCGAGCAGCCCACGCCAGTACGTGATGCGACTCCACGACAGGTCGGTGTCGCCCTGCCGGTAACTGGTGACGCGGCTCTTGATCGCCGCGGTCGTGTCCGGAGCGTTCGTCGCGTCGGTGATGCGACGAATAGCCAAGCGGCCCAACGGATTCTTCGCAGGAACCGCGGGAGCCTCGTCCGGCCACCACGCCACTATCGGCGTGTCCGGCAGCAGGAACGGGATGACGACGCTGTGTTCGTGATCCGCCAGTTCGCCGTTGAGCCTGAGCACGACGACCTCCGACGCGCCCGCATCGCCCCCGACGCGAATCTGGGCGTCCAGACTCGACTCGGCGGCGCGGTCACCGTGGGTCAGCACGATGACACGACACGGGTGCTCACGACTGGCGTCGTTCGCGGCCTCGATGGCACGTTCTGCCTTCTCGGCGTCCGGGCTGGCCACGATGAGGGTGAGTACGCGCCCGATGGTGACGGCACCACCGGACTCGCGCAGCTCGACCAGCTGTTTGCCGACCTCGGCCGTGGTGGTGCGGGGGATGTCGACGATCACGGCCTTCTCCATTCGCGTCCGGTGCGGTGCATCATCTCGTCACCGGAAGTCGGTCCCCACGTGCCGGCCTCGTACGGCTCGGCGGTGCCGCCGGATGCCCAGTACTCGAGAATCGGGTCGAGGATCTTCCAGGACAGTTCGACCTCGGCGTTGACGGGAAACAGCGACGGCTCGCCGAGCAGAACGTCGAGGATCAGACGTTCGTAGGCCTCGGGGGACGACTCGGTGAACGCCTGCCCGTAGCTGAAGTCCATGCTGACGTCGCGCACCTGCATACTCGAGCCCGGCACCTTCGATCCGAAGCGCATGGTGACGCCCTCGTCGGGCTGGACGCGGATGACGAGCGCGTTCTGGCCGAGTTCCTCGGTCATGGTGGCGTCGAACGGCAGGTGCGGTGCACGCTTGAACACCATGGCGATCTCGGTGACCCTGCGCCCCAACGCTTTTCCGGTGCGCAGGTAGAACGGGACGCCGCCCCATCGCCTGGTGTCGACCTGCAGGGTGATCGCCGCGTAGGTCTCGGTGTTGGACTCGGAGTCGAATCCCTCTTCTTCCTTGAGGCCCTTGACCTTCTGGCTGCCCTGCCACCCCGCGGTGTACTGGCCGCGGGCGGTGGTTTCGCCGAGAGGGAGTGCAGGCTTGGTCGCCGACAGCACCTTGATCTTCTCGGACTGCAGTTCCGACGGGCTGAAACTGACCGGTTCCTCCATCGCGGTGATCGCGAGCAGCTGCAGCAGGTGGTTCTGGATCACGTCACGGGCCGCGCCGATGCCGTCGTAATAGCCTGCGCGGCCGCCCAATCCGATGTCCTCGGCCATCGTGATCTGAACGTGGTCGACATAGTGTGCATTCCAGATCGGATCGAACAGCTGGTTCGCGAAGCGCAGCGCCAGGATGTTCTGAACCGTCTCCTTGCCGAGGTAGTGATCGATCCGAAAGACGGTGTCCTCCGGGAACACTCGGTTCACGACGGCGTTGAGCTCCTGGGCGCTCTGCAGATCGTGGCCGAACGGCTTCTCGATGACGACGCGTCGCCACTGGTCGTCCTTGCCCTGGGACAGCCCGGAGCGAGAGAGCTGTTCGAGGACGACGGGAAACGCGCCGGGTGGGATCGACAGGTAGAACGCATGGTTGCCGCCGGTCCCGCGGGTCTCGTCCAGCTCGGTGAGCGTGCGGGACAGTTCGTCGAATGCAGCGTCGTCGTCGAAGGACCCCTGCACGAACCGGAACCCTTCGGCCAGGGTGTTCCAGACTTCTTCGCTGAAGGGCGTACGCGCGTGATCCCGGACGGCGTCGTGCACGATCGTGGCGAAATCTTCCTTGCCCCACTCACGTCGAGCGAAGCCGACCAGGGCGAAACCGGGGGGCAGAAGCCCCCGGTTCGCCAGGTCGTACACCGCAGGCATGAGCTTCTTACGAGCGAGATCGCCTGTGACGCCGAAGATCACGAGACTGCACGGTCCGGCGATTCGCGGAAGACGCTTGTCACTTCGATCGCGGAGCGGGTTGGTCCACTCCGAGGAACTGTTCTGCGCAGGATCCTTGTGTTCGGTGTCTGCGGTGGTCACGTCTCTAGCTCTTCTGGCCCGCTTGGCGGAGCTGTTCGCCGGTGGCGTCGAGCAACTCGGTCCACGACGCCTCGAACTTGGCGACACCCTCGTTCTCGAGCGTCAGGAACACGTCGGTGACGTCGATGCCGATGGCGGAGAGCTTGTCGAAGACTTCCTGCGACTCCCGACCCTTGCCCGAGATCGTGTCACCGGTGATCTCACCGTGGTCGGCGACAGCATCGAGAGTCTTCTCGGGCATCGTGTTGACGGTGTTCGGCGACACCAGGTCGGTGACGTAGAGCGTGTCCGGGTACGCGGGGTTCTTGACACCGGTCGACGCCCACAGCGGGCGCTGCGGACGTCCGCCGGATCCGGCGAGCTCGTGGAAACGCGGTCCGACCTCGAACGCCTGCTGGTACGCGACGTAGGCCAGGCGAGCGTTCGCCAGAGCGGCCTTGCCCTTGAGTTCCTCGGCCTCGGGGGTGCCGATCTTGTCCAGGCGTGCATCGATCTCGGTGTCGACGCGCGAGACGAAGAACGAGGCGACCGAGTGGATTCTGGACAGATCGTGGCCTGCGGCGCGCGCAGCCTCCAGTCCCTCGAGGTAGGCGCCGATGACCGCCTCGTACCGCTCGACGGAGAAGATCAGCGTGACGTTGACGCTGATGCCTTCTCCGATGACCTTGGCGATCGCGGGAATGCCGGCTTCGGTCGCGGGAATTTTGATGAGCACGTTCGGGCGGTCGACGATCTTCCACAGCTCGACGGCCTGCGCGACGGTCTTCTCGGTGTCGTGTGCCAGGCGGGGATCGACCTCGATGGAGACGCGGCCGTCGACTCCTGCCGTCGACTCGAAGACGGGAGCGAAGATGTCGCACGCGTTGCGCACGTCGTCGGTGGTGACCGTGCGGATGGTGGCGTCGACGTCGGCGCCTCGCTCGGCCAGCTCACGGACCTGCGCGTCGTAGGCGTCGCCCTTGCTCAGCGCGGCCTGGAAGATCGACGGGTTGGTCGTCACGCCGACGACGCTCTTGCTCTCGATCAGCTCCTGCAGGTTGCCGGAGTCGATGCGGTCGCGGGACAGGTCGTCGAGCCAGACGGATACGCCTGCTGCGGACAGATCTGCGAGGTTCTTGTTCTGGGTCATGGGTTATCCCTTCACATTGGTGATCGAGCGCTGTGCGGCAGCGACCACGGCCTCGGCCGTGAATCCGTACTCGCGGAACAGCGTCTTGGCGTCCGCCGACTCGCCGTAGTGCTCGAGCGAGATGATCTCGCCGAAGCCGCCGACGATCCGGTACCACGGCATCGCGATGCCCGCCTCGATGGAGACGCGCGCCTTGACGGTGGGCGGAATGACCTGGTCGCGGTAGTTCTGGTCCTGGCTGAAGAACCACTCGACACACGGCATGGACACGACGCGTGCCGCGATGCCCTGCTCCTCGAGCGTCTTCTGCGCCTCGACGGCGTACTGCAGTTCCGAGCCGGTGCCGATGAGGACGACGTCCGGAGCCGCCTTCGAGGACTCGGAGAGGATGTAGGCGCCCTTCGACACACCCTCGTAGCTCGTGCCCTCGAGAATCGGGATGCCCTGACGCGTCAGCGCCAAACCGACGGGGCCGCTGCTGCTGGAGCGCGCCAGCACGGCCTGCCAGGCGAACGCGGTTTCGTTGGCGTCGCCCGGGCGGACGACGGACAGGTTCGGAATGGCACGCAACGCGGCGAGGTGCTCGACGGGCTGGTGCGTCGGGCCGTCCTCACCGAGGCCGATGGAATCGTGGGTCCACACGTAGATCGGATCGATGTCCATCAACGACGCCAGACGCACTGCCGGACGCATGTAGTCACTGAACTGCATGAACGTACCGCCGTAGGCGCGGGTCGGTCCGTGCATGACGATGCCCGACAGGATCGACCCCATCGCGTGCTCACGGATGCCGAAGTGCAGCGTGCGTCCGTAGGGCTCGGCGTCCCAGTCGTCGGTGGAGATCGACGTGGGGCCGAAGGACTTGGCGCCTTTGATGGTCGTGTTGTTGCTGCCCGCGAGGTCGGCCGATCCACCCCAGAGCTCGGGAAGGACCGGTCCGACGGCGCTCAGCACCTCGCCGGACGCGGCGCGCGTCGCGATGGCCTTGCTTCCGGGCTCCCAGGACGGGAGGACGTCGGTCCAGTTCTCGGGCAGGGTGCCCGCGGTCAGCCGGTCGAGCAGCTGCTTGCGCTCGGGCTCACGTGCGGCCCATGCGTCGAACTGGGTGTTCCACTCGGCGTGGGCCTTGCGTCCGCGTTCCTGCAGCGACCGGGTGTGCGCGATGACCTCGTCGGAGACCTCGAACTTCTTCTCGGGGTCGAAGTCGAGCGCCTGCTTGACCTTCGCGACCTCTTCGTCGCCGAGAGCGGCACCGTGCACGGCACCGGTGTTCATCATCGTCGGAGCAGGGAAGCCGATGATCGTGCGCAGCACGATGATCGACGGCTTGTCGGTGACGGCCTTGGCCTTCTCGATGGCCTCTTCGATCGCCACGACGTTCTCGCCGCCCTCGACGACCTGGACGTGCCAGCCGTATGCCTCGTACCGTGCGGCCGTGTCCTCCGACAGCGCGATGTCGGTGGCGTGCTCGATCGAGATCTTGTTGTCGTCGTAGAACAGGATCAGGTTGCCGAGCTGCTGCGTTCCTGCGAGCGACGACGCCTCGGACGTCACACCTTCTTCGATGTCGCCGTCGGAGGCGATGACGTAGATGAAGTGATCGAAGGGGCTGTCACCGAGCGCGGGCTCGGGGTCGAACAGGCCGCGTTCGCGTCGCGACGCCATGGCCATACCGACAGCGGACGCGAGGCCCTGGCCGAGGGGACCCGTCGTGATCTCGACGCCGTCGGTGTGGCGGAACTCCGGGTGGCCGGGGGTCTTGGACTTGAAGGTACGCAGCGACTCGATGTCGATGAGTTCGAGACCGAACCCGCCCAAGTACAGCTGCAGGTAGAGCGTCAGGCTCGAGTGTCCGCACGAGAGGACGAAACGGTCGCGTCCGATCCAGTGGGTGTCGTTGGGGTCGTGGCGCATCGTGCGCTGGAAGAGCGTGTAGGCGAGCGGGGCCAGGCTCATGGCCGTGCCGGGGTGCCCGTTGCCGACCTTCTGTACCGCATCCGCAGCGAGGACTCTGACGGTATCGACCGCCCTGGTGTCCAGGTCCGTCCAGTCGCTGGGGTGGTGCGCCGTGGTGAGGACGTCAATATCGTCTGTGATCGACACGAGCAGAGATCTCCTGACATTGGTACGAGTAAGGCCAGTTGCGCGCACCGATTTCAGCGCATCGGAAACACGTCGCCCACCAGCCTAGTTCCGCGGCGGTCCGATGTCGTGCCTTCCCCCTCCCGGTCGCGTCGGCGTAACCGGGGAGCGACGCATTGCTCACTTTGGGTGCCCTGAGAATTGGAGTCGGGATGGTCGACGTCTACCATCGCTTGTAGTAGTACGCATCCGCACCGAAGTTCTCGGTGTCGACGTGTGCGTGCAGTAGTTCGAGTGTTCATGTGTTTCGAGCCCGTGCAAGGAGACGTAGTGCGAATGGGGCAGCGGCCGGGCGGCCACGGATTCGCAGGCGGCCCTAGCCACCCCGAGGACGACGCACACGGTGCGGACGCCCCGTCTCAGACCACCGGAGATAAGTCCGCGACCAAGCGGGCGATCGATCTGGTGTTGGCGTACGTCGCGCTGACCAAGCCGCGGGTCATCGAGCTTCTTCTCGTCACGACGATCCCGGCCATGCTGCTCGCCGACCGTGGACACGTGCAGCCGTGGCTGATCCTGACGACGTTGTTCGGTGGAATGATGGCAGCCGCCAGCGCCAACTGCCTCAACATGGTGGCCGACGCGGACATCGACAAGGTCATGGCCAGAACGGCGAAGCGTCCGCTCGCACGCGGCGCGATGCCGGTGTCGCACGCGTTCGTCTTCGGCGTGACACTGGGCATCGTCTCGTTCTTCTGGCTGTGGGCGACGACCAACCTGCTCAGCGGCATCCTCGCCGTCGTCACCATCTGCTTCTACATCTTCGTCTACACGCTCGTCCTCAAGCGGCGGACGTCGCAGAACGTCGTCTGGGGCGGTGCCGCCGGCTGCATGCCCGTGATGATCGGCTGGTCGGCCGTCACCGGGACGATCGGCTGGCAGGCGATCGTCATGTTCCTGGTCATCTTCCTGTGGACGCCGCCGCACACATGGGCGCTGATGCTGCGCTACAAGGAGGACTACCAGGCCGCCAACGTGCCGATGTTGCCTGCGGTCGCGTCGGAGACCAAGGTCACCAAGCACATCGTGATCTACGCCTGGGCCACGGTTCTGGCGACGTTCGCGTTGGCCCCCGGATCCGGCGTCATCTATGCGGTGGTCGCACTGGCGGCGGGCGTGTGGTTCCTCGTCGTCGCGCACCGGTTGTACGCGGGCGTTCGCGGCGGCACACCGGTCAAGCCGCTCAAGCTCTTCATTCTGTCGAACGAGTACCTGGCGCTGGTGTTCTGCGGACTCGCGGTCGACTCGGTCATCGGCTGGGACACGCTCGCACAGCTGTTCTCCTGACGCGCATGTGAGCAGAAATGCGTACCCCGGTACGCATTTCTGCTCACGGGGCGCGCAGCGCCCTCCACGCGTGCACGAGGTTACGAGCGGTATTGTCGTGCAATGGCTACCGATTCTGAGAAGACGCTCGAAGACATTTCGGATCAGGCTGAGGACGCGCCCCAGACGGAGGTGCCCGCGGGCGCACTGAAGGCGGTGCTTGAGTTCGTCGGCGAGCACGGGGGATCCGGACACGTCGTCGTTCAGCCGATCGGCCGCGCAGGCACCCGGGTGACCCTCGTAGGCGCCGACGGCGTGTTGGGGGATCAGGTCGTCGCGAACGACGAGATCGCCCGGGCGCTCGTCGATCAGGTGGACAGTCTCAGCGAGTCGGAATGGGACCGTGACCTCGTCAGTTCGGTCAATCCGGCCCCGGGGCACTACCGCCGGATGGCGGGATGGGTTGCGCGCCAGACCCGCTTCCCGAAGGCGCGTAACGCAGCGCTCGAGAAGTAATCCGAACCCGCGAAATTTTCCCCGAAACCGGGGAACCGAATGTTTCCGGATCGCGTCGAATATGAGTGGAGAGGTAGTCGGTCGTCTGAGGGGGAGACCGGCTGCCTCTCCCCTCGTGAGGTCTGACTTCCAGCTCTAGATCGCTGCGCTGTCCACCAGCTCGTCGGCGGGAGTACGAGCCCGGCATGCCGCCCACACGGCCGCGGTTGCTGCGGTGCAGGCGCCCGCTCCGGCCACGTGCACGGCCACCAGTGCGGCGGGCACGTCCGTGAAGTACTGGACGACACCGACGAGGGCTTGGGCGACGACGGTCGCGATGAGCACCCAGAGGCGCTTCTTGACCGTGTCGGAGGCTCGCACGGCGTACAGCGCGAATCCGAGTCCGACCAGAAGGGCGAGGTAGGCAACGAGCAGCTGCGCATGCAGGTGCACCAGCGTGACGATCTCGATCTCGAGACGCGGAACCGGCTCGTCGATGCTCTTGTCGCCGGCGTGCGGGCCTGCGCCGGTCACCATCGTGCCCGCGACGAGCACGGCTGCGAGCACGATGCCGGACAATCCGGCGAGCATGCGCAGAGGCTCGGGCACGGTTCGCGTGGACACGACGTTCTCGTCGGGTTCGGCGACCTTGAAGTACAACAACGTGGCCAGCCACACCATCGCCATCGAGACCACCAGGTGGATGGCGACGGTCCACCACAGCAGACCGGTGAGAACGGTGAATCCGCCGATGATCGCCTGCACGACGGTTCCGAGCGGCATCAGCCACGCGAAGAGAAGTACGTTGCGACGACGACGCGCCCGCGTCACGGCGAGGACGATCGCTGCAGCGGCGAGCACGACGACGAACGTCAGAAGCCGATTGCCGAACTCGACTGCCTGGTGCAGCACCGGCACTTCCGACACACCGACCGGCGTGAAACTGCCGGGGAAGCATTGCGGCCACGTCGGGCATCCGAGTCCGGACGCCGTGACGCGCACGATCGCGCCGGTCACGGCGATGCCGCCCTGGGTCAAGATGACGATGAACGCCAGGATCTTCTGCACTCGAAGCGAGGGCAGCGGAAGGCGGTCGACGACGCTCAGAAACGCTCGATACAGCACGTGGTGATCGTAGTGGTCGATCAACTACAGGCTGTCGTTGACCCCGGTCAGACGAACTTGAACAGCCGAACGGCCAGCCAGGAACAGACGACCGTCCAGCCGGCGAGCACGGCGACGCCGAACCAGTCCCACGAACCGGACACCGCGTTGCCGAGTGCTTCCGCGAGGGCTCCGGACGGGACGAACCGCGCGATGGTGTGCAGCGCGACCGGCAGGTCGTCGCTCAGCACGACGAGCGAGCCGATTCCGAGCATCACGAACCAGAGGATGTTGGCGAGCGCGAGCACGATCTCCGCGCGCAGAGTTCCGCCGAGCAGCAGACCCATCGTCGCGAACGTGACGGTCCCGAGGGCGATGATCACCGCGCCGAGTACCAGTCCGCCTGCGCCGGGGCGCCACCCCAGCAACGCCCCGATGGCGCCGAGCAGTACCGACTGCAGGACGACGACGAGTACGACGGCTACGGCCTTGCCGCCGATGATGCCCCACTTGGGCAGCGGCGTCGCACCCAGACGTTTCAATGCGCCGTAACGGCGATCGAATCCGACTGCGATGGCCTGTCCGGTGAACGCCGTCGACATGATCGCGACCATCATCACCGCGGGCACGACCTGGTCGACGGGTTCCTTGCCCATCGCACCGAGGGGCAGAAGAGTGAGACCCACGAGCAACGTGATGGGGATGAACATCGTCAGCAGAAGCTGTTCGCCGTTGCGCAGCAACAACTTCAGCTCCAGCATGGACTGCGACGTCAGCATCGTGAGCGGCGAGTTCGGCGACGGGTCGGGTGTGAAGAGTCCCGCGTCGAAACGGTTGTCGCTGCGTGCGTCCTTGCGCACCGTCATCGTCTGAGCTCCCTGCCGGTCAATTCGAGAAACACGTCTTCCAGGCGACGCTGATCCACCTGAAGTTCCGTCGCGAGAACGTTCTGCTGCGCGCACCACGACGTCACCGTCACGAGGATGTCCGGTTCGATGACGCCCTCGATCACGTACGAGCCGGGCGACTCCTCGGACGGTCGATAGCCGACAGGGAGGGCGGCGTCGAGAAGCGAGAGCTCGAGGCCAGGGGGAGCGGTGAAGCGGAGGCGTCCCTCGGCGCCCTGCTTCGTCAGTTCCGATGCCGTGCCCGACGCCACGATACGGCCGTGGTCGACGATGACGAGCTGGTCGGCGAGCTGTTCGGCCTCGTCCATGAGGTGGGTCGTCAGCAGCACGCCGACGCCGTCCCGCCGCAGCGCCTCGACGAGTTCCCAGACCAGCAGACGCGCCTGCGCGTCGAGACCGGCCGTCGGTTCGTCGAGAAAGACCAGTTCGGGCCTACCGACGATGGCGCATGCGAGAGCGAGCCGCTGCTGTTGACCGCCGGACAGCCGTCGATACGGCGTCTTGACCGTGCGGTCCAGGCCGAGACACGTGAGCAGCCAGTCGGGGTCGAGCGGATTCGCGGAGTACGACGCGACCAGGTGCAACATCTCGCCGGCCTTGGCGCCCGGGTAGGCGCCGCCTCCCTGCAACATGACACCGATGCGGGGGCGTAGCTGCGCCGATTGCGTGATCGGGTCGAGGCCGAGTACTCGGACGGTTCCCGAATCAGGGGTGACGAATCCTTCGCACATCTCGACGGTGGTCGTCTTGCCTGCTCCGTTGGGTCCGAGCAGAGCGAGCACCTGACCACGTTCGACGGTGATGTCGAGTCCGTCGACGGCCAGAAGTCCGTTGTACGACTTCCGCACATCGGTCAGTTGTACGGCAGGTTGCGTCGAGGAGTTCGACGAGCGCACGATCACGAGGAACCAGCGTATTCCCCTGCCGATGTCCGGCGTGTCTGCGGTCCGACCTCGGACCGCCACGGCAGCGTCGAGCGGGTCAGGAGATACAGGACGCCGATGGTCAGGATGGTCATGACGGCTGCCTGGACGATCTGGAACGGCAGATACTCGCTGCCGTTCGGCATGAGGATGACGCTGACGATCGTCGAGAAGACGATCGCAGGAACACGGAACGCAGGCCGTGTCGCCCACGCCGCGAGCGGAATGACCGCCCACAGCAGGTACCACGGCTGGACCACCGGGAACAGCAGTACGAGCGCGCCGAGCGAGACGCCGAGCGCGCCGACCGGGTGCAACCGTCCCTTCAGGACCGCGACAAGCATCCTGATCGCGACGAAGCCTGCGACGACCGACGCGATCGGCCGTGTGAGACTCAGCACAGCCGTCGTGTGGTCGCCGAGGCCGAGGAGCACGCCGACGAACCCGGTGCCGACGCCCAGAATGGTCGGGATCGACATCCAGCTGCGCACGACGCTCGCGGTCCCGAGGGTGTGCACCCACCCGAAGCCGAGGCCGCTCGCGAGACTGACCCCGACGTGCACGATCACCGCCACGACACCGAGCAGCGCTGCCGCCGAGACGACGGCTTTGACCGTTCCGCCCCATCGTCGGGCGAGTGCCATTCCGACGAACCCGAGCGCGAGCAGCGACGGGATCTTCACCGTCGACGACAGGGCGATCAGCGCCGCGCCGGACAGCAGAAGAGCCAACGACGTGTTCCTGATGGGCGACGCGGATTCGATGGCGCGCAACGCGAGCTCGGTACCGGCGAGCATCAGTCCGATCATCAGGGCTTCGTTGTGAATGCCTGCCACCAGGTGGAAGAGCAGCAGGGGGTTGGCGGCACCGAGCCACAACGCGCTGACCGCGGCGACACCGCAGCGCCGAGCGAGGCGAGGTAGCGCCCAGACGATCAACGCGACACCGACGAGGGCCAGCAACCGATGGAGGAAGATGCCCGCGACGATGTTCTCGCCCGTCAGCCACGTGATGCCGCGGCCGATCCAGAGGAAGAACGGGCCGTACGGCGCAGGCGTGTCTCGCCAGATGTTGGGAACGGTCCGCGTCAGGACGTTGTCGACGCCGAGCGCCCCTGCAGGCCCGATCTCGTAGGGATCGAGGCCGCGCGCGGTGATCTCGCTCTGGGCGAGGTAGGAGTAGACGTCGCGGGAGAACATCGGCGGTGCGACGCACAGCGGAAGGATCCACAGCAGCAGGGTGCGATCGAGTTGGGAACGCGTCATTCGTCGGGGGACCGATCCGTCGCGCAGACGCCCGACGGCGAAGCGGCCGAGCAACAGCCATGCCAACACGACGATGACGGTTCCGGTCATGGTGATCGTCAGAGCCGAGCTCGCCATGCGCGACGGCAGGCTCAGCACCCGGACGCCGGCGACCGGATTCTGCAGGACCGGTTGCGCTCCTGCGCCGAGCGCGCCGACGGCCATGAGAATCGCGCCTGCCGCGCCGAACCGTCGTATCGCCCGTAGCTGCGACGTTTCCGACGCGTTCAGACCGGGCGCCTCGGGCTCGTCACCGTGCAGCGCAGCCACACTCGCCGACGACGGGTGGCGTGTGTCGAGGCCGACGAGTCGCCGCGCCGAGTGGACTACCGTGCGCGGGAGTTGCCCGAGGCGTCGTCCGGGATGATCGGTCGGGGTGACCGAGGAGTCCGCGAAGTTCTCGTCGTCGGCGGTCTGTGGCACGTGTGAAGCGTAACCGTGCGGGCCACACGCGCGGTCGGTCCGGTCCGAGGGCGCCCGAACAACGGGTGGACGACGGATATTCCCTGGTGCCGACGGTCGGTGAAGAAGGGCACCCTTGGTGGACCGGTGCGGGTAATTCCGTCACACTGGTGTTGTGAAAACATCCGTCAGTCGCACGCGCGCCGCCGAGAACAGCCGTTCTCGTGCCGACGTGTCCGCGTCCGAGCAGGCTGTCGTCACGTCGAGTTCGCCGTCGTCGGTAGCCGCGCCCGTCGGTCACGAGGGGCAGACGCGGAACGCCGTCGTCACATTACTGCTCGAAGAAGGACCGATCACGGCGTCGGACATCGGGTCGCGGCTCGGTCTGAGCGCGGCAGGGGTCAGGCGCCACCTCGACGCACTCATCGAGACCGGTGAAGCGCGCGTCGCATCCTCGGCAGCCGTTCGGCATCGGGGCCGCGGTCGCCCGGCGAAGCACTTCCAGCTGACGGCCGTCGGACGGAACAGGCTGGGCCACACGTACGACGACCTGGCCGGTGCCGCGATGCGTCAGCTGCGCAAGATCGGTGGCGACGCCGCGATCGAGACGTTCGCCCGGCAACGCGTCGACGCCATCGTCGCCGACGTCGAGCCCGCGGCAGGTGAACGTGCAGTCGACGTCACCGAGGCAGCGGACCGGATCGCCGACGCGTTCACCGCCGCCGGTTTCGCCGCGTCCACCCGAAAGGTGGGCAACGGGGTGCAGATCTGCCAGCACCACTGCCCGGTCTCGCACGTGGCATCGGAGTTTCCGGAGCTGTGCGACGCCGAACGTCGTGCATTCTCCGAACTGCTCGGCACGCACGTCCAACGACTCGCGACCATCGCCAACGGCGATTGCGCATGCACCACCCACGTTCCACTGAACACCCCGCACGTTCGTTCCACCCCCTCCAGAACATCCGGCGCACAGCCCAGCGCCGGAGAACGTACAAGCCTCCGGAAGGAGCTCGCATGACCGTCTCACCAGACCAGGTGACCCCAGCTGCGCCCGCAGCCCCGCTGACGCAGGACGAGACCATTGCGTCACTCGGTAACTACGGATACGGATGGGCGGATTCGGACGTCGCCGGGGCAAGCGCTCAGCGCGGACTGTCCGAAGCGGTGGTTCGCGACATCTCGGCCAAGAAGAACGAGCCCGAGTGGATGCTCGAGGCCCGGCTGAAGGCCCTCAAGACCTTCGATCGCAAGCCGATGCCCTCGTGGGGTTCCGACCTCGACGGAATCGACTTCGACAACATCAAGTACTTCGTCCGCTCCAGCGAGAAGCAGGCGGCGACGTGGGACGATCTGCCGTCGGACATCAAGAACACCTACGACAAGCTCGGCATCCCCGAGGCCGAAAAGCAGCGCCTCGTGTCGGGCGTCGCGGCACAGTACGAGTCCGAGGTCGTCTACCACTCCATCCGTGAGGATCTCGAAGCTCAGGGTGTGCTGTTCCTCGACACCGACACCGCTCTGAAGGAGCAGCCGGAGCTGTTCCGCGAGTACTTCGGAACCGTCATTCCCGCCGGTGACAACAAGTTCTCGGCGCTCAACACGGCCGTGTGGTCGGGTGGCTCGTTCATCTACGTGCCGCCGGGCGTCCACGTCGACATCCCGCTGCAGGCGTACTTCCGCATCAACACCGAGAACATGGGTCAGTTCGAGCGCACGCTGATCATCGTCGACGAGGGTGCGTACGTGCACTACGTCGAGGGATGCACCGCGCCGATCTACAAGTCGGACTCGCTGCACTCCGCCGTCGTCGAGATCATCGTCAAGAAGGGTGGTCGCTGCCGCTACACGACCATCCAGAACTGGTCGAACAACGTCTACAACCTCGTCACCAAGCGCGCCAAGGCAGAAGCAGGCGCGACGATGGAGTGGATCGACGGCAACATCGGTTCCAAGGTCACGATGAAGTACCCGGCCGTCTGGATGACGGGCGAGCACGCCAAGGGTGAGGTTCTGTCGGTGGCATTCGCCGGTCCGGACCAGCACCAGGACACCGGGTCGAAGATGCTGCACCTCGCGCCGCACACGTCGTCGAACATCGTCAGCAAGTCCGTCGCACGCGGTGGTGGACGCACGTCCTACCGCGGTCTGATCCAGATCAACAAGGGCGCACACGGCTCGCGTTCGACGGTCAAGTGCGACGCACTGCTCGTCGACACGATCTCCCGCTCGGACACCTACCCGTACGTCGACATCCGTGAGGACGACGTCTCGATGGGACACGAGGCGACGGTCTCGAAGGTCAGCGACGATCAGCTCTTCTACCTGATGAGCCGCGGCCTCACCGAGGACGAGGCGATGGCGATGGTCGTTCGCGGATTCGTCGAGCCGATCGCTCGCGAGCTCCCCATGGAATACGCGCTCGAGCTCAACCGGCTCATCGAGCTTCAGATGGAAGGATCGGTCGGTTAAGTGACCAACCCCGCAACAGGCGCGCAGGGTCCCCTCACGGGAGTACAGGGCGCAGTGGCGTCCGAGAACCCCGGCGCGAAGGAAGACAAGTCGAAGCTGGTCGCCAACAAGGGCGCTCAGTTCACCTCCTACGACGTGAACGCGTTCGAGGTGCCGTCGGGACGTGACGAGCTGTGGCGGTTCACGCCTCTGCGTCGACTCCGTGGCCTGCACGACGGTTCCGCCGTCGCCACCGCCGGCTCCGACATCGCGGTCACCGCGGTGGACGGCGTCACCGTCGAGAAGGTCGGTCGCGACGACGACCGTCTCGGCGTTGCCGGCGTTCCCGCCGATCGTATTGCGGCGCAAGCGTTTTCGTCGTTCGCTGATGCGACTGTCGTGACCGTGGCGCGCGAGCAGGAGATCGCCGAGCCGATCGACGTCACCGTCACCGGCCCCGGTGCCGACGCGATCGCATTCGGTCACCTGCAGATTCGGCTCGAACCGTTCGCGAAGGCAACCGTCGTCGTCGACCAGGTCGGCAGCGGCACGTATGCCGAGAACATCGAGTTCGTCGTCGGCGACAGCGCGCAGCTCACCGTGGTGCTGCTGCAGAGTTGGCAGCAGGACGCCGTCCACGTCGCGGCACATCACGCTCGGCTCGGGCGCGATGCGGTGTTGCGGCACTTCAACGTCAGCCTGGGTGGCGATCTGGTTCGCGTCAGCCCGACGGTGCACTACGACGCACCCGGTGGCGACGCCGAACTGCTCGGCCTCTACTTCGCCGACGCCGGCCAGCACCTCGAGCAGCGACTGCTGGTCGACCACACGGCGCCGAAGTGCAAGTCCAACGTTCTCTACAAGGGTGCGCTGCAGGGCGAGACCGGTCCGGGCAAGCAGGACGCGCACACTGTCTGGATCGGCGACGTGCTCATTCGCGCCGAGGCCGAGGACACCAGCACCTTCGAGTTCAACCGGAACCTCGTTCTGACGGACGGTGCGCGCGCCGATTCGGTGCCGAACCTCGAGATCGAGACCGGCGAGATCCTCGGTGCAGGACACGCCAGTGCAACGGGACGATTCGACGACGAGCAGCTGTTCTATCTGCGCGCTCGCGGTATCTCCGAGGACGCAGCCCGACGTCTGATCGTCCGCGGCTTCTTCCACGAGATCATCGAACGCATTCCGGTGCCCGCCGTGCGCGAGCGTCTCGACGCCGCCATCGAGATCGAACTCGCCGTCACCGGCGCCTGAGCCCACCTCTCACACTTCGAAGGAACTACAGATGTCCACGCTCGAAATCCGCGACCTGCACGTCAGCGTCGCACAGTCGGACCCGACCGCCCCGTCCATCGACATCCTCAAGGGCGTCGATCTGACCGTGAAGTCCGGCGAGACCCACGCGATCATGGGTCCGAACGGATCCGGCAAGTCGACGCTGTCGTACGCGATCGCCGGCCACCCCAAGTACACCGTGACGTCGGGCAGCATCACCCTCGACGGTGAAGACGTGCTCGAGATGTCCGTCGACGAGCGGGCCCGCGCAGGACTCTTCCTGGCGATGCAGTACCCGGTCGAGGTGCCCGGCGTCTCGATGTCGAACTTCCTGCGCACCGCAGCAACCGCGGTCCGCGGCGAGGCGCCGAAGCTGCGTCACTGGGTCAAGGAAGTCAAGGCCGCCATGGGCGAACTCGAGATCAAGGAAGAGTTCGCCGAGCGAAGCGTCAACGAAGGCTTCTCCGGTGGCGAGAAGAAGCGCCACGAGATCCTGCAGCTCGGTCTGCTCAAGCCGAAGATCGCGATCCTCGACGAGACCGACTCCGGCCTGGACGTCGACGCGCTGCGCGTCGTGTCCGAGGGCGTCAACACCTACCGGGAGCGCGAGGACGGCGGCGTTCTGCTGATCACGCACTACACGCGAATCCTGCGCTACATCAAGCCCGATTTCGTGCATGTGTTCGTGGGCGGCAAGGTCGTCCAGTCGGGCGGCGCCGAGCTGGCCGACGAGCTCGAGACGAACGGATACGCAGGATTCACGCAGACCGCGACATTGTGAGGACGGAGGCACCGGTGGCTTCGAAGGACGATGCGTTCGACGTCGACACGATTCGCGCCGACTTTCCGATCCTCGGGCGAACCGTCCGCGACGACAAGCCGTTGGTGTACCTCGATTCCGGCGCGACATCGCAGCGTCCGGTACAGGTGCTCGACGCCGAACGTGACTTCCTGGTGACGTGCAACGCCGCGGTTCACCGCGGCGCGCATCAGCTGGCCGAAGAGGCGACCGACGCGTACGAAGGTGCCCGCGCGGCCATCGCGTCGTTCGTCGGCGCCGACGTGAACGAGTTGGTGTTCACCAAGAACGCCACCGAGTCGTTGAATCTCGTCACGCATGTGTTCGGAGACGATCGGTTCGAGCACCGGGTCGGTCCCGGTGACGAGATCGTGATCACCGAACTCGAGCACCACGCCAACCTCGTTCCGTGGCAGGAACTCGCACGTCGAACGGGTGCCACATTGCGCTGGTACGGCGTTACCGACGACGGACGCATCGATCTCGATTCGCTCGAGCTGACCGACGCCGTCAAGGTCGTCGCGTTCACTCACCAGTCGAACGTGACCGGTGCCGTCGCACCGGTGGCCGAACTGGTTCGCCGTGCTCGAGCCGTCGGCGCGCTCGTCGTGCTCGACGCGTGCCAGTCGGTTCCGCACATGACCGTCGACTTCCATGCACTCGACGTCGACTACGCGGCGTTCTCCGGGCACAAGATGCTCGGCCCGTCCGGCGTCGGCGTCCTGTACGGCAAGGCAGCCCTGCTCGACGCGATGCCGCCGTTCATCACCGGCGGGTCGATGATCGAGACCGTGACGATGGAGAAGACCACGTACGCGCCGCCGCCGCAGCGTTTCGAGGCCGGCGTGCCGATGACGTCGCAGGTCGTCGGTCTCGGTGCCGCGGTCGACTACCTCGGCAAGATCGGTATGTCACGCATCGCCGGTCACGAGCACAGCCTGGTCGGCGCGACCTTGGAGCGGTTCGCCGCACTCGACGGGGTACGGGTCGTCGGCCCGACGGACAACGTCGATCGGGGTTCGGCCATCTCGTTCGTCGTCGACGGAATCCACGCGCACGACCTCGGTCAGATTCTCGACGACGAGGGCGTCGCCATCCGCGTCGGACATCACTGCGCGTGGCCACTGCATCGTCGATACGGGGTCGCGGCCACCGCCAGGGCGTCGTTCGCGCTGTACAACACGCTCGACGAAGTCGATGCCCTGGTCGCCGCCATCGAGCGAGCGCAGAGGTTCTTCGGAACCGGTGAGGTGGCCTGAGATGCGAATGGAACAGATGTACCAGGACGTGATCCTGGACCACTACAAACACCCGCACGGCCGCGGCCTACGTGAGCCGTTCGGTGCCGAGGTGCATCACGTCAACCCGACGTGCGGTGACGAGGTCACTCTCCGCGTGCACATCGACGACGCGGGCACCGTCGCGGACGTGTCCTACGACGGTCAGGGCTGTTCCATCAGCCAGGCAGCGACGTCCGTCCTCACCGATCAGGTCGTCGGATTGGCGGTCCCCGAGGCTCTGCGCATCGTCGACGCGTTCGGCGAGATGGTCGGAAGCCGGGGTAGCGTCGAGGGTGACGAGGACGTCCTGGGCGACGGAATCGCCTTCGCCGGAGTGTCGAAGTACCCCGCACGCGTCAAGTGCGCGCTGCTCGGGTGGATGGCTTTCAAGGACGCGGTTGTTCGAATAGTAGAAGAAGCTCCCGCTCGATCCGGAGGACAGGCATGACCGAACCACAAGCACCCGAGACAGCAGCAGAGGACACGACCGCCGCTGCTCCGCTCACCCCCGAAGAGATCAAGGTTCTCGAGGACCTCGAAGAAGCCATGCGCGACGTCGTCGACCCCGAGCTCGGTATCAACGTCGTCGACCTGGGCCTCGTCTACGACATCAAGGTCGACGACGAAGAGATCGTCACGATCGACATGACGCTGACGTCGGCTGCGTGCCCGCTGACGGACGTCATCGAGGACCAGGCCCGCGGTGCTCTCGTGCGCAGCGGCCTGTGCGCGGATCTGAAGATCAACTGGGTCTGGATGCCGCCGTGGGGCCCGGACAAGATCACCGAGGACGGACGCGAGCAGCTCCGCGCACTCGGCTTCACCGTTTAGCGATCGAAACGCTTCACCTCAGCACGAGAAACGCTCCGCGTCGGAAACATGACGCGGAGCGTTCTTCGTTCTGCCACTACGTTCTGCTCAGGCGCCCTTGCGCGTCTCGCTCGTGCCACCGGACGACTTCTTGGCGGCAGTTTTCTTCGCTGCCGTCTTCTTGGCGGGGGCCTTCTTCGCGGGTGTCTTCTTCGCCGCTGCCTTCTTGGCGGGTGGCTTCTTCGCGGCGGACTTCCCGGACGATTCCGTGGACGAACTCTTGGCGTTCCGGCCCGCGGCCTCGACACTGCGCTGCAGTGCCGCGACCAGGTCGACCACCTCGGCGTCCTCGCCGTCGTCGGACGTCTCTTCCTCGGTGTGGATGACCTTTTCACCACCGTTCGCGATGGTGTCGTCGAGCAGCTTGCGCAGTTCGATCTGGTAATCGTCGGTGAACTCGGTCGGATCGAAGTCCGACGACATGCTCTCCACCAGCGACGTCGCCATCTTCACTTCCTGCGGACGTGCCTCCGGTGCGTCGTCGAGCGACGGGAACTCCGCTGCACGCACCTCGTCGGGCCACAGAAGAGTTTGAATGACCAGCGTCTCGTCGCGGACGCGCAGCGCGGCGAGCCTGGTCTTCTGGCGCAGCGTGAAGTGCACGAGCGCGGTCCGTTCGGTTTCGAGAAGGGTCTGCCTCAGCAGCACGTAGGCCTTCGGCGACGTCGAATCGGGCTCGAGAAAGTAGCTCTTGTCGTAGAGAATCGGATCGATCTGATCGGTCGGAACGAATTCGAGCACCGGTATCTCGTGCTTCTCCGCTGCCGGCAGTTTGTCGAAGTCCTCGTCGGTCAGGACGACCCGATCACCGTCGGGGGAGTCGTACGCCTTGTCGATGTCGGCGAACTGCACCGACTTTCCGCATTCGGAGCACACCCGGTCGTACTTGATGCGGCCGCCGTCCTTCGCGTGCACCTGGTGGAACCTGATGTCGTGGGTCTCCGTCGCCGAATAGACCTTCACCGGCACGTTGACGAGTCCGAAGGCGATCGATCCTTTCCAGATGCTACGCATGGGGTTCATGATTCCCGAGAAACGACAGCCGTGTCGAGCGAAGGGGCCGATTCATCTGCCGGCGACCGTTCTCGCGATCGCCAATCGCGCACTCGGGGGCAGCGTCGGAAACATGCGCATCATGGCGCCCAGCGTGCCGCGCAGGTCGTTTCCGCCCGACAGATAGGCCGTCTGAAGGGGTACCGACAACTCGAAGAAACTCGCGAAGAAATCCGGAATCTGACGAGCCTCCAGATTCAGCGCCGTCCGCAGGCCCAGGTTGCGCAGACGTTGAACGGCCCAGATGGACGGCGAATGTTTAGAGCGGCCGCTCGTCACCGTGGCGAGGAATGCATCCGTCGTCGCGAGCGATGCGGCGACGCTGTATCCGGTGGCCGGGTGCATCGACGACGAGCGTGCTCCGAACCGCCGCACCCCGCGATCCGCCCGGTCGCGTGGAGGGGGCTGGACCGCGAATTTCACGCGTTCGACGGCTTCGTCGCCGGTCAGGTCGAGTCCGCGTGTGCTCAGGCGCTGGACAAGCCTGTCGCGCAACACATCCGACGTGAGCGCAGGCGCTCCGACGAGGCACGTCTCCTCGAGCAGGATTCGGTGTTCGTCGAGCGCGACGGCGTAGAGGAAGCTCGGTGTGTCGGCGGGGTCGGATCCGTTGTCGGACCGCCAGTCCATGAACCAGGCGCCCTCACCTTCGAGCAGTTTCTCGCCCACATGCCGCTCGACGACGACGCCGTATGCCGTTTGTTCCGCGAGGCCGGCCATTCCGACCGAACCCCGCGCGTCGACGACGGTTCGCCCGTGGATGACTCGTCCGTCTGCGAGCGTCACCTGATGGCAGCGCACGTCGGTCGCGGTGGCTGCGACGACCCTGGCGGGATCCACGACGAGAGCACGCTGCAGCGCCGGCGTGTCCAGGACGCAGTAGGTGCGCTCGATCGCCTGCCTGCGCGTCGTCCATGCCGCCGGCCGCGTGGTGGACGACGCCGCAACGGACAGAGGAAGCCAACTCGGTAGCTCGTCCGCCCACGCGGAATAGGTGGGAGTCCACGTTCGATTCGGATGCGCGTCGATGCCCAGGACGTCGATGCCGGACGCCTCGGCGCGGTGCATCAGAGACCGGCCTGCCGGCCCCATGCCGACGACGACGAGGTCGGCCGATCGCCGGTGCGGTGCGGGCTCGTTCACAGCCCGCCGGTTGCCAGCAGGCCGCCGTCGACGCGAATCGTCTCGCCGGTGATCCACGACGACGCGTCGGACACGAGGAACCCGACCAGCGACGCGACATCCTCGGGAGTCCCGAGCCTCTTCATCGGATACATCGCCGCGGCCTTCTCCTCGCCCGCCGCGACCAGCGCCTCCGCGAACTTGGTCTTCACGACGCCGGGTGCGACGGCGTTGACGCGAATCGACGGGCCGAGCTGCCAGGCGAGTTCTTCGGTCAACCGGATCAGCGCAGCTTTCGACGCACCGTAGGCGGCGATCACACCGGTGGACCGAAGACCTGCCACGCTGGCCAGATTGACGACCGCGCCGCCGTGCTCACCCATCCACTGGCGATAGGCCTCCTGCACGAATCCGAGGGTGGCGACGACGTTGGTGTCGAAGATCTTCTTGACGCCGTCGAGGTCGGCGTCCATCAGCGAGCCGTACACGGGGTTGATGCCGGTGTTGTTGACGAGAATGTCGATCGAGCCGAACTGCTCGATCGTCTGCGTCACCGCGTCACGTCGTGAATCCGCGTCGCCCGCGTTCCCCGGTACGGCGTGCACCCTCGCGGCGTCGCCGGCCTCGGCGCCGAGGTCGCGGGCCGCGTCGGCCAGCGGTTCCGGCTTTCGCGCGGTGATCGTGACCGAGGCGCCGCGGGCGAGCAACTCGGCCGCTATCGCCTTTCCGATGCCTCGACTCGCCCCTGTGACCAGAGCAACTCGTCCGGCAAGGTCCTTCTCGTCTGCTGTGTTCGCGGTGGTCATGCGCCAGACGTTACCGGGGTCACGGACCACAGTGGCGGGAGCACACTCCGGGAGCGGCTAAAATGAGTGGTTGCTCGGGTCACCGTCCGGGCACCATTCGTAGCAAAGCCGATCGCGTCGACGTTCGGACCTGCCCGCTATCGCTAGGAGCTCATGCGTGATCACCGCCACCGACTTGGAAGTTCGTGCCGGTGTCCGCACGTTGCTCTCTGCCCCGGGACCTGCACTGCGCGTCCAGGCAGGGGACAGGATCGGTCTCGTCGGCCGTAACGGTGCAGGCAAGACCACCACGCTCCGGATTCTGGCGGGCGAGGGCGAACCGTACGCAGGCCAGGTCGTGCGTACGGGCGAGCTGGGTTACCTGCCGCAGGATCCGAAAGAGGGAGATCTCGACGTCCTGGCCAAGGACCGGGTGCTCTCCGCTCGCGGCCTGGACATGCTGCTACGCCAGATGGAGAAGCAGCAAGCTCTGATGGCCGAGCTCGTCGACGACAACCGCCTCGACAAGGCCGTGCGCAAGTACAGCTCCCTCGAAGAGCGGTTCGCGTCGCTGGGCGGGTACGAGGCGGAGAGCGAGGCCGCACGCATCTCGAACAGTCTCGGTCTGCCCGACCGCATCCTGGCTCAGCCGTTGCGCACATTGTCGGGTGGTCAGCGTCGTCGCGTGGAATTGGCGCGCATCCTGTTCGCGGCGTCCGACGGTAGCGGCGGTCGATCCACCACCACGTTGCTGCTCGACGAGCCGACGAACCACCTCGACGCCGACTCGATCAACTGGCTTCGTAGCTTCCTGCAGAACCACGAGGGCGGTCTGATCGTGATCAGCCACGACGTCGAACTGCTGGGGGACGTCGTCAACCGCGTTTGGTTCCTCGACGCCGTCCGCGGCGAGGCCGACATCTACAACATGAACTGGAAGAAGTACATCGACGCCCGGGCGACCGACGAGCAGCGTCGACGCCGCGAGCGCGCCAACGCCGAGAAGAAGGCGGGCGCGCTGCGCGCCCAGGCGGCCAAGATGGGCGCCAAGGCGACGAAAGCCGTTGCAGCACAGAACATGGCGAAGCGGGCCGACAAGTTGCTGGCCAACCTCGATGCCGAGCGCGTCTCGGACAAGGTCGCCCACATCCGCTTCCCCGAACCGGCACCGTGCGGCAAGACCCCGCTGATGGCCTCGAACCTGACGAAGATGTACGGATCGCTCGAGATCTTCGCCGGTGTCGACCTCGCCATCGACCGCGGCAGCCGCGTCGTCGTGCTCGGACTGAACGGTGCGGGCAAGACGACGCTCCTGCGCATCCTGGCCGGGTCGGAGAAATCCGATTCCGGTCAGCTCGAACCCGGCCACGGTCTACGCGTCGGGTACTTCGCGCAGGAGCACGACACCCTCGACGACAACGCGTCGGTGTGGGAGAACATCCGACACGCGGCGCCGGACACGGGGGAGCAGGAGCTCAGGTCGCTGATGGGTGCGTTCATGTTCACCGGCCCGCAGTTGGAGCAGCCCGCAGGCACGCTGTCCGGTGGTGAGAAGACTCGCCTCGCCCTGGCGGGTCTGGTGTCGTCGGCCGCCAACGTGCTGCTGCTCGACGAGCCCACCAACAACCTCGATCCGATCTCGCGAGAGCAGGTTCTCGACGCGCTGCGCAGCTACAAGGGTGCCGTCGTCCTCGTCACGCACGACCCGGGTGCAGCCGAGGCGCTTTCGCCCGAGCGTGTGATTCTGCTGCCCGACGGTACCGAGGATCACTGGTCTCAGGACTACCTGGAGCTCATTCAGCTGGCCTGACCGGTCGCCGCGGACGATTCGGCTGTTCTCCGATGGCGTCCGGTGACCTCCTCTACCCTGAAGTCACGGGGGGTTTTCGGTGAGTGAGGTTCGCTGACTGGAGGACGCCATGGGCCGCGCACAACCACGAGGGACCATCCCGAACGGTGATCCACGTGCGGGAGCTGTGTCCGCGGTCGGTGCCGAGTACGCGAAAGGCACTCGTATCACCGGAGATTCGCGTGATCGGCTGCGGGCGATGCTCGTGGACCGGTACGCGTCGGGTGCGAGCATACGATCACTCGCCGAGCAGACCGGTCGCTCCTACGGATTCGTGCACAAGGTGTTGGCCGAGTCGGACACACCGCTGCGTACGCGCGGTGGTCCGAACCGACGCAAGTCCGCGCGGCCAAACTAATTGTTCGTGTCCGACTTCCGCACGGACTCCTCGACGAGATCGAGAACTGCGGACAGGTTGCTGCCGTTCTGTCCCGACGCGATGCGCGCGACGAGGCCGTCCAGCACCAGATCCAGATATTCGAGCACCACATCCTTCGGGACGTCGTCGCGTAGACGGCCCGCGGTCTTCTGCCGCTCGAGGCGGGCGAGAGTCGCATCGGTGAGTTCGGCCGACTGTTCCGACCAGCTCTCCCGGAACTCGCGGTCGGTCCTCAGTCGGCGCGCGATCTCCAACCTGGTTCCGAGCCACTCGAACCGATCGGGCTCGGCGAGCATGTCTCTCATGACCTGGACGAGACCCTGGTTCGCCGCGACCTCGGCCATGCGTCGGGCATCCTCCTGCGCAAGCGCGAGGAACAGGCCGTCCTTGTCCTTGAAATGGTGGAAGATCGCCCCTCGCGACAGCCCGGTGGCCTCTTCCAAGCGCCGTACCGTCGCGCCTTCGTAGCCGAACTCGCCGAAGCATCGTCGGGCGCCGTCGAGTATCTCGCTTCGTCTGGCGGCCAACTGATCTTCACTGACCTTGGGCACTTTGTCGTTCCTACTCTCGATGAAATCTCCGCCGAACGGCGATGGACCCGGAAGAAGCCACTTCCGGGTCCATCGCCGTGACGGAGCAGATCACTACTGCGGTCGAGGAACCGATCAGCCGCGAATCATGTTGCGCAGCACGTACTGCAGGATGCCACCGTTGCGGTAGTAGTCCGCCTCACCGGGGGTATCGATGCGCACGACGGCGTCGAACTCGATCTTGGTGCCGTCTTCCTTCGTGGCGGTCACGGCCATCGTCTTCGGCGTGACGCCCTCGTTCAGCTTCTCGATGCCGACGATGTCGAACGTCTCGGTGCCGTCGAGCTTCAGCGACGCGGCGCTCTCACCGGCCGGGAACTGAAGCGGGACGACGCCCATGCCGATGAGGTTCGAGCGGTGGATGCGCTCGAACGACTCGGTGATGACGGCCTTGACGCCGAGCAGACGGGTGCCCTTGGCGGCCCAGTCACGCGACGATCCCGAGCCGTACTCCTTGCCACCCAGCACGACGAGCGGGATGCCCGCTGCCTGGTAGTTCTGCGACGCGTCGTAGATGAACGCCTGCGGGCCGCCGTCCTGCGTGAAGTCGCGGGTGTAACCGCCCGAGACGTCGTCGAGGAGCTGGTTGCGCAGACGGATGTTCGCGAACGTTCCGCGAATCATCACCTCGTGGTTACCGCGACGCGAGCCGAGGGAGTTGTAGTCCTTGCGCTCGACGCCGTGCGCGTCGAGGTACTGCGCGGCCGGGGTACCGGACTTGATCGGGCCTGCCGGGCTGATGTGGTCGGTGGTGACCGAGTCGCCGAGCAGTGCCAGAACGCGTGCACCCTTGATGTCCTCGACGGGGGCCGGGTCCATCGTCATGCCGTCGAAGTACGGAGCCTTGCGGACGTACGTCGAGTTCTCGTCCCACGCGAAGGTGTCGCCCTCGGGCGTCTCGAGGTTCTGCCAACGGCTGTCGCCGGCGAAGATCGTCTCGTAGGACTTGCTGAACATGTCCCGACTGATCGCGGACTGGATGGTCTCCTCGATCTCCTGCGAGGACGGCCAGATGTCCTTCAGGTAGACGGGGTTGCCGTCCTGATCCGTTCCGAGCGAGTCGCTCTCGAAGTCGAAGTCCATGGTTCCGGCGAGACCGTACGCGATGACCAACGGCGGCGAAGCCAGGTAGTTCATCTTGACGTCGGGGGAGATGCGACCCTCGAAGTTACGGTTTCCGGAGAGAACCGCGGTGACGGACAGGTCGTTGTCGTTGATCGCCTTGGAGATCGGCTCGAGCAGCGGTCCGGTGTTGCCGATGCACGTGGTGCATCCGTAGCCGCCGAGGTAGTAGCCGAGCTTCTCGAGGTACGGCCACAGGCCGGCCTTCTCGTAGTAGTCGGTGACGACCTGCGAACCCGGAGCCATGTTGGTCTTGACCCACGGCTTGGTCGACAGACCCTTCTCGACGGCGTTGCGTGCGAGCAGCGCAGCTCCGAGCATGACCGACGGGTTGGAGGTGTTGGTGCACGAGGTGATACCCGCGACGACCACGGCGCCGTGATCGAGAACGAACTCTCCGGCCTCGTCGGTGACGACCTTGACCGGCTTGGTCGGGCGACCCTCGGAGCCGTTGGCGGCCGACTGAACGTCGACGGCGCCGTCGTCGGCGAAGGACAACACTGCCGGATCGCTCGCCGGGAACGACTCTTCGACTGCCTCGTCGAGCTGGGTGTGCTCGGCCGGGTAGTTCTCCTCCACGTAGTTGTGGATGTCCTTGCGGAACGCGACCTTGGAGTCCGACAGCAGGATTCGGTCCTGCGGACGCTTCGGGCCTGCGATCGAGGGGACGACAGTGCTGAGGTCGAGCTCGATGTACTCGGAGTACTCGGCTTCGTTGTCCGGGTCGTGCCAGAGGCCCTGCTCCTTGGCGTACGCCTCGACGAGAGCGATCTGCTCGTCGCTGCGGCCGGTGAGGCGCAGGTAGTTGATGGTCTCGTCGTCGATCGGGAAGATCGCTGCGGTGGATCCGAATTCGGGGCTCATGTTGCCCAGCGTCGCGCGGTTGGCCAGAGGAACCTCGGCCACGCCCTTGCCGTAGAACTCGACGAACTTGCCGACCACGCCGTGCTTGCGCAGCATGTCGGTAGCGGTCAGCACGACGTCGGTCGCGGTGACGCCCGGCTGGATCTCACCGGAGAGCTTGAACCCGACGACGCGGGGGATGAGCATCGAGACGGGCTGGCCCAGCATGGCTGCCTCGGCCTCGATACCGCCGACGCCCCAGCCCAGCACGCCGAGGCCGTTGACCATCGTGGTGTGCGAGTCGGTGCCGACGCAGGTGTCGGGGTAGGCCTGGCCCTTGCGGGTCATGACCGTCGGTGCCAGGTACTCGATGTTGACCTGGTGGACGATGCCCATGCCGGGGGGGACGACCTTGAAGTCGTCGAACGCGCCCTGGCCCCAACGCAGGAACTGGTAACGCTCGCCGTTGCGCTCGTACTCGAGATCGACGTTGCGCTCGAGGGCATCGGCCTTGCCGAAGACGTCGAGGATGACCGAGTGGTCGATGACCATGTCGGCGGGCGACAGCGGGTTGACCTTGTTCGGGTCGCCGCCGAGAGTCGTCACAGCTTCGCGCATGGTGGCGAGGTCGACGACACAGGGAACGCCGGTGAAGTCCTGCATGATGACACGTGCAGGGGTGAACTGGATTTCGATGCTGGGGTCCGCGGACGGGTCCCACGACGCGATCGAACGAATGTGGTCGGCGGTGATGTTGGCACCGTCCTCGGTGCGAAGGAGGTTCTCCGCGAGGACCTTCAGCGCGTAGGGCAACTTCTCGGCGCCGGGCAGGGCCGACAGACGGAAGATCTCGTACGAGTTCTCTCCGACTTCGAGGGTGCCCTTTGCACCGAATGAATCATTACTGGCGGTCACTTCAGCTCCACTCGTCTATGAGGCACACCGCCGACGGGGCTGTGTCGACGGTTGAAGCGAGGCGTACGTCGCGGGCCGGTTGGCGCGGGTGAACGTCTCGTTCTCGAGTCTAACAGTACGCTTGTCCGGTTGAAACGAAGGGCAGCCTACATGTTCGTACGGTTGCCGTTCGGGGTCGATTTTCGTGTAGTTGCTGTGGGTTCGCAATGCAGGGCAGCCTCAGTCTCTCCGGCGTGGACCGGCGGGCCGACGACTCGAGGACGCCCCGTGACGCTATGGTCTGTGCGGTGCGGTCGCTTCCGCCCCCGACATTCCTTTCCTAGATCCGACTGGACGAGAGATGCCTGAACCGATCCACGCCATTGCTCCGCTCGCGGCCTTCGTTCCCCTTGCCGCGGACATCCCGCCGGGTGTCGACGTGGATTCGATCGTGGCTGCGGTCGAGGCAACCGGAGTGAGCGCACCTGCTTCCGTCGAAGACGGTTTGCTCGATGCGGTCCAGCGCGCGGAGGACAACGGCATCGATCTGAGCATCGTCGTCGTCGAACAGAACGCGTCGCACGATTCGCAACTCCGAGATCTGGCGACGGCCGTGGGCGCGCAGGACGGCGGCACGGTCCTCGTGCTGAGTCCGGGGCAGGTCGGATCGTTCAGCGATTCCGTCTCGCGCGTCGTGCTGGAAGCCGGACAGGACCGCACGTACACCGGTGACCCCGTCGTGGCGGCGGACAACTTCGTCGACACCCTGACCGGGGACCAGACTCCGTGGGCGCTCATGACCGGCGCCATCGTGGTCGTCGTCGCCGGTGCAGCCGCGGCCACCGCGGTCGCCAAGGTTCGTCGGCACACGTCGGTCGAGCATCGGCCGACCGCCGACCGGTAGCAGCCGTTCACAACAGCGCCCCGACCACGCGGTCGGGGCGTTCGTCGTATCGGGGTCACGATCCGCGGAAAAAGACCGAAGAACTGTTTTCGGCATAACCCGAGTTCAGCGCGTTTTCGCTGGTCGAATTACAAATGTGTTCTTTGTGACTGGAGTTTCATTAGTGGGCGAAGTGTCGTACGGTGCCATTGGCACTGCTGGGGAAGGAGTGTCGCAGAGGGCAGAGGTCTATCCGTGGGGAAACGGTCGACCGATGCTTCGGGTGTGACCGACGTGGTCTGCACCTGTCGTGTTGCTGCGTGCTTTCTTCCTGCTCGGCGAGTGAGCAGACGCATCCGACGTGGATGCGACGGGCCGCTCGACCAACGACGACGTTCATCGAACGCCGCGAGTGCCGGGACCGAGGGAGACATTTGTGAGGCGACGGGCATTCCGCAGTACTCGCCGTAGGACGTTCTCGGGTTCTGCTCGACTACTGGTCGGGGCCGGCCTGGTCGTCGCGCTGATGAGCGCAGTGTCCGGTACCGCGGCCGCAGTTCCACCGCCACCTCCCAACCCGTCCGATTCGGACCTCGCCGCAGCCGGCTCGCGCGTCGACTCGTCGCTCGGCGCGGTCGGCGACCTGATCAACCAGGTTGCGGCTGCGAACCAGCAGTTGGCGCAGCTCGACAACGACGTCGCCATCAAGCGCGAGGACGTCAACAGAGCGCTCGTCGACCTCCAGAACGCCCGCGACGCGGCGGATCTGGCGGCGCAGGTCGTGGCGACGGCGCAACAGGCTCTCGCCGACGCCGGTGGCCAGATTCAAGCCGCGCAGCAGAAGTTCGACGAATTCGCTCGGTCCAGCTACACGCAGGGCTCGGGAGTCGCGTCGGTCGCGTCGTTCCTCGGTTCGACGGGCCCGGACGACATCCTCGACCGCGCGCAGGTGTTGCGGGTGTTGTCGAACAGCCAGAATGCGGTGCTCGACGGTCTGCAGCGTGCTCGTGCCGAGGAGGCCAACAAGGAGTCGACGGCACGCGAATCCAAGCAGCAGGCCGACGCCGCGTCCGCCGAGGCCGAGAACAAGAAGGCCGAAGCGGAAGAAGCGATCGCCGTCGCCCGAGCCGCGTTGCAGGCCCAGGCCGATCAGAAGGCCGCGATCGAGAGCCAGCGTGACGCTGCCCAGGTGCAGCTCGACGCGGCTCGGTCCGACGTCGCCGGTCTGCAAGGTCAGCGTGCGGCGTACTCGGCGTGGGAGCAGCAGAAGGCCGCAGAAGACGCCGCCATCGCCGCCGCGGCCGCCGCAGCGAAAGAAGCTGCTGTTCAGGCCGCCGCCAGGGTCGCAGCGAACCAGGCGGCGGCAGCAGCTGCCGCGGCTGCCGCCGCCGGCCAGCGAGCCCACACCGACATCGACGACGAATCCAGCAGCATCGGTGACAGCGACAGCGACAGCAGTTCGGGAACCGCCGCGACGCCGACGCCGAAGAAGCCGCGCAGTTCGGGCCAGTCGAACCCGTCACTCACCGGAAGCGCCGCCATCGAGCTCGCGATCGACCGCGGTATGTCGCAGCTCGGCGTTCCGTACTCGTGGGGCGGCGGCGACGAGAACGGCCCGACCAAGGGCATCCGCGACGGTGGCGTCGCCGACAGCTACGGCGACTACAACAAGGTCGGATTCGACTGCTCCGGCCTCATGATCTACGCGTTCGCAGGTCTCGGGATCTCGCTCCCGCATTACACCGGCTACCAGTACACGGCAGGCCAGCAGGTGCCGTCCTCGGACATGAAGAGGGGCGACATGCTCTTCTACGGTCCCAATGCGAGCCAGCACGTCGCGCTGTATCTCGGCGACGGCAAGATGCTCGAGGCGCCCCAATCGGGCGACGTCGTCAAGGTTTCACCCGTCCGATACGACGGCATGACGCCGTACGCCGTGCGTATGGTGTCCTGAGCGGGTGTAGTTCGCCGGTGGCCTCGGCCTTCCGGCACGCGAGAGAATCACCTGGAATAGTTGGCGGGGGACACCGACGTGCCCGAGAGACGATGCGAATGAAAGCGGTGAATTCTTGGTGACATCACGTGACGGCAGCGAACCGAACGGCAGTGTGCCGAGCGGGGGCGGTTCGAGCCGGACGGACACCTCGGCTCTCGCCCAGGATGTTCAGACGCTCGAGAAGGCCGTGTACGAGGTCAAGCGTGTGATCGTCGGCCAGGATCGGCTGGTCGAGCGCATTCTGGTCGGCCTGTTGGCCCGTGGCCACGTTCTCCTCGAAGGCGTTCCCGGCGTGGCGAAGACGCTCGCGGTCGAGACCTTCGCCAAGGTGGTCGGCGGGTCGTTCTCTCGTGTTCAGTTCACGCCCGACCTCGTACCGACCGACCTGATCGGTACGCGCATCTACCGGCAGGGCCGCGAGGAGTTCGACACCGAACTCGGCCCCGTGGTCGCGAACTTCGTTCTCGCCGACGAGATCAACCGCGCACCCGCGAAGGTGCAGTCGGCGCTGCTCGAAGTCATGGCCGAGCGGCACGTGTCCATCGGCGGCAAGACGTTCCCGATGCCCGATCCGTTCCTCGTGATGGCGACGCAGAACCCGATCGAGAACGAGGGCGTGTACCCGCTTCCCGAGGCGCAGCGCGACCGCTTCCTGTTCAAGATCGTCGTCGACTACCCGTCGGTCGAGGAAGAGCGTGAGATCGTCTACCGCATGGGAACGGCAGTGCCGACACCCAAGCAGATCCTCGACCCCGTCGAGCTGGTCCGGCTGCAGAATGTCGCGAGCCAGGTGTTCGTGCATCATGCGCTCGTCGACTACGTCGTCCGAGTCATCGCCGCCACCAGGACCCCGGAACAGCTGGGCCTCGACGACGTCGCCAGTTGGATCGCGTACGGCGCGTCACCACGTGCCACGCTGGGCATCATCTCGGCGTCCCGCGCGCTCGCGCTGCTCCGTGGACGCGACTACGTCGTCCCGCAGGACGTCCTCGAAGTGATCCCCGACGTGCTGCGTCACCGTCTCGTGCTGTCGTACGACGCGCTCGCCGACGAGGTCACACCCGAGGACGTCATCACGCGCGTGCTGCAGACGGTGGGTCTGCCTCAGGTGTCACCGCAGGCCGTTCCCGTTCCGCAGCAACAGGTTTCGCAGCAAGCGGCTACGCAGCAGCAGGGGCCGCATCAGGCGCCTGGCCACCCGCACGCCCCGCAGCAGCCGCACGCACAGCAGCCCGGACCGCACCAGCAGGGACCGCAACAGCAGCACGGACTGCAACAGCCGGGCCAGGCGCCGTTCCCCGGTAACGGGCAGCAGGGTGCACCGGCGCCGAACCTGGACAAGTCCGCAGGCAATTCTCCGGCCGTGGGTAGCCAGAAGCAGTGAGTGGGGCAGCAGCCGGCGCTGCCGCTCGGTCGTCCGACGCGCGTCCGCCCTCGTTTCGCAGCGGTGAGCTTCGGGACCCGACGCTGACGGCGGCGCTCCGCACTCTCGAGCTGACGGTGCGTCGTCGACTCGACGGTGTGCTGCACGGAGACCACCTCGGGTTGATTCCCGGGCCGGGCTCCGAGCCCGGTGACGCACGCGAGTACCAGCCGGGCGACGACGTACGCCAGATGGACTGGTCCGTCACCGCTCGCACGACGCATCCACACGTCCGGCAGTCGGTCGCGGACCGGGAGCTCGAGACATGGATGGTCGTCGACCTGTCGGCGAGCCTGGACTTCGGCACCACGGGATGCGAGAAGCGCGATCTCGCGGTGGCCGCGGCGGCGGCGATCACGCATCTGACGAGCGGTGGAGGTAACCGGATCGGCGCGGTGGTCGCGACGGGAGAGAACACGACGCGTATTCCGGCGCGCGGTGGCCGAGTGCACCTTCAGTCGATGCTTCGAACCATCGCGACGACGCCGAGCGCGGCGGACGGTGTTCGCGGAGATCTGCGGGGTGCGATCGAGTCGTTGCGTCGGCCGCAGCGGCGGCGCGGTATGGCTGTCGTCATCAGTGACTTCCTCGGTGAGATCGACTGGGAGCGTTCGCTCCGTGCCATCGCGGCTCGGCACGATGTGCTCGCCATCGAAGTTCTGGACCCGCGGGATCTCGAACTACCCGATATCGGAGATGTGGTGTTGCACGATCCCGAATCCGGTCGCACGCGCGAGTTCAGCGTGACTCCGCGTCTCCGTGAGGACTTCGCGGAGGCTGCAGCGAATCATCGGTCCGAGGTCGAACGAGCGTTGCGTCGCTGCGGAGCACCGCGGATGACGCTCCGCACCGACGGCGACTGGATCGCCGACGTCGTCCGCTTCGTCTCGTCGCGGCGTCACACGCTCGGTGCGGGTGCCGTCACCAACGCTCGGGTGGGTCGCCGGTGAGTCTGTCGGATTTCACGTCACCGTGGTGGCTGCTGTTCCTGCTCGTGGTGATCGGCCTCGTCGTCGGTTACGTTCTCGTGCAACGCACGCGGCACAGGCACACGTTGCGCTTCTCCAACATGGACCTGCTGGAGAAGGTCGCGCCGACGCGTCCGGGCTATTGGCGGCATGTGCCGACTGCGCTCGTCCTCGTCGGCTTGCTGCTGTTGACGGTTGCGCTCGCCGGTCCCACGTCGGATCAGAAGGTTCCGCGGAACCGGGCGACCGTCATGCTCGTCATCGACGTGTCGCTGTCGATGGAGGCCACCGACGTCGAACCGTCGCGCCTGGCCGCCGCTCAGGAGGCAGGCAAGTCGTTCGCCGACGGGTTGACGCCCGGCATCAACCTCGGTCTCGTGGCGTTCGCGGGCACCGCGTCGGTGCTGGTCTCGCCGACGGCGAATCGCGAAGCGACCAAGACCGCCATCGACAAGCTGCAGCTGAGCGAACGTACCGCGACGGGTGAGGCGATCTTCACGTCGCTGCAGTCCATCGACACACTCGGTGCCGTCCTGGGCGGCGGTGACGCGGCACCGCCCGCACGCATCGTGCTGTTGTCCGACGGCAAACAGACCGTTCCCGAGAGTCCGGACGATCCCCGCGGCGGCTACACGGCCGCACGTGCGGCCAAGGACAAGAACGTTCCGATCTCGACCATCTCGTTCGGTACGAGCTACGGCACCGTCGACATCGAGGACGATTCCGGTGTCGAACGTGTCCCTGTTCCCGTGGACGACCCGTCGCTCCGAGAGATCGCGAACCTGTCGGGCGGGAGTTTTTTCACGGCGTCGTCGCTGGAGGAACTGCGTGCGGTGTACGACACTCTCGAAGAGCAGATCGGGTTCGAGATCACGCGGGGCGACGCGAGTCGCCCGTGGCTGATTCTCGGAGTCCTTTTCACCGCAACAGGATTGGGCACGGCTTTGGTCCTGCGGCAAAGATTGCCGTGATTCCCTGTTACTACTCACCAGTAGCTCTGCTTTGCCATTTCCGCACGAACAGATAGGTTGCAGACATGTCAACACCCGACTTCACCGCTCGATCGGTACTCGTCACCGGAGGTAACCGGGGCATCGGCCTCGCCATCGCACAACGGCTCGCCGCCGACGGTCACAAGGTCGCCGTCACGCACCGCGGATCCGGAGCGCCCGAGGGTCTACTCGGCGTGAAGTGCGACGTCACCGATTCCGAGTCGGTCGACGCTGCGTTCAAGGAGGTCGAGGAGAAGCAGGGCCCCGTCGAGGTGCTCGTCGCCAACGCCGGAATCACCGACGACACGCTGCTGATGCGTATGACCGAGGAGCAGTTCGAGCGGGTGCTCGACGCGAACCTGACGGGTGCGTTCCGAGTTGCCAAGCGTGCCAACCGCGCAATGCTGCGTGCGCGCTGGGGCCGCATGGTGTTCCTGAGTTCCGTCGTCGCGCTCGGCGGTGGCCCGGGCCAGATCAACTACGCGGCGTCCAAGGCCGGTGTCATCGGTATGGCTCGTTCCATCACACGTGAACTCGGTTCGCGATCGATCACGGCGAACGTCGTCTCGCCGGGATTCATCGAGACCGACATGACCGCCGATCTGCCCGACGACTTGCGCGGCAGGGCAAAGGAATTCATCCCGCTGCAGCGTCTCGGCCAGCCCGAGGACGTGGCGGCCGTCGTCAGCTTCCTCGCGGGCCCCGACTCGGCGTACGTGTCCGGTGCGGTCATCCCCGTCGACGGCGGCATGGGCATGGGCCACTGAGCCCTCGTCGGTCATCCGGCTTTTCATTTCTCGATTCGTTTCCGATTTCGACAAGGAAGACACATGGGCGGACTGCTCGAAGGTAAGACAATTCTCGTCACCGGCATCATCACCGATGCCTCGATCGCGTTCCACGCTGCCGCCATGGCGCAGAACCAGGGCGCCAAGGTCATCATCACCGGGTTCGATCGGCTGCGTCTGATCGACCGCATCGCGCAGCGACTGCCGCAGCCCGTTCCGCCGGCCATCGAGCTCGATGCGACCAACGAGGAACACCTTGCGGCGCTGGCCGATCGCGTCCGTGAGGTCGCACCCGAGGGCCTCGACGGCGTTCTGCACTCCATCGCGTTCGCTCCGCGCACGCTGATGGGTCCGGACGCCAAGCCGTTCCTCGACGGCCCAGGCCCCGACGCCGCCAAGGCATTCGAGATCTCGGCGTGGAGCTACGCGTCGCTGGCTCGCGCAGCACTGCCCGTCATGAACGAGGGCGGTTCGATCGTCGGCATGAACTTCGATCCGCGCACCGCGATGCCGTACTACAACTGGATGGGCGTCGCGAAGGCCGCTCTCGAGTCGGTCAACCGCTATGTCGCTCGCGAGGTCGGCGAGGCGAAGAAGATTCGTTCGAATCTCGTTGCGGCAGGCCCTATTCGCACGCTCGCCGCGAAGGCCATCGCAGGCACCGCAACCGGTGACGCGAAGAAGATGAACCAGCTCAACGAGTACTGGGATGCCGCCTCGCCCATCGGCTGGAACTACGACGACCCGACGGTCGTCGCCAAGTCGGTCGTCGCGTTGCTGTCCGATTGGCTCCCCGGTACGACCGGTTCCATCGTCTACGTCGACGGCGGTGCCAGCCACAACACCTACCTGCCGGAAGGCATGTAGCACTCGTCGACTACCGGAAATGCGCGCTGCGGCGCGCATTTCCCGTATTCGGGGTCGGTGCGTGTTCGGTCACACGAGGGCCAGGCGCACAATGGAGCCCATGACGACGACGTCCCCCGGTTACGACGCTCTTCTCGTTCTCTCGTTCGGCGGCCCCGAAGAGCCAGCCCATGTCCGACCGTTTCTGGAGAACGTCACGCGCGGGCGCGGAGTGCCCCCCGAGCGCCTCGACGCGGTCGTCGAGCACTACATGCATTTCGGGGGAGTGTCTCCCATCAATGCTCTGAATCGCGACATCATCGCGGCGATCGAGACCGAGTTGGCCGCGGCCGGAATCGAATTGCCGATCTACTTCGGGAATCGGAACTGGCATCCGATGGTGGAGGACACCGTCGCGCAGATGGCATCCGACGGCGTCGAGCGTGCTCTCGTCTTCCCGACGTCGGCGTGGGGCGGTTACTCGGGCTGCAGGCAGTATCACGAGGACGTCGCGCGCGCCCGTGACGCCGCCGGTGACGGCGCCCCGGACCTGGTGAAGATTCGGCAGTACTACGACCATCCGGCGATGATCGCAGCGTTCGCCGATGCCATCTCAGCGGCACGGGAATCCCTTCCCGAAGAGCATCGGCAGACCGCCCGGGTCGTGTTCACCGCGCACTCCATTCCGAGCGCCGCCGACGCGAACGCAGGTCCGCCGGAAGACGGTGGCCATCTGTACAGCAGGCAGGTCGCCGAGGCGTCGCGACTCGTGGCGGCCGCGTCGAGCATCGACGACTTCGATCTCGTGTGGCAGTCCCGTTCGGGTCCACCGCAGGTGCCGTGGCTCGAACCGGATATCTGCGATCATCTGGAATCGTTGTCGCGTGACAGCGTCGACGCCGTCGTCGTCTGCCCGATCGGGTTCGTCTCCGACCACCTCGAAGTGGTGTGGGATCTCGACACCGAGGCGAAGGACAAAGCGCGCGAGCTGAACATGGCGTTCGCGCGGGCGGCGACGCCGGGTACCGATGCACGGTTCGCGCAGATGGTCGTCGAGCTGGTTCGTGAGCACATCGCAGGTGCCGACGAACGTGGCCGGGGCACGGTTCCGCGCTACGGATCGACGCTCAACGGGTCGCGCTGCGCGTTCCGGTGCTGCGAACAACCGGCACGTCCCACTCGTGCCGGGGCCGCGACCTGAGGGCAGCGGCGGCACCGCCCGCAGGCGTCAGCGTCGGGGAACGCTCGACGCGATACTCGCGGAGATCGCGCCGAGTCGTGCGGAGCGAACCGCGTTCCACAACGGTCTGATCAGGTCCTCGCGCGCAGCCGCCGAGTGCGCGGTGGGTTCCTCGGTGGGCGACGAATGGCGAGCCACCGACAGGATCGCTGCGACACGGTCGGCGGACTCGAGAACGCGGAGCGCGCGTTCGGGCGTCTCGTCGGGGTAGCGGTGCCGAGAGAGTTCGGCGAGCTCGGCCGCGATGCGGGCACGCGGGTCACCGAGCTCGGATCGCGTGGGCAGTGACTGCATCGTTCCGAGCGCATCGGCTGCGCCGCGAACGGCCTCACGCATGGCGTACTCGGCTTCACCCAACGTGAAATCGGTGCCTGCGTGCAGTGGGACATCGATGACGAACACCGTCCAACGCAGGACGTCGGGGCCCTCGACCGTGGGGACGATGCCGAGACCGCGGGCTCCGGGATCACCGACGACGACCGCCTGCTCCGCTCCGATGGCGCTGCGCGCGAACGGCGTTCCCGGCGGCAGATGAGTGGTCGTGGCACCGGGCCCCGGCAGCAACAGCTCGATGCCGGGTTCGGTGCGCTCGGCGGGCAGGTGGCGTCGAATCACGGTGAGCAGTCCCGCGATGCCGTCGGCGCGCGGACTGGGCCACGACAAGCCGGTGGAGTCGGCGGACGGGCCGTCGCCTGCGACGAGTAGATGCATCGGCGCCCATTCGGTCAGGGCGTCGATCACGTCGTCGGGCGCGCCGATTCCGGCCAGCCACGAACTGGCCCACACGGCGAGGCTTGCACTGGGAGAACTCACGACTCACGAGCATAGGACGGCGTGGCGACAGGCGCACAGAGGTGGCCTTCGATACCGTGATCCGCCGTGGACATGTACGGCGGAGACATTCTTGCGGGGCACAGCCGGATGCGAAAGGTGCCCGCACCTCGCGTGCCGGCCGAGCGCGGACTGGTCGTGGAGGACGCAGCCAGCGGGTTCTGCGGCGCGGTCGTCGGGTTCGAGCGCACCTACGACGGCGATTTCGTCCGACTGGAAGATGCAGCACGCACGACGCGGTTGTTCGCGCTCCGTGAGGCGGCGTTCATGATCGACGGCAAACGCGTCACGCTCGAGCGCGCGGTGGCACCGAAGAAGCAGGAATCGACGCGATCGGCGTCCGGTTCGACGAAGGTGGAGAATCTGCGGGCTCGTACCGCGCGAGCCAGCCGAATCTGGGTCGAGGGAGTGCACGACGCGGCCCTCGTGGAACGTGTGTGGGGCCACGATCTTCGGGTCGAGGGTGTGGTCGTCGAACATCTGGAGGGACTCGACAATCTGGGGGAGCGGCTCGCCGAATTCCAGCCGGGGCCGGGTCGTCGTGTCGGTGTGCTGGTCGACCACCTCGTCGAGGGCTCGAAGGAGTCTCGGCTGACGACCTCGCTCGGGGAGCACGTTCTCGTCACCGGCCATCCGTACATCGACGTGTGGGAAGCGGTGCGCCCGAAGGCGGTCGGGATCGCCGCGTGGCCGAAGATCCCTCGCGGTGAGGACTGGAAGACCGGTATCTGCCGCGAACTCGGATGGGGGACACCCAAGGACGGTTGGCGACACGTGTACGGGTCGGTGTCGACGTTCCGCGATCTCGAGGCGCCGCTGATCGGCGCGGTGGAGCGTCTCGTCGATTTCGTCACCGAGGTGTGATCGGCGTTCGTTTCCGAACACCGCCGTACGCAGCGACGCTGCCGCCGGATGTCCGGTTTGTGGTTGTATGGTCGGTGTGGCGGCGATCATCTGGCTCATCGCAGGAGTGGTACTCGCGGCTGCCGAAGCACTGACGGGCGATTTCTTCCTGCTCATGCTCGCCGGTGGCGCACTGGCCACCGCCGGGGTCTCGGCCGTGACGGACTTTCCGGTGTGGGCCGACGCGCTCGTGTTCGGCGTCGTGTCGCTGGCCCTCGTTCTCGGCGTCAGGCCGATTCTGCTCCGCAAGTTCGCGAAGCCGCCGCTTCTCCCGACCAACGCTGCCGCGTTGACCGGCAAGAGTGCCCTTGTGCTGGAACAGGTTTCGGCGCACGAAGGACAGATCAAGCTCGCCGGCGAAGTGTGGACGGCTCGTCCGCTCGACGAGACCGAGGTGTATGCGCCGGGCACCACCGTGACCGTGATGGAAATAGACGGCTCTACCGCCGTCGTGTGGAGGGGACCGTAGCTACATGGCAGCACTGATAGTTCTCGGCGTGATCGTTCTGCTCGTCGTCGTTCTGGTCGCGAAATCCGTTGCGCTCGTTCCGCAAGCGGACGCCGCGGTCATCGAGCGGCTCGGGCGCTATTCGAAGACGGTGTCCGGTCAGTTGACGTTCCTCGTGCCGTTCGTCGATCGCATCAGGGCCAAGGTCGATCTGCGTGAGCGCGTCGTGTCGTTCCCTCCGCAGCCGGTCATCACGAAGGACAACCTGACGGTGTCGATCGACACCGTCGTGTACTTCCAGGTCACCAATCCCCAGGCTGCGGTCTACGAGATCAACAACTACATCGTGGGTGTCGAGCAGCTCACGACGACCACGTTGCGCAACGTCGTCGGTGGTATGACGCTGGAAGAGACGCTGACGTCGCGCGATTCGATCAACGGCCAGCTGCGCGGCGTGCTCGACGAAGCGACGGGTCGGTGGGGCCTGCGGGTCGCCCGCGTCGAACTGAAGAGCATCGATCCACCGCCGTCGATCCAGGAGTCGATGGAGAAGCAGATGAAGGCCGACCGCGAGAAGCGGGCGACCATTCTGACGGCCGAAGGCCACCGAGAGTCGGCCATCAAGACCGCCGAGGGCGACAAGCAGAGCCGCATCCTCGCAGCCGAGGGTGCCAAGCAGGCCGCCATTCTGACGGCCGAGGGCGAACGCCAGTCGCGCATCCTTCGCGCTCAGGGTGACCGTGCCGCGAAATACCTTCAGGCGCAGGGCCAGGCGAAGGCCATCGAGAAGGTTTTCGCCGCGATCAAGGCAGGCAAGCCGACTCCCGAGCTGCTCGCGTACCAGTACATGCAGACGCTTCCCCAGATGGCGCAGGGCGATGCGAACAAGGTCTGGATGATCCCCAGCGATTTCGGGGATGCGTTGAAGGGGTTCGCGAAGAACCTCGGCGCGCAGGGCGAGGACGGAGTCTTCCGTTTCGAGCCCAGCGCCGACGGCGGTGTGGCGCCCAAGCCGGAGGACGATTCGGCGGAGGTCGCCGACTGGTTCGAGGCCAAGACCGACCCGGCCGTGGCGGAAGCCGTCAAGGCAGCCGAGGCCGTCGCCCGGACACCGGTCGACACGTCTCTCGCGCCCGATCCGAGTCTGACGAAGGGTCTCGATCTGGGCGAACTGTCCGCGCGTCAGCCGGAGACCGGACCGCTCACGCCGTCGATGGATCCCGAACAGCAGCAGTGACGCCGACGTCGGGCCGCTGGTGTCACGTCACCAGCGCCTGACCGACGCCGCACACCGCTACGGCCCACATGACGCTCGTGAACGTGCCGATGATGAACTGCTCCGAGGCTGCCGACGCCTGAGCCCCGCGTAGCTCGGGATAGCGTGCAAGACCCTTGACCGCCAGCACGATGGCGATGCCCTCGGGCCATCCGGCCAGGATCGACGCCGCGACCGCGCTGCGTTCCAGGATTCCGATCGTGCGGCCACCGTGCAGAGGCTGATCCGCGGCGTCGGGAGCCGGACCGTTCGTCCGACGTGCCAGTCGGAAGACCGCCGTGACGACGGGGGAGCCACCGGTCAGCGCTGCCACGACGGTGAGCACGTACGTGGCGGCCAGTGCGAATCCTGTCGCCGGGTGTGTGTTCGCGCCGGTGACGGCCGCTGCTGCGAGCAGGATCGTCGCTGCGGCCGCCGAAAACCAGTGCGGGACGGGCCGACGCGGCGGTACGACGGCTGCAGCAGCCGCGGCTCCGAGCAGAACCAACGTCACGACCGTCATGCATCCCCCTGTGTTGTGTGACCCTGTGCCGTGTCCAGTTCGGCGAGCAGACGTTCGGCCATGACCCGTCCGCCCGCCTCGATGTTCCACCGAGCCACCGACAGTCGTTGCGACATGGCCTGCTTGCTGATCCCCAGTACTTCGGCGGCGCTTTTCTGGGTATGACCGTCGGCCATCAGATCGACCGCGGCGTGACCCTGGTCGGTGCGGTCGGTGACGAGCAGGGCCACCAGCGTGAGGGCCGTTTCGGCGTCTCGGCTGCGGCCTTCCGACGCGGCGTCGGCTGCGGTGATCGCGATCGACGCGGGCGCGTTCTTGGCCCGGGTCACGGCGTCGCGCGCCGCCTCGAACGCCGGGCCCCGACCTGCGCGCGTACTCTCCGGCAGCGGCTGTTCGACGGAACCGACGCCGATGCCCACGCTCCACCACCCCTGCCTGACCAACGACAGCGCGATGTCGACCACCGTGCGGGCGTCGGCTGCGACCGCTTGTACCTCGTCGCCCGCTGTTCGTTCGAACGGCCGGACCAGCCGGGAGTCCTGCATGCTGTCGAGCAGCCGGCCGACGCGGTCGACGTCCCGGCGGCTACCGCGTTGGTCGACCGTCAATACGTACATTGCGACAAGGCTAGAGACTGGATTTCGCCAAGTCAATGCATTTAGCTTGACTGATGAGAATCAAGCATCCAAGCTTGACGGTGACGTAACGGCCGAACGCCTGTCCGACTTCACCGACAACCTCCAGTCGACGACGAGGCCCACCACGCCCACCGCGATGCACACGCCCGACAGCGCCAACAGCAGTGGATCGGTGTGGCCGCCCAACGCGTCCCCGAGTACGACGATGCCGATCGTGCCGGGTACGACGCCGACCGCCGTCGCGAGCGCGAACGGAAGCACTCGAATCGACGACACCCCACAGCAGTAGTTGACGACGGAGAACGGGACAGGGGCGATCAACCTGAGGGAGCCCACGGCCAACCAGCCGCGACGAATCAGGCTGTCGTCGATCGCCTTCACCGCCGGGTGGGTCAAACGCGTCGCGAACCATTCGCGGCCGACCGCGCGCACCAACAGCAGTGCCAGGACCGCGCTGACGGTGGTGGCGCCGACGGTGACGGTCAGTCCGATCGCCGGGCCGAACAGCACACCGGCGGACAGCGTGAACAGAGTTCGCGGAACCGGTGCGATGGTGACGATGGTGTGGACCGCGAAGAACACGACAGGGAACAGGGGGCCGATCGACTGCGCCCATGCGCGGACCTGCGCGATGGACGGGTGCGGCACGATCAGGGCCGCGGCGGTCAGAACGACGACGAGAACGACGAGTCCGATGAACCTCGGATCACGCAGTCGCTTCGCCACGTTCACCGAGACTACCGGCGCGAACGATGCTGTCGATCGCTGGAAAGGGCTACCGACGCGAACGTGAGGTGTTCCTCACGATAATGTCGGATCGATCGCGGTTAACATCACACAAAATGCCTACTGTCGATCGGCTCTCGCCGATCAATCGAGGAGCAGATCGTGCCCAGTGCTACACAGGAGGACGCTGCGCGCAGCGCGTACGAGGCGTGGCAGAAGGCCGTCGCGACGGTGCTGGCCAAGTCGCGGCGCGTCGACGTCGCCGACCTGCCTCCCGAGCCCGAGCGTCTGTTGGAGACCCACACCTACGACGGTGTGACGGTGTCGCCGTTGTACGGGTCGCAGGACGAACTCGTGGACCGTCCGTTGCCGGGTGTGTTCCCGTTCGTTCGCGGTCGTGACTCCGGTCGTGACGTCAACGCAGGCTGGAAGGTCAGCGCGCGGTACGGCATCGGACAGACCGATGCAGGGGCGGTGAACGAGTCGATCCTCGACGGTTTGAACAACGGCGTCAGTGCGCTGTGGCTGCGGCTCGGGGGAGCCGATCTGGCCGTCGAGGCGTTGCCGGTGGCCCTGAACGGCGTGCTGTGGGATCTGGCCCCGGTCGTCCTGGACGCGAAGGCGGCAACGAGCGACGCCGCCGACGTCGTCTTCGGGATCCTCGACGGAGTCACCGTCCAGGATCGAGGCGCCATCGACGTACGCCTGGGCGCGGCGTCGTTGACGTCCCGCTTCGCCGGGACCGAGTCCGTGGATCTGGACGAGACGGTACGACTGGCTTCTCGTGCGGCGCAGCGGGCGGAGACCGTGCGCGCGATCACGATCGACGGCACTGTCTTTCACAACGCCGGAGCGAGTGACGCCCAAGAGGTCGGGGCTGCGGTCGCGGCGGGTCTCGACTACCTTCGCGCGCTGACCGATGGGGGCATGTCGGTCGGAGATGCGTTGCGGCAGATCGAGTTTCGCTTTGCAGCGACCGACGATCAGTTCCAGACGATCGCGAAGTTCCGTGCGGCGCGGTCGGTCTGGGCGCGCGTCGCGCAGGTGTGCGGCGCACCGGCCGACGGTGGCGCGCCGCAGCACGCGGTGACGTCGGAAGCGATGATGGCACAACGTGATCCGTGGGTGAACATGCTGCGTACGACGTTGGCCGCGTTCGGCGCGGGTGTCGGCGGTGCCGATGCGGTGACGGTCCTGCCCTTCGACGCCGCGATCGACGGTGGCGCCGCGGGTGTGTCGAAAACGTTCGCGGCCAGGATCGCCCGCAACACCCAGCTGTTGCTGCTCGAGGAATCGCACCTGGGCCGTGTCCTGGATCCAGGTGCCGGCTCGTGGTACATCGAGCAGCTGACCGACGACGTCGCAGCCAAGGCGTGGGAATTCACCCAGGCGATCGAATCGAACGGTGGCTACGTGAGTGCGCTGGATTCGGGCTTCGTCTCGGGCGAGATCGACCGGGTCCGAGCGCTGCGCGATTCCGACATCGCGCACCGACGTACCCCGGTCACGGGCGTCAACGAGTTCCCGAACCTCGCCGAGGAGCCGTTGCCGCCGCAGTCGACCGACACGGGTGTCGCTCGGTACGGCGCGGCATTCGAGGCGCTGCGGGACCGATCCGATGCATACCTGAAGGCGCACGGTTCGCGGCCCGAGATACTGCTCGCTCCGTTGGGGCCGATCGCCGAGCACAACGTGCGTACGACGTTCGCGGCGAATCTTCTTGCTTCGGGCGGCATTCATACCGAGAACCCGGGTCCGCTGACGGCCGACGCCGTCGCGGCCGCTGTCGCTGCGTCGGGAGCGACGACCGCGGTGTTGTGCGGTACCGACAAGCGTTACGCGGACGAAGCACGCGGCGCGGTGCGGGCGCTGCGGAAGGCGGGCATCGAGCGGGTCCTGCTCGCCGGCCCGGACAAGATCTTCGCCGATGTCACCGGGGACGAGCGTCCCGACGGCTTCCTGACCATGAAGGTCGACGCCGTCGCTGTCCTGTCCGACCTCCTCGACACGCTGGGAGCGTAGAGCCATGACCAGTCAGGATGAGCGCATCTCGCACACGATCGGCAGTTTCGCCGATGTGCCGCTGAAGGATCCGTCCGAGCCGGCACCGGCCGCGCCGACGCCGGACGAGGCATCGGCGCACATCGCCGCAGGCGCGCAAGTGAACAACTACACGGCCGAGCAGGTGGTCTGGTCGACTCCCGAGGGAATCGACGTCAAGCCCGTCTACACGAAGGCCGATCGCGACGAAGCCAAAGCGCAGGGGTATCCGGTCGACAGCTACCCGGGTGCACCGCCGTTCGTTCGCGGCCCGTACCCGACGATGTACGTCAATCAGCCGTGGACGATTCGTCAGTACGCAGGCTTCTCGACGGCGGCGGAGTCGAATGCGTTCTACCGCCGCAACCTCGCCGCCGGACAGAAGGGTCTGTCGGTCGCGTTCGATCTCGCGACGCACCGCGGCTACGACTCCGATCACCCGCGCGTGCAGGGTGACGTCGGAATGGCCGGTGTCGCAATCGATTCCATCTACGACATGCGTCAGTTGTTCGACGGCATCGACCTGGGCAGCGTCTCGGTGTCGATGACCATGAACGGCGCTGTGCTGCCGATTCTCGCGCTGTACGTGGCGGCCGCCGAGGAGCAGGGTGTGCCGCCGGAGAAGCTGGCCGGGACCATCCAGAACGACATCCTCAAGGAGTTCATGGTCCGCAACACCTACATCTACCCGCCGAAGCCGTCGATGCGGATCATCTCCGACATCTTCGCCTACACCAGCGAGAAGATGCCGAAGTACAACTCGATCTCGATCTCCGGCTATCACATCCAAGAGGCCGGTGCGACTGCCGATCTGGAGCTCGCATACACGCTCGCCGACGGTGTGGAGTACATCCGCGCGGGACTGGATGCGGGCATGGACATCGACACGTTCGCGCCGCGTCTGTCGTTCTTCTGGGCGATCGGCATGAACTTCTTCATGGAGGTCGCCAAGCTGCGGGCCGGGCGTCTGTTGTGGTCGGAGCTGGTACAGAAGTTCGAGCCGAAGAGCGCGAAATCACGGTCGCTGCGGACACATTCGCAGACGTCCGGATGGTCGCTGACGGCGCAGGACGTGTTCAACAACGTCGCTCGTACGTGTGTCGAGGCGATGGCCGCGACGCAGGGACACACTCAGTCGCTGCACACCAACGCCCTCGACGAGGCTCTGGCGTTGCCGACGGACTTCTCCGCACGTATCGCGCGCAACACGCAGTTGTTGATCCAGCAGGAGTCGAACACCGTTCGGCCGATCGACCCGTGGGGCGGCTCGCACTACGTCGAGTGGCTGACCCACCAGCTCGCGAACCGGGCGCGTGCACACATCGCCGAGGTCGAGGCTGCAGGCGGTATGGCGCAAGCCATCAACGAGGGCATTCCGAAGCTGCGCATCGAGGAAGCCGCGGCCCGCACCCAGGCTCGCATCGACTCCGGTCGTCAGCCCCTGGTCGGCGTGAACAAGTACGTCCCGGACGAGCCGGACACCATCGAAGTGCTCAAGGTCGAGAACTCGAAGGTACGACGCGAGCAGATCGAGAAGCTCGAGCGTCTGCGCGGCGAGCGTGACACCGCCGCCGTCGAGGAAGCGCTGGCGAACCTGACCCGAGCTGCCGCGTCGAACGAATCGGGGTTGGAGAACAACCTGCTGCACCTCGCGATCGACGCGGCACGCAAGATGGCCACCGTCGGCGAGATCTCCGACGCGCTCGAGAAGGTCTACGGGCGTCATCAGGCGGAAATCCGGACAATCAGTGGTGTGTACCGCGACGAAGCAGGCAAATCCCAGAACATCGCCACGGCGACCGAACTGGCCAGGAAGTTCGCCGAGGACGAGGGCCGTCGTCCCCGCGTGCTGGTCTGCAAGATGGGCCAGGACGGGCACGACCGAGGTCAGAAGGTCATCGCGACGGCCTTCGCGGACATCGGCTTCGACGTCGATGTCGGCCCGTTGTTCCAGACACCCGAGGAGGTCGCACGTCAGGCGGCCGACAACGACGTTCACGTCGTCGGAGTGTCCTCGTTGGCCGCAGGCCATCTGACGCTGGTTCCCGCACTGCGGGACGCACTCGCGGCGGTGGATCGTCCCGACATCATGATCGTCGTCGGTGGCGTCATCCCGCCCGGGGATTTCGACGAGCTCTACGCCGCGGGCGCGTCGGCGATCTTCCCACCCGGAACGGTCATCGCCGACGCGGCGATCGGGCTGGTGCAGAAGCTCTCGGAGCAACTCGGACACGGCCCTGCCGCCGAATCCGGTGAGGCGTCCGCCTGAGAATGACGTCTGCGAACAAGCCTGGCAGGCAGATCGACATCGACGCGGTTGCCGAGTCGGTTCTGAGGGGCGAACGGTCGGGTCTTGCCCGGGCGATCACGTTGGTCGAATCGACGCGCACCGATCACCGCGAGTTGGCGCAGCAGCTGCTTCTGCAGCTGCTGCCCAAGGCGGGTGGGTCGCATCGGGTGGGCATCACCGGTGTTCCCGGCGTCGGAAAGTCGACGTTCATCGATGCGCTCGGGATGTATCTGATCGGGAAGGGACACCGGGTTGCGGTGTTGGCGGTGGATCCGTCGTCGACGCGTACCGGCGGCTCGATTCTCGGTGACAAGACGCGCATGGCTCGGCTGACAGTCGAGGACAACGCCTACATCCGGCCGTCTCCGACGTCGGGCACTCTCGGTGGCGTCGCCCGTGCGACGCGCGAGACCATCGTGCTGCTCGAGGCTGCCGGGTTCGACGTCATTCTCGTGGAGACCGTCGGCGTCGGGCAGTCCGAGGTCACCGTCGCGAACATGGTCGACTGCTTCGCGTTCCTGACGTTGGCACGCACCGGTGACCAACTGCAGGGCATCAAGAAGGGCGTGCTCGAGCTCGCCGATCTGGTGGCCGTCAACAAGGCCGACGGCAAGCATGCGATCGAGGCGAAGAGTGCCGCGCGCGAACTGCAGGGTGCGCTGCGGATGATCTACCCGCACGACGCGATCTGGAAGCCGCCTGTGCTGACGATGAGCGCGCTCGAAGGAGTCGGGCTCGACGACTTCTGGGACACCGTACTGCGGCATCGTGAAGTCCTCACCGACGCAGGCGAATTCGCCGAGAAACGACGTACGCAACAGGTGGACTGGACGTGGACGATGGTCGACGATCAGCTGCTCCGGCGGCTGGCGCAGAACCCGGCCGTCAAGAAAATCCGCGCGGACGTCGAACAAAGCGTCCGCGACGGATCTCTCACGGCGGCGTTGGCCGCCCAGAAACTCCTCGATGCATTCGATTCGGGGGAGAGTTAGGGGTACAGGCGCGCAGCCAGCCCGCCCACTCGTTCGATCAGATCGTCGAAGAAGGCGCTGGGGTCGGTTGCATACGCGATGGATGCGTTGTGCTCGCGTCCCCACATTCCCCGGTAGTCCGCGACCGTCGTTCCGCGCGTGAGCTTTCCGTCGAGTTCGACGTCGACGGTCGCGGTGCGCTGCACGGCGATGCTCGGCTCCAACGCCACGGCAGCCGCGAAGGGATCGTGCATGTGCGCGAGAAACCCCTGATCGTGGTCGCGGTGGAATTCGAAGTAGAACCGAACGGCGTCGGAGAAGTGTCTGACGACGGGGTTCGACGCCGAGGACCGTGTCGTCGACGCGTCGTTCTCCGACAGAACCTCTCGCGGTGTGCTTCCGGCGCGTTCCGCGAGCCGCGCGATGTGCTCGGGGAACATCTCCACCGTCTCGGTGACGTCCAGCGGGCACAGGATCGGTAGTCGGTTTTCGGGCAGACCGGCGAACGCCGCGAAGACCTCGGCCGCTGCCTCGGGGTCCACCGCGATGTTCCATTCGCTTGTCGGGGTCGTGTTGCCGGGATGGTGGAACGTCCCGCCCATGACGACCAATCGTTTCAACAGCCGCGGCAGTTCCGGCTCGACGCGAATGGCCGTCGCGAGGTTGGTCAGAGGGCCTGTCACGAGACCGGTGACCTCGCCGGGACGTTCACGGACGATCTCGACCCAGGCGGTCGCGGCGTCGCGATCCGACAGCGGACGCGTCGAGAGTGGTAGTTCGGCGTGTCCGATTCCCTGCGGGCCGTGTGTCTCCTCGGTCGTCATGAGCGGCGCGACGAGTGGCTTCTGCGCGCCGAGTGTGACTTCGATGTCGGTGGCGCCGCAGAGGTCGAGCCAGGCCAAGTTGTTCGCCGCGACCTGGTTCACCGGGACGTTGCCCGCGGTGGACGCGATCGAAAGAATCTCGGCCTCGGGACTCGACAACAGGTAGAGCAGAGCGAGAGAGTCGTCGATTCCGGTGTCGACGTCGACGATCAGGGGGACGGTCACGCGATCACCCGCTGTCGGGCTGTGGGATTCGGGGAGCATGGAAGTGCGCACCGAATCATCGTGCCCGGTTCGAGGTGTTCGCGGTGTTTCGGGGTGTGCACCGACGACCAGGCCGCGTCCGAATTGACCGAAATGGCCCAATTGTGCAGTGCGCGAACAAAATTGAGGTCTAGGTTAGATGACCTGCGGGGATGCAGAGGAATCCGACTCATCGACCGCTGAACGGTTTGAAACCTGATAATTATGCTGGCTAACGTTAAGAAAATGACGGTTGCGAAGGATTCCGAGTCATCCCAGACGCCACCGGAGGACACCCGGTGGGGACACGAACATGTCCGGCATCTGCGGCGGGGCGTGTTCGCCCGCCTGATGCACCGTAAACCAAAGCTGACCGAAGACGGCATCACGGTCGTCGACCAGCCGATGCTCAAGCGCGCAGTCTCGGCCGCCGCGCTCGGCAACACGATGGAGTGGTTCGACTTCGGCGTGTACGGCTATCTGGCCGCGACACTCGGCAAGGTCTTCTATCCCGACGCCTCGCCCGGCGTTCAGCTTCTCAGTACGTTCGCGACGTTCGCTGCGGCCTTCCTCGTCCGACCGCTGGGTGGTCTGTTCTTCGGTCCGCTCGGTGACCGCATCGGCAGGCAGAAGGTTCTCGCCGCGACGATGATCCTGATGTCCATCGGAACCCTCGCAGTCGGTTTGATCCCGAGCTACGCCACCATCGGGATCTGGGCTCCGATTCTGCTTCTGGTCGCGCGTCTCGTTCAGGGTTTCTCGACGGGCGGCGAATACGGCGGTGCCACGACGTTCATCGCCGAGTATTCGCCCGACAAACGACGTGGCTTCTTCGGAAGTTGGCTCGACTTCGGCACTTTCGTCGGTTACGCGATGGGCTCGGGTCTCGTGACGATCCTCAACGCGGCGCTCGGCGACGCCACGATGGTCGAATGGGGTTGGCGCATACCGTTCTTCATCGCAGGCCCGATGGGAATCATCGGCCTTTACCTGCGCCTCAAGCTCGAGGACACTCCCGCATTCCGGAAGCAGCTCGACGATCACGACTCCAAGGTCAAGGAGCAGGAAAGCGGAGCGAAGGAGATCGGCAAGATCTTCACGCAGCACTGGCGCGCGCTGCTCATCTGCATGGGAATCGTGTTGCTGTACAACGTGTCCAACTACATGGTCACGAGCTACCTTCCGACTTACTTCACCGAGGTGCTCGGTCGTTCGCAGCTCAGCGCCGACCTGCTGGTGCTGTCCGCGATGGTCATCGTGGTCTCGATCATCGTGGGCGTCGGACGCCTCACCGACTGGATCGGGCGCAAGCCCGTCTTCGTCTTCGGAGCCGTCGCGCAGATCGTCCTCGCGATACCGTGCTTCCTGTTGATCCAACAGACAGGCTTCGTCGGACCGTTGATCGGATGTCTGGTTCTCGGTGTCATCCTGGCGTGCTTCGCGGCGCCGAGCGCATCGACGCTGCCCGCGCTGTTCCCCACCCGGGTCCGCTACGCAGCCCTGTCGATCGGCTTCAACCTGTCGGTTTCGCTGTTCGGCGGCACGACCCCGCTCGTCACGTCGGCGCTGGTCTCGGCGACGGGCAGTGCCATGGTCCCCGCGTTCTACCTGATTCTCAGTGGCGTCATCGGCCTCGTCGCCGTCGGATTCCTTCGCGAATCCGCGACACAGCCGCTCGAGGGATCCCCGCCGCAGGTCGATTCGCCGAAGGAAGCGAAGACGCTTTACCAGGAGGCGTCCAAGCTGCCTGCTCCCGCGTCCTGAGTCGGGTTCTCAGGTCACCGGAAAGCCGGTTCGTCGGATCCGAATCGACGAGCCGGCGACGGATAGTCGCAGTACTCGATCAACGCGGGGCGTGCGGCCCGGATCGAACCGTGCTGGACTGTCGTTTCGTCGCCGGGCAGTGTCGACGCCACCGGATGCGTGACGCGTCCCCGTCGGCCCCGTAGCCACGCACCGGTCCGTGCCAACGAGACCGACACATCGAGCGCGTCGTTGCCCGAGCGTTGCGCTGTCAGCGCGTCGACGACCGCGGCGGCGAGCAGGTAACCACTCGCGTGGTCGAGCGCTTGCGCCGGCAGGGCTCCGGGTTTCTCGGACGTGCCTTCGACGAGCGAAATCCCGGTGGCCGCCTGGACGATGCTGTCGAACCCGCGTCGATCCGCCCATGGCCCGTGTCCCCACGCCGACACGCGACCGTGTACGACGCCCGCAGGCAGGACGTCGAGCCCGAACGCCTCCAGCGCACCTGGCCGGTATCCGGTGACGACGACGTCGGCAGTCGCGACGAGATCGCGAAGTACCTCGGCGTCGTCGGACGCACGGATGTCGAGAAGTGCGGACCGCTTACCCTGTCCGTTCTCGAGATGCTGCCACTCGATCTCCGGCATCTGCGGAGGGTCGACGCGGAGAACGTCCGCACCCAGCAGCGCGAGGGCCCGCGTCGAGACGGGCCCCGCGATCACACGCGTCATGTCGAGCACACGGATGCCGCGCAGCGGCGCGTCGGCCGTCGCGTCGGACCGAACGCCCGAACGCCGTCGCCCTGATGATCGAGACCCGGCCGCGGTTCGTATCAGTGGGCCGGAATCGGCGACCGACGCAGCGTCGCGGGTCCACTCGGCCTCCGTGCGCACCCGGACGGCGACGGCCGAGGCGGCGGCACACCGATCCTCGATGTCCTGTCCCGTCAGCTTGCCGATGCGCGACGCCGCCGCCCCGCGGTCGGCATCGTCCGGCAGGCCGAGAGCGGCGAGCAGAGCATGCCGGTGATGCGGATAGTTCGCGTGCGTGCGGACCCAGCCGTCGGCGCTGCGGAAGAACCCGGACAACTCTGCGAATCCCTGAACTGGAGCGTCGTCGATCCGCAACATCCGATCGCCGGAGAACGATGCGGTGATCCGTCCCGGGTCGAGGTGCCACGCACTCGTCGGAAGTCCGTGGGCCACCCGGTAGCGGTCGACCGCCGCAGCGAACGACGCGACTGCTCCACTCGCCAGTTCTGCTACGGGGAGCGTCGCGGACAGCATCGAACCGAAGTCGCCGACGGTGAAACAGCTTGCGCCGGAATCGGTCCCGAGGCCAGCGTCGTACGACCGTATGAGGTCGTCGACGGTCACGCCTTCTCGGCTCGAATCTCGAACCCGGCGTCACGCAGGCGGGTCACCAGGGCGTCGCCGATCGCAGTCGCGGGCGTCAGCACCCCTGCCGCGTCGGGCAGACGATCCCGGTCGAACGCCAAGGCAAGAGCGGATTCGGAGAGCATGACCGAGGTCGCCTTGTATCCAGGATCGCCCTTCGCCTTCACGCGCGAACGGTAGCGGGCACCGGTTGTCGTGGTCGTGTAGATGTCGACCGTGAAGTGTCCGTTCTCCTGAGCTTTCGTGCTCGGGCCGCTGCCGGGCGCAACCAGAACACGATCGAGAAGCTTCTTCGGCGCGACCGTCATCGCGAACACCATCGCGCCCAACCCGGCGGACACGGCGCCGGCGACGAGCGGGGAAGCAACGGACGAGCCGACGCTCATGACCTCGCGATAGCGAAACTTCCTGCCGTAGGCCCAGTCTCGTAGTGCGTTGCTGCGTCGCACGACACGGGTGTTGGCCGACGCCATGACGAACGGCGCCTTCCATCCCTTCACGCCGGGAGCGATGTCCTTGCCGTCGACCAGTTGCACGTCGGACTGCCGGCCCAGGTCGGGTTCACGAGACCGGTCCGGGCTCAACGTGTACGGACTCGCGGCCAGACGTCGCAGTTTCTTGTCCTTCTTGACGACCTCGATCTGTGTGCGCAACGAGTCGATGGTTCCGCCGCTGACGCCGCCGCGCATCGAGGTGACCACGAGGGTGGTGTCGGTCAGCTCGCCCGCACCGTCGGCTGCGACGGCCGCGTGCAGGACATGGACACCGAGATCGGAAGGGATGGAATCGAATCCGCAGGCGTGCACGATCCGTGCGCCCGTGCGTCGGGCGATCTCCTCGTTGGTGTCGATGCTTTCTCGCGTGAACAGCACCTCACCGGTGAGGTCGACGTAGTCCGTCCCTGCCTCGGCGCACGCGGTGGTCAGCGGCAGGCCGTACTTCGCATACGGGCCGACCGTCGTGATGACGACACGCGTGCTCTCGGCCATCGTGCGAAGTGCGTCGGTGTCGGCGGCATCGGCCTGGATCAACGGCCACTCGGCCGCCGAAGCGGGAAGCGAACGACGGACTTCCTCCAGCTTCGACAGCGACCGTCCGGCCAGGGCGATCGACGTGTTCGCGGGGGCATGGGACGCAAGGTAGGCGGCGGTGAGCTTGCCGACGAAACCGGTTGCACCGTAGACGACGATGTCGTGCTCGCGTGACGAAGTCATGTACTGGACAGTAACGCGGATCTCCACGGGAGTCGAAGACCCCCTCGGTCACTCCGCAGGCTCCACTCCCGCACCCCGGGTCATTCCGCAGGCTCCACTCCCGCACCCCGGTGGGAATGGACCCGCAGATGCGCGTATCCGATCCAGGAGACGAGCACCGCGAACGCAGCGGCCAGCCTCACGGCGCCCAGCGCGCTCTCGGGGTACACGACGCCGGTCAGGTAGTGGCTGATGAAGCCCGTCGACGGCAGTTCCGCGATGCCTGCATGGACCCGCGCCCAGTTCTCCACCGCCGTCAGCGGGCAGTCGACGCCGACGACGATCGACGTGAAACCCCATGCGACGGCGCAGACGTGGAGCCAGATCGTTCTCGGCAGACGCCACGCCACGAACCCGCCCGCGACGACGTAGGCGATGAATGCCAGATGCACCACCACCGTGACGTCGGCGACAGCTCGGTAGAGCATGTGTCGATCGTAGGCGCTAGAACGACCAGGTGTGTACGGGTCCGCCCTCGTTCATCTGCGTGACGTAGTCGGCCAACATGCCCGAGAGCGCGTCGTCACGAGACTGCCCGGCGCGTTCGCGGTCGACGACGGAGTTCCGTTGCCACACCGAACCGGAGACCTTCGCCAGGCACCGGCCCTCGATCACACCGAGATAGCGGTCCCGCACCTCCGCGTCGACGCCGTACGCCGCGAGACCGGCATCGGCCATCGGCAGCAGGCGTCGCAACACCAGTTCCTGCGGACTGACCCACCCGACCTCGGGCCAGTACAGACGCGCATCGAATCCGCTGCGGGCCGCGGAATGTAGATTCTCGGCGGCCGCGTCGTACGACATCTGCGACCACAGCGGACGATCGGCTTCTGCGAGAGTCCGTAGCGTTCCGTAATAGAACGCGGCATCGGCGAGGCTGTCGACGACCGTCGGCGCGGCGGGCAGTACTCGGTTCTCCAGCCTGATGTGGTGGCCGCCGTCGGAGCGATCGTAGATCGGGCGGTTCCAGCGGTACACCGTCCCGTTGTGCATCCGCAGCTCCGACAGCTCAGGTGTACCACCCTGCGCGAGAACCTCTTTCGGGTCCTCGTCGCTGCAGACCGGGAGCAGGGCGGGGAAGTAGCGCGAATTCTCCTCGAACAGATCGAAGATGGACGTGATCCAGCGTTCTCCGAACCACACGCGGGGGCGGACGCCCTGGTTCTTCAGCTCCAGCGGGCGGGTGTCGGTCGCCTGCTCGAACAACGGAATTCGAGTTTCGTGCCACAGCGCGCGGCCCGCGAGGAACGGTGAATTCGCCGCCAGCGCAACCTGAATGCCCGCGAGCGCCTGTGCACCGTTCCAGTACGAGGCGAAGTCGTCGGGAGAGACCTGCAGGTGCAGTTGCATCGACGTGCATGCAGCCTCGGGAAGAATGGTGTCGGTGATCGTGTTCAGATCTTCGGCGGCGGTCGATCCCGGCAGGCGAACGCCGGGAATCTGCAACTCGATGTCCTCACCTCGCGCGGCGAAGATCTGCTGATTGAGCAGATCGTATCGAGGATTCGACGAGAGCCACCGATGCTCGAAGTGCTTCTCGGTCAACGTCGGAAGCATTCCGATCATGACGAGACGGCTGCCCGACTCGCGCGCTCGCTCGTCGGCGGCGTTGAGCGACCGACGAAGGTCCGACTCCAACGCCCCGATGCTGTCGCCGCGCATCGGCCGCGGCTCGACGTTGATCTCGATGTTGAACTGACCGAGTTCGGTCTGATAATCCGGATCGGCAATGGCGTCGAGGACCGTCGCATTGGCCATCGCGGGAGCCATCTCGTCGTCGACGAGATTCAGCTCGACCTCCATGCCGATTCTCGGCTCGCCGACGTCGAACGTGTCGTGCGCGAGCATCGTCGCGAGTGCGTCCAGACAGTCCTGGACCTTCTGCCGGAACCGATGCCGGTCCTGACGGGTGAACTTGCGCCGGTCGACGTCGTCGCCCATGTTGTGACCACCCTGTTTTCGCCCCGTATGTTGCCGAGTGTCTCGTATAACCGTGACCGTCGCAGCACAAACGTAAGCGAAACGATCACCAGGGAGAGGGCGCGAAATCCTTCAGGAACTGGCCGTAGAGGTCCACGCCGAGTTCGCCCTGGACGATCGGGTCGTAGACCCGTGCTGCGCCGTCGACCAGGTCGAGCGGTGCGTGGAATCCCTCGTCGGCGAGCCGCATTTTGGTCGGATGCGGGCGCTCGTCGGTGATCCACCCGGTGTCGACGGCCGTCATGAGAATGCCCTTCTCGCGCATCTCCTTGGCGCTTGTGCGCGTCAGCATGTTCAGCGCCGCCTTCGCCATGTTGGTGTGCGGGTGACCGGGACCCTTGTATGCGCGGCCGAACTGGCCTTCCATCGCCGAGACGTTGACAACGTACTTGCGACGCGCGGGCGAGGATTCCATGGCGGCACGGAGACGACTGACGAGGATGAACGGCGCGACGGAATTGCACAGCTGCACTTCGAGGAGTTCGACGGGATCGACCTGCTCGACGGTGTGCACCCAGCTGTTCGTGTCGGCGAGATCGGGCACGAGACCACCGGCGTCGATGGCGATGCCCTGCTCGATACGTTCGGCTGTTGCCGAACCGGCCACGAGCGCAAGCGAACTCACGGCGTCCGCCGTCAACGTGCCTGCGACCGCGCCCACGGCAGTGCCGGGCAACGCGCTCGTCAGTGCGGCCGGATGCGCCTCGCTCGTCTTTCCGAAGGTGATCACATCGGGTCGCGGACCCGACGGCAGCGCTTCGGATTCCGCGTCGATCAACGCACTGTACGACCCGGCCGAGCGCTTCACCGTCTGCGCCGCGTTGTTGATGAGAATGTCCAGCGGACCCTCGGCTGCGACCGAATCGGCAAGAGCCACAACCTGAGCGGGGTCGCGGAGATCGATTCCGACGATGCGCAGACGATGCAGCCACTTGTCGCTGTCCTCCATGGCGCTGAACCGTCGGATCGCGTCGTTCGGGAAGCGAGTGGTGATCGTGGTGTGGGCACCGTCGCGCAGAAGCCGCAGGGCGATGTACATGCCGATCTTGGCGCGTCCACCGGTCAGCAGCGCGCGCCGTCCCGTGAGGTCGGTGCCTGCGTCGCGCTTGCTGCGGTTCGTCGCAGCGCAGTCCGGGCACAGCTGGTGGTAGAACGCGTCGACCTGGGTGTAGCGCTGCTTGCAGATGTAGCAGGGGCGAGGCCGGATGAGCGTACCCGCGAATTCCCCCGTCGCACGTGCTGTCAGTGACAGACCTGCCGTCTCGTCGTCGATGCGGTCGGGGGAGCCCGTTGCGGTGGCGGCGACGACGGCCCGGTCCGCTTCGGACTTCGCGTTGCGGGCAGCGATACGACGAGCCCGCTTGAGGTCCTTGAACATCTGCCCCGACGCCCGCTGCACGACAATGGAATCAGGGTGATTCTTGTCCAGATCGCCTGCGAGCTTCAGCACCCGTAAGCACGTCTCGAGATCGGCGGGATCGATACCGGTGGCGGCGTCGGTCATCTTCGTTTTTCCTCCCAGGCAGGCGCCTGTCACTCGACTGCATCCGGACAAGGACTGTAGCCGGACGACGACCGAATCGAGAACAACGACGTAGGCCCCGACTCCAAAGGAATCGGGGCCTACGTCGTCTGTCTCAACTCAGATCTTGTTCGATCTCACCGAGATGTCGGTGTCGATCTCTGGTGTCCGAGGGGGGACTTGAACCCCCACGTCCGTTAATAGGACACTAGCACCTCAAGCTAGCGCGTCTGCCATTCCGCCACTCGGACCAGTTTGCGTTGTTCTGTTGTTCGACGAGCACTCCGTCGCTCGCACACCCGGTCGCTGTGTGCTCGTTAAAGCTATACGAGAGACGCCCGATCTCCCAAATCCGCACGTCATCCGACCCGTCACGTCACCCGCGCATCCCGGACAGGTGGTAGGAAAGTGTGGTGTCTTCAGCCGATAACTCCGCACCAGCGACAGTCCCGACCACAGCACTGGACGAGGTCGTCGATCTCGTCAGTGCCCTGATCCGATTCGACACGTCCAACACGGGCGAACTCGAGACCACCAAGGGCGAGAAGGAATGCGCGGAGTGGGTGGCGCGGAAACTCGAGGAGGTCGGATACGAGACGGTATACGTCGAGTCCGGTGCTCCCGGCCGAGGCAATGTCTTCGCGACACTCGCAGGCGCCGATCCCGACCGCGGCACGTTGATGATCCACGGCCATCTCGACGTCGTTCCCGCCGAACCCGCCGACTGGAGTGTCCATCCGTTCTCGGGTGCGGTCGAGGACGGCTACGTCTGGGGACGTGGCGCCGTCGACATGAAGGACATGGTCGGCATGGCGCTCGCGCTGGCCAGACAGTTCAAGTCGCGCGGAACCGTTCCGCCTCGCAACATCATGTTCGCGTTCCTCGCCGACGAGGAGAACGGCGGCAAGTGGGGTTCGCACTGGCTCGTCGACAACCGTCCCGACCTGTTCGAGGGTGTGACCGAGGCAGTGGGAGAGGTCGGTGGCTTCTCGCTGACCGTCGCGCGTCCGGACGGCACCGAGAGGCGGCTGTACATGGTCGAGACGGCCGAGAAGGGTCTCGGCTGGATGAAGCTGACCGCGAAGGCGCGTGCCGGACACGGATCCTTCCTCCACGACGAGAACGCGGTGACCTACCTTGCCGAGGCAGTGGCCAAACTCGGCAATCACACGTTTCCGCTGGTGATTTCCGACTCGGTCGCGGAGTTTCTCGCCGCGGTCTCCGAAGAGACCGGTCTGGATTTCGATCCGACGTCCCCGGATCTCGACGGCACCCTGCAGAAGCTGGGAAGTATCGCTCGCATCGTCGGTGCCACGCTGCGCGACACGGCCAACCCGACGATGCTGAAGGCGGGATACAAGGCCAACGTGATTCCGCAGACGGCCGAGGCGATGGTCGATTGCCGCGTCGTCCCGGGTCGTCAGGCCGAGTTCGAGCGTGAGGTCGACGAACTGATCGGTCCGAACGTCGAACGCGAATGGATCACCAAGCTCGATTCGTACGAGACCACGTTCGACGGTCACCTCGTCGACGCGATGAACGACGCCGTCCTGGCTCACGACGCGAACGGGCGGACCGTTCCGTACATGCTCTCCGGCGGCACCGACGCCAAAGCGTTCGCGCGGTTGGGAATTCGCTGCTTCGGATTCGCTCCGCTCAGGCTCCCACCGGAACTCGACTTCGCCGCGTTGTTCCATGGAGTCGACGAGCGGGTACCCGTCGCTTCGCTCGAGTTCGGTACACAGGTACTGGAACACTTTCTGCTCCACAGCTGAGACCCCCAGCTGCACTCAGGATCGCTACGAAAGGACCGTCGATGACATTCGACCCGTACGCCGCGCTGCCCGACCTGCCGTCGTTTCAGCTCACCTCGCAAGATCTCCAGGAAGGGGCGACGCTCGATCTGCAGCAGGTCAGCGGAATCATGGGCGCGGGAGGACACGACAATTCACCGCAGCTGTCGTGGTCCGGCTTCCCCGAGGGCACCAAGAGCTTCGTGGTCACCGCGTACGATCCCGACGCACCGACCGCATCCGGGTTCTGGCATTGGGCCGTCGCGAACATCCCGGCGGACACGACGTCGCTCGTCGCGGGTGCAGGCGACGACGGCGGCACCGGAATCCCCAGCTCGGCAATCACATTGAAGAACGACGCAGGCCTTGCCCGCTACATCGGTGCCGCGCCGCCCGCCGGACACGGCCCGCATCGGTACATCTTCGCCGTGCACGCCGTGGACGTGGAGCGACTGGAGGTCGACGACACGGCCACGCCGGCGTACCTCGGGTTCAATCTCTTCTCGCACGCCATCGGACGTGCATTGCTGACCGGCGTCTACGAGGCGTGATGGTGTGGGGCGTGCGGTGTGTCGTCCGCGCGCCCCACACGATCGTCAGCGGCTCGCCGACCCCACCGCGTCCGACAGCGTCGAAAAGCCGCCTGCGCGAACACGTTCGGCGATGCCCTTGTTGATGCGCCGCATCCAGAACGGGCCACCGTAGATGAATCCGGTGTAGCCCTGCACGAGGGACGCGCCTGCCGTGATCCGCTCCCATGCCTGATCGGGCGTCTCGATGCCACCGACGGAGATCAGCGCGATCCGGCCCCCCACGCGGGCGTACAGCCGTCGGAGCACCTCCAGCGAGCGTTCGGCCACCGGCGCGCCCGACACTCCACCTGCGCCCGCGGCCTCGACGACGGCACGATCGGTGCGCAGGCCTGTCCGCGAGATCGTCGTGTTCGTCGCGACGATTCCGTCCAGTTCGAGCTCGACCGCCAGATCGGCGACGGCGTCGATATCGTCGTCCGACAGGTCGGGAGCGATCTTCACCAGAACCGGAATCGACACGACGCTCTGTACTGCGGAGAGGATCGGCCGCAGGGATTCCACTGCCTGCAGGTCACGCAGACCCGGTGTGTTCGGCGAACTGACGTTCACGACCAAAAAGTCGGCCAGCGGTCCGAGGAGGGTTGCGCTGGCGGTGTAGTCGGCGGCGGCTTCGGCGGCCGGTGTGACCTTCGTCTTGCCGATGTTCGCGCCGATCGGAATCATGCCCCGACGACCACGCAGGATTCCGGCCGCAGCGCCTGCGCCGTGATTGTTGAAGCCCATGCGATTGACGAGGGCTCGGTCGTCGGGAAGGCGGAACAGGCGGGGCTGCGGGTTGCCGGGCTGAGCCTGAGCGGTGACGGTTCCGATCTCGGCGAACCCGAACCCGAGAGGACCCCAGGCGTCGACACCGTCGGCGTTCTTGTCGAATCCGGCCGCCAGACCGAGAGGCGCGGGGAACTCGACGCCGAACACCGTGCTGCGCAACAACGGATCGTCGACGACGAGGATCTTCTGCACTAGCGCCCGTAGGGGTGCGAACGCGGTCACAGCGCGCATCGCGCCGAAGGCAATGTGGTGAATCTTCTCGGGCGGGAGAAGGAACATCAGCCGGAGCAAAGCGCGATACAACGTGTGACCCACAGATCTTCTCTCTACTTGGAGTCCCGGTCGAGGGACACTTACATGCCCGGTTCGGGAACGTGATAGGCCGTCTTCTTGCGTTTGAGCAGAACCCGTCGACTGCCGTCCGTGTACAGCCGGACCCGGGACAGCTCCCAGCCTCCGAACTCGGCCTGAATCGCGAGCCGCATCGATGCTGTCACGCGTGTGACGTCCGGAGGCAGGCGGAGGGGAATGTACTCCCAATCCTCGGAGGTGATGTCCCAGTCGGACGGAACGCGGGTGCGTGCGGTGGTCGTGTTCGGCGCAGTGAATTTCGGCACTGTGGATTTCGGCACTGTGGCATTGCCTTTCGCTGGTGTTCTATCGCCCCTCGGCAACCGAAATTCGCTGCAGTCCATTCCCGGTCGCCGACCCGACGAACAGGTCACCGGTGTCGGAATCCACCGCGATCGAATCCGGCTGCCGGACGGTCGGGAACCGTGCGACCTCGACCGGAATGCCCGTGTCCAGCGTGTATCCGACCACTTCGTTGTCTCCGGGCAAACTGATCCAGACGACGTCGGACTTGTCATCGTAGGCGACGGCCCACGGCTGCGCATCGACCGGAAAACGCTGACGGAGCAGCAGATCCTCGGAGGAGTAGACCAGCAGTTCGCGCCCGACGGTGTCGGTGACCAGAATCCGTCCGAACCTGTCGGTGTCGAGGTGCGCCGCTCCTTCGCCGGCTCGCAAGGCGAGGCCGAGGGAACCGTCGTCGACTTTCACCTCGGTGAGCGAGGTCTGGTGGCGGTCGAGAGCGGTCACGCCGTACTGGGTCGATGCCAGCGCGTCGACCGACGTCAGACCGCCGACCGTCTCGACCTGTGACCGATCGCCGTCCGGGTCGACGACGTGAATCGTGCCACCGTCGTCACCCGCGGCGAAGCGGCCGTCGTCGAGGCGCGCCGCGCTCGTCAGATTCGCGTCGATCGGAATGGAGTCGATGTCCGACGTGCGCAGATCGACTTCGACGAGCGATCGGTCCATCGGTAGCAGCAGGCGACCGTCACCGGCGTCGGCGATCCCGGCGGCCGCTCCCGGTAGTGAGATCTCACGAGGTGGTTGGTCGGCGATCTGGCCGTCGGGAGCGGTGAACACGACAAGCGACATCAGGTCGTCGGACAGCGCGACGACGGAGCGCGTGTCGGCGTCGAATGTGGTGGAATGCAGACCGGAAGGGGAGTCGGTGACGACGCCGATCGGGGGTACCGCAGTGTCGGGGGAGTCCACTCTCGTCACCGGTTCGAGGTTCACGGCATCGGGTTCGTCGCTGCTGTCGCTCGAGCACGCCGTCGCGAGAAGCACAGCCGAAGCGGCCGCCATGACCAGAGCGATCCGCCGCGGCGACTGTGTGTGTTCCATCGGTTTCGTCTGCTCCTGACAACGTTCGTGTTCTCGGTGACCGCTCCCAAGCCTGCCTGATCGCTCCGGCGAGCCCGTCGTCGGACCCGACTCGGACCGATCTGCGCGTGGCGGTACCGTGGTTCGCGGGGAGAAAACGAGGAGTCGAGTTGGAAACCGAAGATCGTTTCGACACCGCAGGCACTTCACTCCAGCACGCCCAATCCGACCGATTCGACGTCGAAGAGATCACCACGGGATCCCACGCCAACGGATTCGGCAGGACCGACGACGGTCGGCCGTTCGCGTTCCGTGTTCACCGAGGCACGTTGTATCTGGCGGTCTACCGCGCGACCATGTCGTCCGCCGTCCCGGACGAGTCCGACGTCTCGGCCGTCGCCGAGCAGTCGATGACCGAGGTCGACATCGCCGACGAACGCAGCGTCATCGCTGCGGTGCGCGACGCCGTCAACCATGCGACTCCGGTCGACTCGTCGACCAGCGAGTCGTCACCGATGAGGTCGCTTCTGGGGCGGATGAGCACACTGATCGACGTCGGCTGACTCCGGGCGCGACGAGCCGTCGCGCACCGGCAGCACGAGCAGAGCGCCGGTCACGGGGTGATCGAGTACCTCGACGGAATGACCGTAGACCCGGGACAGCAGGTCCGCCCGCAGCACCGTCCTCGGGCTACCTACGGCTTCGAGCGAGCCGTCGTGCAGTACCGCGATCCGGTCGGCGTACGCGGCTGCGAGACCCAGATCGTGCAGAACGACGACGACTGCACTCCCGGCGAGTGCGCGTCCACGTGCGACGGACATCACCGTTTCCTGGTGACCGAGGTCGAGCGCGGCCGTCGGCTCGTCCAGAAGCAGGGTCGTGGTGTCCTGGGCGAGAACTCTGGCGAGGGACGCGCGGGCTCGTTCGCCGCCGGACAGACTCGAGAACGGTCGGTGCGCGAACCGAGCGACGTCGCATTCGTCCATCGCGGTCGCGATCGATACGTCGTCCCTGTCTTGGTACGGCGTTCCGTTCCACGGCGATCGGCCCATCCGCACGACCTGTTCGACGGTGAACGAGAAACCGACGGTGTGCTGTTGGGGCAGAACAGCTCGCCGACGCGCGACTCGAACGTCCGACCACGACGACAACGGTCGCCCCTGTAGTTCGACCGTGCCCGCCTGGGGGTCGGTCTCTCCGGCGAGCACTCCGAGGGCCGTCGACTTGCCTGCCCCGTTCGGTCCGACGAGTGCGAGAACCTCGCCTGCGACGATGTCCAGGTCGAGCGACCGCAGAACGGTACGACCGGACCGAACTGCGTCGACGCCTCGGGCGCGCAGTGTGACGTCGCCCGGCGTGACGGGGGTGAGTTCGTCGTGTCGGCGGGAGAACAGCCTCATGCCCATCCGCCCTGTTTCGCTCTTGTGCGGCGCAACATCCAGAAGAAGAACGGCGCGCCGATCAGCGACGTGATCATGCCGAGCGGCATGTCGACGTTCGCGACGAGCGAACGGGCCAGCAGATCGGAGCCGATCAACACCACGGCACCGCCCAATGCGCTTGCGGGAATCAGCGTGCGGTGCGCCGGTCCGAGAAGCATGCGCATCAGATGCGGGACGACGAGCCCGACGAACAGGATGATGCCGGTGAACGCGACCCCGGACGCCACCAACAGCGCGACGACGACGATGGCGAACTGTCGCAGCCGTTCGACGTCGACGCCGAGGTGTCGTGCGACGTTCTCGCCGAGCGCAAGGAGATCGAGCCGGTGCGCGATGGCCATCGACGCCGCGATCCCGACCACCGCCAGCGGAGCGACGACGGCGACAGCCTGCCAGGTGGCCCCGGACAGCGATCCGAGCTGCCAGAAGACGATCTGATCGCGAGCCGCGGGCGACGCCACGAACGTGAAGAACGCGATCAAGCCGCCCGCGAAGGCGTTGATCGCGACGCCGGTGAGGATGAGCGTCACCACCTCGGTCCGGCCGCCCCCGCGCGCGAGGAGATAGACCAGCACGGTCGTGATCAGCCCGCCGAGGAACGCGGCGGTGGCGACCGACCAGACGCCCGCGAATGCGCTTCCGAGCACGAACACGGACGACGCACCGACCGCTGCGCCCGACGACACACCGATGACGCCCGGCTCGGCGAGCGGGTTGGCGAAAACGCCCTGCAGCAATGCGCCCGCGCAGCCCAGGCTTGCGCCCACGACGGCTCCGAGCGCGATGCGCGGGAAGCGAACTTGCCAGAGTGTGACGTCGCCGCTCGGATGCGACGGCATGGGGCCGACGTCGAGACCGATGCGGTGGAAGATGCTTCCGACGACTTCCAACGGGGTCGTCTGCACCTGGCCCGTACAGGCGGAGACCAGAGCCAGCACGACGACGAGTGCCGCGAGCACACCGAACACCGCCCAGGTGCGCAGGTGTCGGTGCCGTTCCGGCGTCGACCCGACCTGTGTCTCTGCGTGGGACGTCATGAAGCCGGTTCGTAGACGGCCTTCGCGAGGGCGTCGAGTACTTTTCCGGTGTTCGGACCGAAGCTGAGGATCACGCCGTCGGCCATGTCCACGATGCGCTCGGACTGCCCGGCCGGCGTCTGGGCGATCCCGGGCACCTGTTCGAGGCCCTCGATGCCGCCGATGGACTCGAGGCCGTCGGTCATCATCAGGATGACGTCGGGTGCGGCTGCGATCAGCGCTTCGCTGGTGACCGGCACGAACTGCTGGGTCAGGCCGGATGTGGTCCCCGCGTCGTCGGCGCCCAGCGCTGCGACGAGCGAATCCGCTCCCGAGCCGGGTCCGGCGAGCATCTTGATCGCGGGACCGCGCATGTACAGGAACGCGATCTTCAGCGGGTCACCGTCTGTCGGCGCCGCGCGTGTCGCGGCGTCGATCTCGGAGGCTGTGCGCTCGGCGAGTCGTGCGCCCCGGTCGGGAACGCCGAGAGCCGACGCGACGGCCTCGATCTGCGGTCCGACGCCGTCGAGAGTGCGCGTCGGGTCGAAGTAGACGACCGGGATGCCCGCAGCCCGCAACTGGTCCTGGACCGCGCGTGGCCCGATGCTCGTGTCGGTCAGCACGACGGTGGGGTTCAGCGCGAGGATTCCTTCTGCGCTGAGCGAATGGCCGCCAGGAGTCACGTCGGTGACGTCGGCGACCGCCGGGAAATCGGCGGACGTGTCGCGGCCGACGAGGTTGTCACCGAGTCCGAGGGCATACACCGTCGTGGCGAGAGTGCCGTACTGGTCGGCTGCCACGATCCGGCTGGTGTCGGACACCGTGACGTCGACTCCGTCCAGACTCCGCGTCGTGACGGGCAGCGCGGGTGCAGGCGCGTCGGTGATGGGTTCCGGATCCGGATTCTCGACGACGGCCGTGCGCGGTCCGATCGAGCCCGCGGACTCACCGCCGTTCCCGGCATCCGTCCCCGCGCACGAGACGAGGACGACGGACGACACCGCGGCGACGATTCCGAAGGCCAGCCGTGTCCGCTTCGCGCGCAATCCGTTCACGCGAACAAGGTTAGCCTGTCCATGATCAGCTGCTGACGTCGTTCAACGCCGACGTGATGGCGCGCGGGAGTTCGAGATCCTCGGCGACCAGTACGCCCGTCAGCTGCGCCAGATCGCGGGCGCCGACGATGGCGGCACTGACGCCGGGTCGATCACGCGCCCAGGCCAGCGACACCGCGAGAGGCGACGTGCCGAGTCCACTGGCCGCGGTGACGGTGGCGTCGACGACGTTGTCGGAAGTGTCGGTGAGATATGCGGCGATGGAGTGTGCGTGCAGGTCGTCGGCGCCGCGCGAGTCCGCAGGCGTGCCCTTGCGGTACTTGCCGGTCAGAACACCGCCCGCGAGCGGAACGGCCGCAAGGATGCCGACGCCGTGATGCACCGCCGCTGGAATCAGCTCGTCCTCGATGCCGCGTGCGAGCAGGGAGTACTCGGCCTGTGTCGCGACGATGCGGCCCGCTCCTGCCGCTCCCGCCGCCGTCGCGAGTTGCCACCCGAGGTGACCGCGCGCCCCGACGTAGCGCACCTTGCCGCTCGTCACCGCGTAGTCCAGTGTGGCCGCGATCTCGTCGACCGGTGTATTCGGATCCCAGGCCGCGACCTGCCACAGATCCAGGTAATCGGTGCCCAGTTCGCGCAGGGTTTCCTCCAACTGGCCCAACAGAGCGCGTCGCGAGCAGTCCACGCGGTGGGTGTCGCGCTGCGTCGACACGCCGGCAGCACCGCTGACGATCAGATCGCGGCGCGGGACGACGTCGTCGAGGACCTCGGCGAGAACTCGCTGTGCGCGGCCGTCACCGTAGGCCGGCGACGTGTCGACGAGAGTTCCACCGGCGTCCGCGAACGCGGACAGCTGAGCAGCGGCGTCGTCGCCGTCGGTGCCGCTGCCCCATCCGAGGGTGCCGAGTCCGAGTCTCGACACACGCAGCCCGCTGGAGCCGACAGATCTCTGCTTCATGACGTTCGACAGTTCCTCACTCGAGTGATTGCGGCACGGGGGCGCGCCGAGTCAGCAGAGTAGTGCGCGACGCGGGGCGGTGCGAGTGTCGCCCAGTGCGCATGTCGGTTGTTAGGTACGGTCAGCATCGTGAACATGCTCGCCGAATCCACAGCTCGGAGCCGTCCGAACGGACGCCGCATCACCGGACGGGGGCAGGTCCGATGATCGGTGAGTCCATGACCTGGTTGCAGGCGATCGTCCTCGGAGCGGTGCAGGGGCTCACCGAGTTCCTGCCGATCTCGTCGTCCGGTCACCTGCGCATCGTGTCCAGCGTCTTCTTCGGCGACGACGCGGGCGCGTCGTTCACCGCGGTGTCGCAGCTCGGCACCGAAGCCGCGGTGCTGCTGTTCTTCTGGCGCGACATCGTGCGCATCGTGAAAGCGTGGTTCGTCGGCCTCCGGGACAAGACTCAGCGCACCCTGGACTACCGCCTCGGCTGGTACGTGATCATCGCCACCATTCCGATCGGTGTGCTCGGGTTCTTGTTCAAGGACCAGATCCGTACCGGGGCTCGCAATCTCTGGCTGATCGCGACGATGCTGATCGTCTTCGCGATCGTCATCGCCGTCGCCGAATACGTCGGCACCAAGCGCAGGCCGATCGAGCAGATCACGACGCGCGACGGCCTGGTCATGGGACTGTCGCAGTGCCTCGCGTTGATTCCTGGTGTCTCTCGCTCGGGTGCCACGACGAGTGCGGGCCTCTTCATGGGCCTCGAACGCGAAGCGGCGGTGCGGTTCTCGTTCCTGCTCGCGATCCCCGCGGTCACCGCGTCCGGCCTGTTCTCGCTTCCCGACGCCTTCGCGCCGGCGGGCGAGGGTCTGAACGCGTCGGGACCGCAGTTGATCGTGGCGACGCTGGTGGCCTTCGGTCTCGGCTACGCGTCGATCGCATGGCTGCTGAAGTTCGTCGCGAACCACTCGCTGTACTGGTTCGTCGGCTACCGCATCGTGCTGGGTGTGGGAGTCATGGCGCTGCTGGCGACGGGCGTCGTCTCGGCGACCTGATGTGGGCCGGGAGTGGAGCCTGCAGAAACGACCTGATGTGGGCCGGGAGTGGAGCCTGCAGAAACGACCTGATGTGGGCCGGGAGTGGAGCCTGCAGAAAACGACCTGATTCAGTCTGCCTATTAGGCTGGCGTTCATGACGGTGATCTTGTTGCGCCACGGTAGGTCCACGTCGAACACGGCCGGAACGCTGGCGGGCCGGTCGGTGGGCGTCGGCCTGGACGACCGCGGGGTGGAGCAGGCTGCGTTCGTCGCCGAGCGGCTCGGTTCGCTCCCGGTGGAGGAGATCGTGCGTTCGCCGCTGCAGCGGTGCGAGCAGACCGTCGAACCGCTGGCTGCGAAGCGCGGGCTGACCCCGGTGGTCGAGGAGCGGCTGCTCGAGGTCGACTACGGGTCGTGGACCGGGCGGGCGATCAAGGAGTTGGTGAACGAGCCGCTCTGGAAGGTCGTGCAGCAACACCCGTCCGCCGCGATCTTCCCGGACGGCGAGGGTCTCGCGCACGTTCAGGCGAGAGCGGTCGCAGCGGTCCGTGAGCACGATGCACGACTCGCCGAGGAGTACGGGCGAGACGTGTTGTGGGTTGCCTGCACGCACGGCGACGTCATCAAGTCGGTGCTGGCGGACGCCCTCGGCTGCCACCTCGATTCCTTTCAGCGCATCGTCGCCGATCCGGCATCGGTGAGCGTCGTGAGGTACACCTCGACCAGGCCGTTCGTGCTGCGAACCAACGACACGGGGCTGGATCTGTCGGGGGTGGTTCCTGCCGTCGAGAAGGCGTCGTCCACGTCGTCCGGATCGGCGTCGGAATCGCAGACCGGGTCGGATTCCGACGCGGTGCCGGGCGGAGGTTCCGGAGCGTAGTCCGCTCGATAGCGGATAATGAAACAGTGCGGGGTCCGATAGGGCGGATCCCTTCGGTACGTTCTTTCGAGCTCGTACGCCATGAACCCAGGAGGTGCAATGCCACGCGCAATACATGTTTTCCGCACCCCTGATCGATTCGTCGCAGGAACCGTGGGTGAGCCCGGCGACCGATCGTTCTTCCTGCAAGCCGTACACGAGACGCGAGTCGTGTCGGTCGCTCTCGAGAAGCAGCAGGTTCAGGTACTCGCCGACCGTATGGGTCTGTTACTCGACGAGGTGCATCGTCGGTTCGGCGCGGACGTACCACCGGAGGAGACGACGGTGGGGGACACGAGTCCGCTGCTGACGCCGATCGATACCGAGTTCCGCGTCGGGACGATGGGTCTCGGCTGGGACGCGGACGCGAACGCCGTCGTCGTCGAGTTGTTGGCCATCAGCGAGACCGAGGTCGACGAGTCGGTCGTGCTCGACGATACCGACGAGGGTCCCGACGCCGTTCGGGTGTTCCTGACACCGATCCAGGCGCGTGAGTTCGCGCTGCGCTCGGAGAAGGTGATCGCCGCCGGACGGGCCCCGTGCCCGCTGTGCGGTCAGCCGCTGGCGCAGGACGGTCACACGTGTGTGCGATCCAACGGATACCGGCGTGACGCGACCTTCGGCTCCGCGACCGAACTGGGCGACGAACTTTGATCGAAGACAGGCCACCGTTCGCCGGGCGTGCCGTCATGGAAACCGGCGAACTGACCGTCGTCGGTCGGGTCGTGTCCGCGAGCAACGCGACGTTGGTGTGCGAGGCAACCCTCGACGGTGACGCTTCCGGCACGTCGACCGAATCCTCCGAGCCGGTGCGCTGCGTCTACAAGCCCATTCGCGGCGAGGTGCCGCTGTGGGATTTCCCGGACGGCACTCTCGCAGGCCGTGAGATCGCGTCGTACGAGATTTCCGACGCGCTCGGCTGGGGCGTCATCCCGACGACGATTCTGCGCGACGGGCCGTTCGGGCCCGGCATGGTGCAGCGCTGGATCGACACTCCCGAGCCGCACGGGGAGGACGGTACGCGCATCGACCTCGTCGACCTCTGTCCACCCGAACTCGTGCCGGAGGGGTGGATTCCGGTTCTGCAGGCGTACGACGGCGAGGGGCAGGAAGTCGCCCTCATCCACGCCGACGATCCACGTCTGCAGCGCATGGCCGTCCTCGACGTACTGCTCAACAACGCCGACCGTAAGGGCGGCCACGCGCTAGAGGGACTCGACGGCTACGTCTACGGCGTAGATCACGGCATCTGCCTGCACTCCGAGGACAAGCTGCGCACCGTGCTGTGGGGTTGGTCCGGCAGGGCGATCGACGACGCGTCGATGAGCGACATCGTCGAGTTCGTCGACACGTTCGCCGACGCCGTCGAACCGCGACTGCGCGGCCACATCACCGAACACGAGATCGATGCACTGCTCGCGCGAGCACGCGGACTGATCGCACGACCCGTCATGCCCGAGCCTCGGTCGAGTAGGCCGATACCGTGGCCCGCCTTCTGAGACGACTCCGATAGGCTCGTCTGCATGCAGTCTTGGTCCGACACAGCCGTTCCGTCGATCCCCGGTCAGGGGCCACCACTTCGGTTGTACGACACCGCGGACCGGCAAGTGCGACCGGTCACTCCGGGTCAGCAGGCGAAGATGTACGTCTGCGGAATCACCCCGTACGACGCGACGCATCTCGGTCATGCCGCAACGTATCTGACGTTCGACGTGGTGAACCGTCTGTGGCGCGACGCCGGACACGACGTGCATTACGTCCAGAACGTCACCGACGTCGACGATCCGCTCTTCGAGCGTGCGGACCGCGACGGTGAGGACTGGCGTGATCTGGGTGCCCGGGAGATCGCGCTGTTCCGCGAGGACATGGAGGCGCTGCGTGTACTGCCTCCCCGTGACTACATCGGTGCGGTCGAGTCGGTCGACGAGGTCGTCGAACTGGTCGAGAAGCTGCTCGCTTCGGGTGCGGCGTACGTCGTCGACGACGAGCAGTACCCGGACGTCTACTTCCGTGCCGACGCGACGCCGGAGTTCGGATACGAGTCCGGTTACGACCGCGCGACCATGGACAAGTTCTTCGCCGAGCGCGGGGGAGATCCCGATCGCGTCGGCAAGCGGGATTCGTTGGATGCGCTGCTGTGGCGTGCCGAGCGCCCCGGTGAGCCGTCGTGGCCGTCCCCGTTCGGTCCCGGTCGCCCCGGCTGGCACATCGAGTGTGCGGCAATCGCACTGAATCGCATCGGATCCGGTATCGACGTCCAGGGCGGCGGTAGCGACCTGATCTTCCCGCACCACGAGTTCTCGGCCGCGCACGCCGAGGCAACATCCGGCGACGGCCGTTTCGCGCGCCACTACGTGCACACCGGCATGATCGGTCTCGACGGCGAGAAGATGTCGAAAAGTCGCGGCAACCTCGTCTTCGTGTCGAAGCTGCGCGCGCAGGACGTGGATCCGGCGGCCATTCGTCTCGGTCTGCTGTCCGGGCACTACCGCCAGGATCGAGCGTGGACCGACGAGGTGTTGGAGCGTGCGCAGGAGCGTCTGGCGCTGTGGCGTCGTGCCGCGGCATTGGAATCTGCCGTCGGCGCCGACGACGTCGTCGCCCGACTGCGTCAGCACCTCGCCGACGACCTGGACACCCCCAAGGCGCTCGACGCGCTCGACGCATGGGCGAGTTTTGCTGTCGCACAGGGCGGTTCGGACACGTCGGCACCCGGTCTCTTCGCGGACGCCGTCGATGCGTTGCTCGGTGTGAATCTGCGCTGACCGACAAAGCACCTCGAACCCCGTGCGCTGGGTCGGCGCACGGGGTTCTCGGGCGTCAGCGAGCGAACTCGAGCCCGCCCTCGGCGCGTGTCGGGACCCGACGCGTCAGCGGGGAACCCAGTGCCGCAGCAAGATCGGTGCCGTCGTGCTCGGCGAAGAGTTCTCCGTTGTCCCACACCAGAAGTGCGGCGCTGACGGTGTTCTCGACAGACGAGTGTGCGAGATCGTAGTGCGCGCAGCCGGGCACATGGGAGTACGTGATCCACAGGTCGTACCCGGTCATGAACAGGTCGAGATCGAATTGCACACTGAGACCGAGCAATTCGCTTCGACCGTTGTCGTCGACGCCGGCGAACGCCTCGTCGAGCGCGAGCAGTCGCGGCGAATGCGGGTCGGCCGACGACAGCATGACGTGGGCAGCGGCGAACAACGGCAGGTGCAGCGACACCGACTGCTCACCGCCGGACAGTGCACTGTGACGGGCCACCGTCAGACGGTCTTCCGTCCCGTCGCCGCGGATCAACGAGAACGAGAACACGCGCCAACGTCGATAGTCGAGCGTCGTAGCGAGAATCTCCGGATAGGATCGTTCGGGGTGCGCGGCACGTGCGATCCGGATCTCCGACGCGAAATGGGCACGCATCGTCGCGAGATCGTCCGCATTCAGTGCCGACGCGTCGCGGTCGAGCAGCTTCGAGATCGCCCGGGCGCCGTCGTCGAGATTGTCGGCCAGTACCCAGTGCACGCCGATCGTGTTGCCCGACGACATCTTTCGCTGCTTCATCTCGGTCGACATCTGCGCGATCAGCTCGCGGGCGTCGACGGTCCGTTCGTGGATCTGCTGCGCCAATCCGGTGAGAAGAGCATCCTCGAGGATTCGTCGCTCGTGCTCGGTGAGCAGCAGCTCCTGGTTCGACCGTGCATCGGCGATGCGTTCGGCGAATTCGCCGACCGACGAGTACCCCTGCTCGTCCTGGACGCGGACGACGGTCAAGCCGTCCGGCGCGTCCCACTGCAGTCGGTAGTCCTGGCCGGATCCGGCGAGTTGCGAATCGAACTCCTGTAAAGCCCCGGTCAGCGCGGTCCGCGTGCTCTTGCGGTACGAATCGCTCGCCTTCACCGACGAGGTCGCTGCGTCGAGAGCCCGATGCATCTCGTGCAGGACCGGTGGCAGAACCTGGATCTCCTCGTCCGGGCCGGAGGCGTGCTGGATGCGGTACAGAATCTGATCGACGGTGAGCCACGCCGAGTCGCTGGCCGGCCACGCATAGACCTCGTCCACGCCGAGGATCGTGAGCAGATCTTTGCGTGCGTAGGGTGCGAGACGGTTTGCGTCGCCGAGAGTTTCGGTCAGTGCTGCCCGCAAGCTCTCCTGGGCGGTGTTGCACGCGCCCTCGGCCTTGCCGATCGCCTCACCTGCCTCCTTGTCGGCCTTGCGGGCAGCGCGCTGTTCCACTTTGCACTTCTCGATACGCTCGCGCGCCTGCTCGAGATCGGCGTCGATCTGGTCGGCGGTGGCACCGAGATTCTCACGCAGAAGCTCGAGACGCTGTACCTGCTGGTGATGGTTCTCCTCGGCGATCGCCGCTTCCTCGGCGAGTTCCTCGGCGAGACCCGTTGCTTCTTCCAGACGGTTCTGCGCTTCCTGCTGGCGTTCGGCTTCGCGCACGTTGTCGCCGCGTCGGCGTAGGACGAGCGCACCTTGGTTCTCGAAATGCCGAATCGCCGCGGCGAGCGAGTCCACGTCCCGAGCGGTGTGCGGGGTGCGGTGCGCGACGGCGGTGGTTCGCAGATGCTTCTCGCGGGCGGACAGTTCGGCGATCGCCTGGTCGAGTTCGCGGTCGGCCGCCGTCGACGCCGCCTGTGACGTGCGCAGCGCACCGGCAGCTTCGGTGACGGACTTCTGCGCCTTGGCGATGGCGGCCACTCTCGGCAGTTTCTTGGCGGCCGTGGCCAAGTCTCGGAGGAGTTCACCGGCCGCGCGCTCGGTGTCCTGGGCTGCGGTCAGCGCGGCCTCGGTGGACACGATCGACCCGTCGAGCTCGGCGATACGAGCGGCGCGACGCCGTGCGCGTGCTGTGGCTCCGATGTACTCCGCGTCGCTCTTGACGTGACGGCCCTGCTGTACGCCCTGCCAGAACCGGCCGTCGACGCCGACGGACACCGCCGAGTTCTCGGACGCGCCGTCGCGGCGGAGGGCGACCGACTCCAGAATCGCGCGGACCACCCCTTCGGGAACATTTGTATTCGGCTCCACCTCGAGAACGTCCGCCAGCGTCGAACCACGCGGGCGGTCGGTCTCGGGTATCGCGACCAGGAACTGGTCGGATTCGAGCGACGTCGGCGCGTCCGACGCCGAGACCCACCCGTCGAGCAGGTTCGCCGCCTGCAGCGCCGCTTCCACGCCCGCCGCATCGGCTGGGTCGACCCCGTCGGCGAACCGGACGAGTTGCCACAGCGGTGCGCCGACGAGACCGTCGCGTGAGCTGATGCGGGCCGCGAACGGCGGGGGAGCGTCGTCGTGCTCCGCGCTGATCGTGTCTCGCTCGGATCGCATGGACACCAGTTCCTCCGACAGCGCTGTCGCTGTCATCGATGCCTGCGCCCGTCGTGCACGCACCGACTCCAGACCGTCCACCGACGCGTCGGAGAGCACGGCGTCGAGGCTCGGTGCGTCGTCTTCACCGATGTGTGGCACAGCGGCGTCGAGCTGTTCGAACGCCGTGACACCGATGTCGGCCGACGCGTACAGCGTCGAGTGCTCCGACCACCACGAGCGAAGTCCCGACGCGAACTGGGCCCGTGCCAGTTCGACGGCGGCTTCGGCCTCGGTGACGGCAGCGCGGGCCGCGTCGAGAAGTTCGCGAGCCCGGGAACTGCTCTTGTCGGCCCGTGCCCGTTCGGTCGCCGCCTTCTCGACGGTACTCAGCGCCTCGCGCACAGCGCGGACGTCGCCGTCACGTTCCTCGGCGTGGCCACGAAGTGCGGTGGTGAACTGGTCGCTACGCGAACCCGACGGCAACGGCGTCCACACGATGCCCGCGTCTTCGGCTGCCGCCTGAAGGTCGTCCTCCGCCCGACCGAGTGCTGCGACGGAGTCGCGCAGCGCTGCCTCTGCTCGGGTCGCGTCCGCGGACCGTTTCTCGAGTTCGGCTTGCGCGCCTCGTGCACGATCGGTCTGGGTCTTCGCGGACACCGCGAGCTTCTCGGCGGACTCGGCGAGATCGTCCAACTGCTGCTTGCCTTCGTAGGCGCTCGAGCGCTGCAACGTCTCGCGGTCGGCGACAGCTTGGTCCAGTGCACGCTCGGCGTCGTCGAACCGCTTCTCGGCCGCCTCGCGCTCGCCGAGGCGTCGTTCCTTCAGCGCTGCGGCAGCGAAGTGTGCCGTCGTCGCGTGCGTAACGGCTTCGAGGCGGCGCGTCACCGTCTCGATGTCCGAACGTGCTTGCACACGAAGGTATTTGGAGTAGACGGAGACGAAGCTCTTCGCGGCTCGATCGGCTTGGGCGAGCCCTTCGAGGGCGCGGCCGACCTCTTCCATGTCACTGAACGATCGTGCGGCTTCGAGAACGAGTTGTTCGTCGAGCGGACGCAGACCGTCGGTCAGCGCTTGCGACAGGCCCTTCGGGTCGAGGTTCTTCGCGAGCTGGGGCCGACGTAGCGTGAGGATCAGGTTGATCAGCTGGTCGTAGCGTTGCGCGCCCAGTCCGAACATGCGGGCGTCGATCGCAGCGCGGTAGTCCACCGGGCGATCGGTCAGCGCATCGGTGCCCAGCTGTTCGGCGAGCTGCTTCTTGGTCAGCGGGCGATCGTCGGAACCGATCAGCGAGAAGTCGACGCCCACACGGCCGTCCGCGACGAAGTACCACCGCGTGACCTTGTCGTTCGACTTGGTGGCGCGCATGCCGATGCCGACGGTCACCGACTCGGGATCGTCCGTCGAACCGCGCCCGAACTCCATCCAGACGTACGAGTGCGCACTCTCCTGTCCGCGGTACAGGAGGTTGGACTTCATCGTGCGTTCCTCACCGGCGAACGGATTCAGCCTGCGCGGTTCGATACGTCCGTCGAGCACGAACGGGAAGAGCACCTCGAGTGCCTTGGTCTTCCCCGAACCGTTCGGTCCGCGCAACACCAGTCGCCCGTCGGCGAAGGAGAACTCTTGGTCGCGGTAGTCCCACAGGTTGATGATGCCCGCGCGGGTGGGGCGGAAGCGCTGTGTGTGTGCTGTCATCTAGTGCGCCTCGGTTTCTGCTGAGTTCGAGTTGTCGAAGAGGGAGTCCTGGGGCGTGCGCTCGCGCACGTTGACCATGACGTCGCGGTAGCGGGCGATCGCGGGGAGCACGAGCACTCCGCCGGACACGCTGCGCACCAAGCGAAGTCGGTCGAGCATCGCGATCGCGCGTTCACGCAGTCCATCGGGGTCCGCCTGCCATTGCGCGGCGAACGTCTTCCCGAAGCGTTCGATCAGATCGGCGACAACGCTTGCGAGCCAGCTGTTCTCGAGGAACGGGTAGGTCGAGGCCTCCGTGTCGTCCTTCGAAGCCAGTGTCGCGGAACCGAATTCGGCAAGATCGTCGAAGATGCCGCCACCGGGGATCGCGGCGTCGAGGCGGTCGATCAGATCCGAGTCGTCCGGCATCGTGTGCGTGGCCAACTCGTCGGCGTCCGGATCGACGACCCGATCCGACATCTCGCCCGCAAGCAGCAACGCGACCTGGGCGATGGTGCCGGTACTCGGAAACCGTATGTCCGACAACCGTCCTGACGTGTCGATCAATGCGACGCCCTCGGCGCGCCGTTCAGACACCAACCCGGTGAGCAATTCGACGTCGGCGACGGTCCGGTCGGCTGCGAGCGCCGAACGCTCGTCACGATCCAGGTCGTCGAAATAGACGACGGGCCGTTCCACCAGCAACCGTCGCACCTGTCGAATGGTCTCCTTCGGATCGGAGCGGACCGGGGTGTCGTCGTCCTCCATCGTGACGACGTCCGACCCCGCCAGCAGGCCGGTTACCGATCGGAGGTGCTGAATCGCACGCGGGGGCCGGAACATGGCGACGACGACGGACCGCTCGATGTCGTAGAGCGCCTCACCGGATGCAGGGTTGTTCGCCCAACCGCCTGCATCGCCGTCGGCGAGCGAGATCGCGCCGCGAGTACCGAGCCAGCCCACGGCGTCGACGAACGCGTCGCGGTCCGAGGCGCGGTCGGTTGCCAGTTCGACGCCGTCGACCTGAGCTGCTTCTCCGGCAACGTGATCGGCCAATTCGGACAACGTGATCTGGTTTCCCGCTCGACCGAGAGCTGCCAGCGCCAGTGCCAGGTACGCGTACCGTCGCCGATCGAACACGCGGTCCGACGCCGTGCGCGCCGGCTGAGTCGGGTCGAGCGCGTCGAGCACGGGAAACAGCCGGGCGGTGGTTTCGGTGACCTCGAGTCGATACCCGAAGAGTTCGAGCAGGTCCTCGCGCAGTTCGGTCGCCCAGCGTCGGAGTAGAGGGAGGGCGATCCGGTCGGGAAAGGTCGTCGTCACGAGGTGGTTGGCGAGCGCGACCCGCGCTGCACGCTGATAGGAATCGAGTGCGAGAGTGGGGATGTCGCGTGCTCTCATCGACGCGTCACCTCTGCGACGTCGAGCGTGAGTCGGTCGAGATGCAGTCTGCCCCTTGCTGTTCGGACGACAGTGGACGTCGGGCTGTCGCTCAGCGTCAGCTTGACGCCGCTGTCGGACCCCGTGGATCCCGACGTTCGACCGCTGACCTTCACGCGTGCGGTCAGGGCGGCATTGAGCAAGCTCAACAAGACCTCGGTTTCCTCCTCGTCGAGAGTGCGTTCGAAGACACCTGCCGTCGCCAGCGACTGCGCCGCGACGCTGCGTGAGCGCTGGGCTTCCAGTTGGCGCTCGCGGAGGCGTCGAATACTGCCGTCGTTGCGTTGCAACCGGCCGGGGACGCCGGGCGACGGCGTCCTGCCGGTTTCGGCTAGCGTCCGGGAGATCTCGACGGGGGGAGCATCCCACCAGCTTCGCGACGTCGGGATGATGTCCGCATCGGGATGCACCATCGACAGGTGTCGGGGGCGTCCGAGCCCGAACACCGCATGGAACAGCGCGTGCGCACTGTCCTCGGTCGGGCTGTTGGCGAACCACCCGGCAAGGTGACGTAGCTGGCTCTCGCGGCTGACGCCGCCCTTCCGTGTCTCGGTGACGCGGCGCAGAAGCGACAGAACTGCCGCGATGGCGCTCATCGTGCCCTCACGCAGTCGTTCGGATTCGCTGAGCTGGGATTCCGCCGCGACGAACCAGTGCGACAGGCCGGACCACCGGGCACGCCAGTCGGCGCGGCGTTCGTCGACCGTCAGGAACACTCGCTCGTCGCTGACCGCAGCACGGTCGATCAACGCGTCGATGCCGGTGGCCTCGACGACGCCGATCGCCTCGGCCAACTTGGGTGCGTAGCGCGTCAGGTCGGAGCTGAACTCACGCATGTGGGTCAGCAGCGCATCCTTGTGCACCAGGAAGGACTCGGGGGTGATTTCGGTGGTGCGCACCAGGTCACCGAGCACGAGGTAGAAGTGGGCGGCACGCGTCGCCATCTCCGACAGAGTCGAGTCGAGCCGTGACAGCTTGCGGTAGATCAGATCGCCGTCGGCCTGACGGTTCGCGTCGGCGAGTTCGTGCATGTCGGCCAGGAGTTCGGGGAGCACGAGCCGCGAGAGCGACGCGTCGTCCAGGCGGGCGCCCAGCACGTCCTCGACGGCACGGAACGCCTTGTAGCCGGCCTGACTGAACTGATAGACGAAGTGGCGGTTGCGGTACTCGGCGAGCGTTGCGGCGCGTGAGCCGTCGTAGCTGCGTTCGAGGAGGTCCCAGGAATGCAGCTGTTCGAGCAACGGCCCGATTTCCGACGCGCTCAGCTGCGCATCGTCCGGCGCATTCCTGGCCAGGGTGTCGGCGATGTCGGCGGCGTGCAGGAGAACGACGTAGTTGGCACGGGCGATGTCGAACGCGCGCAGCACCCAGAGGTACTCGTGCCGCTTCTCTGCCACGGTGAACGCGAACAGTTTGAGGCGATCTTCCTGCAGAAACGTCGCCGCGCCCATCGCACGTGCGTTGTCGTCACCCGAATCGCTCACTGGAACAGGGTAGGGGGTGCGCGTGTGGGAGCGAAAACACGTGACGTTCGTTCTCGTGCAATCAGCTGCCGAGGCGACTCCCACCCGTCGACGGATTCGCGGGAATTTCGCAGCGCACCGTCATGTCCGCGCACGTTGCAGCAGATGCGTAGGTTGCAACGTGCGCGCTGGCTGGAACCTGCGCGGACGAGCGAGACGTCCCACTACACCGCGCCCCCGCTACACCTCGACCGTGATCTTCCCGTCGACGACGGCGGCCGGATAGGTCCGGACGGAGTCGATACCGCTCGGGCAGGTTCCGTCGTCGAGGGAGAAGGCGTACTGATGCAGCGGGCACACGACGACCGTCCCGTCGATCTGCCCGTCGGCAAGCGGACCGCCCCGGTGCGGGCAGACCGCGTCCATCGCACGCACCGTCCCGTCACCGAGTAGGAACACCGCGATCTGCCTCCCGTCGACGACATACGCACGCCCTTCGCCGGGGGTCAAATCCTCGAGCGAGCCGACCGGGACAGTCATCGAACCGGCACCTGGGGCAGCGGCAGCAACGGCAGGGACGGCGTGAACTGCGCGTTCGACTTCGGCGCACTCCGCTCCTGCCACGGGTCGCGATAGCCGTCCACCGACACCTGCAAGCGCTCTTCCAGTCCCGCGACGATGCCGTCGACATCGTCGATCAGCCTGCGCTGCAGCACGTCGAGCCCGACCCTCGGGACCCAGGCATACGTGCGCTCCAGCCATTGCGCGGACTCGCGATAGTGCTGAACGAACACCCCCGCCACACGGACGACCTCGTCGGATCCGACGACGGTCGCGAGCAGATCACCCTTGCGGATGTGTGCGCCCGCGGCACCACCGACGTAGATCTCCCACTTGTCGTCGCCTACCGACACGACACCGAGGTCCTTGCACAGCGCCTCGGAGCAGTTGCGCGGGCAGCCGGCGACCGCCAGCTTCAGCTTCGCGGGCGTTTCGAGACCTTGGAAGCGATCTTCGAGAGCGATACCCAGAGCAGTCGAGTCGCCCAGTCCGAACCGGCAGAAATCGCTACCGACACAGGTTTTCACCGTCCGCATGCTCTTGCCGTAGGCGAACCCGGACGGCATGTCGAGGTCACCCCATACCTTCGGTAGGTCCTCCTTCTTGATGCCGAGCAGATCGATTCGCTGACCGCCGGTCACCTTCACGAGTGGAACCTGGTACTTGTCGGCGACGTCCGCGATCCTGCGCAGCTGATCCGGCGTGGTGACGCCGCCCTTCATCTGGGGCACGACGGAGAACGTGCCGTCACGCTGAATGTTCGCGTGCACGCGATCGTTGATGAACAGAGCGCCTGGTTCGTCGACCCAGTCCGGACCCCAGACGACCCGAAGCAACGACGCGAGGGGCATCTTCGACGACGCGTCCTCGCGTCCGCCTGTCGCGAGCTCGGCGAACACCTGCGACACCGAACGAAGATCGCGTTCCCGGATGGCGTCGATCAGCGCTGGCTTCGCCAGCGGAATGCACGGCACGTACCAGTCCGCGGACGGATCGGATTCGACCGCACCGCCGGCTGCGCACGCCACGATGTCGGCGACGAGGCCCTTGCACGATCCGCAGCCCTTACCGGCTCTCGTCGCGGCCGTGACGTCGCCCATCGTCTTCGCGCCCGCGTGGACACACGCGACGATCGCGCCCTTCGTGACACCGTTGCAGTTGCAGACCTGCACGTCGTCGGCGAGTTCGGCGGCGCCCGTGGCGGCGGTCGGGGTGCCCATGTCGAACAGCATGCCGATCCGCTCGTCCGGCAGCGGTACTTTCTCGTCGAACGCCTGCGTCAGGAAGTTGGCTTTGCTGATGTCACCGAGAAGTGTTGCGCCGATGAGCTTTCCGTCGCGCACGACGACGGACTTGTACGTGCCGCTCCGCGGCTCGTAGAACTGGACGAATTCGTCGTCCTCGCGTTCGGGGCCCTTCACACCCATGGCCGCGACGTCGACGCCTGCCACTTTCAGCTTGGTCGTCGAACGCGAACCGTGGTACGCAGCAGCCGAATTCGACCCGGTGAGATGTTCTGCCAGCACGACGGCCTGTTCCCACAGGGGCGCGACGAGCCCGTACACCTCGCCGCGGTGTTGGCAGCATTCGCCGACGGCGTAGATCGAACCCTCGTCCTCGCAACGCAATTGGTCGTCGACGACGATTCCCCGTTCGACGACGAGCCCGCCACCTCGACCGAACTCGACGTTGGGCCGAATGCCTGCGGTCACGACGATCATGTCGGCGGGCAGCGACGTTCCGTCGGCGAACGCGACCCCCGAGACCCGACCCGCATCGGTACGTAGCACCGCTGTGGTCCGCTTCGAGGTGTGCACGCCCACGCCCAGCGATTCGATCTTGTTGCGCAGCAAGCGTCCTCCGCGCTCGTCGAGCTGCTGGTTCATCAGATGGCCGGGGGAGTGAACGACGTCCACTTCCAAGCCCTGGGTGCGCAAGCCGTACGCTGCTTCGAGCCCGAGCAATCCACCACCGATGACGACGGCTCGCAGATCGTCACCGGACGCCGCCATCTGCAGCATTCCGTTGGTGTCCTCGATCGTTCGGAATCCGAACACACCTCGTGCGAGACGACCGTCGGCCTCGCGCAGGCCGTCCATGTTCGGGAAGAACGTGTTGCTGCCCGTGGCGATCACGAGAACGTCGTACGGCACGTCGCGTCCGCTCTCGCAGCGCACCGACTTCGCGAACCGGTCGAGCGAGACCGCGCGATCTCCCGCGTACAGCGTCACGCCGTTCTCGCGGTACCAGCTCATCGGGTTGAGCAGCAGGTCCGCGTCGTCGACGGCTGTTTCACCGGCGAGTACGTGCGACAACATGATTCGGTTGTAGTTGCCGTACGGTTCGTCGCCGATCATCGTCACGTCGAACCGGTCGGCGCCACGCTTCAGGATCTCTTCGACGGTGCGTGCGCCCGCCATGCCGTTTCCGACAACCAGCAGTCGTGTCTTCTGCGTCGGATCAACACCGGGCATCAGATCAAGACCAGACCGAAATCGACGACGACGTCACCCGTCGTTCCAGCCGGTGCGGCAACGACCAGTTCCAACACCGAGTCCGGATCCACGTCCTCGACGACGCGGAGCGGAATGTTGACTCCACTCTTGGCGCCCATCGGGAACATCCGCATCGGCTGCCCGTCACGGAGCAAGGTCACGACGACGAGTTCGTCGCTCGAATTGCCGCCGCGGAAGTACAACGGCTGCGCGATCGATCCGGACGGAACAACAAACGAGGTCGAGCTGTCCACCGACTCGGGTTTGTCGAGTCCGTGCCCGACGAACGGAAATACGCCCTGGAGAAAACGCGGTGTGCTGGCCATGATCCCAGCGTGCGGCGGTCGGGTGACGTCGCCGCTGCGTCCCGGTTACGGCCGGATCAGGAAGAACTCACAGCCGGCGTCGACCCCCTGTCAGGGGGCGCGGCCCGCGGCATCGCGATCGGCGCCACCACCGCGAGAAGAAGTGCGGGGACCAGGAATCCGGCTGCAGGGCGTACGAGGTAGAGCGGCGTCAGTGCGAGTGGCGCGAGGGCGGCGCCCGAGAAGCGAAAGGCCTGAACCACCGATACCGCGCCGCCCCGATTCGCCCCACCGCCGAGTACTGCGGCGTTCACGCCGACGAGCACGAATTGCGATGCCACGCCCGCCAGAGCCCACGCCACTCCGACGGCCCACAGCGCCGGAGCGGTTCCGGCTACGGCGACGAGAGCAGCACCCGCGACAGCGCCGACGACGACGGTTCGGCCCGAGCCGAGACGGTCGATCAACCGACCGACTGCCCGCGCCGTCAGGATGCCGGTCAGCCCGAAGACGGTGAGCAGCACACCGCGCTGGGGCGCATTCAAGCCGAACACGTCCTCGGCGCGATACGCGAGCATGAAGTTCAGCCCACCCAGCGCGCCCCACCCGAGCAGCGCGACCAACCCGATACGCACCACATGCGGGCGCAGTGCGTCGCGGAGCCGTTCGCGCGGCGCTGCCGACGTCGCGTCATCCGTGCGCGGCAGGCCGACGAGACCGAGAACCGCCGACACCACCGCCAGCACGACGAACGCGTAGCGCCAGTCGAACTGCGCAGCCACCCCACCGACGAGCGGCGCACTCGTCTGCCCTGCCGCCTGCAGCGCGCCGAACGTCCCGAGAACTCGGCCGAGACGTTCACGAGGGGTCGCCGCCGCGAGGGTTGCGAGCAGCAGAGGCGTCGTGAACGCGTTTCCGCATCCCTGCACCACGCGCGCCGCGAGCAGAATCTGGAGCGTCGGCGCCAGCGCGCACACGATGGACGCGAGTGTGTACACGCCGTACGCGATCCGGACCGTGCGCAGGCGTCCCCACCTGGCGCCGAGCGTGCCCGACACGAGCATCGTCAACGCGAACGGCAGCAGATACGCCGTCAACGACGACGACGCGGACCCGGTGGAGATACCGAGCGAGTCACCCATCTCGGGAAGCATCGACGCGACCAGTGCGCCGCCGAACGGGCCGAGAAAGCCTCCCGAATACAGCGCGGCGACGCGAAGACGTTCGGATCGAGTTCTGACCTCGCGTCGAGTACCCGTCACAGACCGAAGCTGCCGGGACCCCGCCGACGGAGATAGCGTTCGAACTCGGCGGCAATGGCGTCACCGTCGATCTTGGAGATGGCGTCGGTGATGTCGACCTCGGCGTCGCCGCGCTCCTCGAGGCTGCGGACGTACTCGCTGATCTCCTCGTCCTCCTTCGTCATCTCGGTGACGGCTTCCTCCCAATCCTCCGCCTGGGTGGGGAGCTCGCCGAGCGGCACCTCGATGTCGAGTACCTCCTCGACACGCTGGAGCAACGCAACCGTTGCCTTCGGGTTGGGCGGCTGCGAGACGTAGTGGGGAACCGCGGCCCAGAACGACACGGCGGGTACGCCTGCCTTGACGCACTCGTCCTGCAGAACCCCGGTGATGCCGGTCGGACCTTCGTAGCGGGTCTGTTCGAGATTGAACCGTTCGGCCGCCTCCACGCTGTGCGCGCTTCCGGTGACGGGGACAGGGCGGGTGTGCGGCGTGTCGGCCAGGAGCGCGCCGAGGATGACGACGGTGTCGACGCCGAGCTGTTCGATGAACTCCAACAGGTCGTCGCAGAAGCTACGCCACCGCATGTTCGGCTCGATACCGCGCAGCAGAACGATGTCGCGGGCGCTTCCGGGAGGAGAACACACCGACAGACGCGTCGATGGCCACTGGATCTCGCGGGTGACGCCGTCGACCTGCCTGATGGTCGGTCGGTTGACCTGATAGTCGTAGTAATCCTCGGAGTCGAGCTCCGCGAGCGGACTCGCGTCCCAGATCAGTTCCAGGTGTTCGACGGCACCGCTCGCGGCGTCGCCCGCGTCGTTCCAGCCTTCGAACGCAGCCACCAGAATCGGGTCGCGCAGCGTCGGCAGCGGCATCTCGTCGTCGTCGACGAGCTCGGAAACCGGCGAAAACGGTGTTGCGTTCGACACAGCGGTGGAGACCGCATCCAGTAGCGTTTCGGCTGCGCTGTCCGATTTGTCGCGCTCTGCGTCGATGTTGTCGTCGTTGTCGGCGGGAAAGTTGCCGTCGCGGTTTCGGGGACTCACCACGACAGACTACGACCAGGCAGCGCTGTCGTGGCCGCGGCGCCTTGCCCTCTACTCTGTAGGGATGCCTGCGCTACATAGAACCGGCCTGCTGGATGCGATTCGTTCTCGCGTTGTGATCGGCGACGGCGCTATGGGAACGATGTTGCAGGACGCGAATCTGACGCTCGACGATTTCCTGGGTCTCGAAGGCTGCAACGAGATCCTGAACGAGACCCGCCCGGACGTGTTGCGCGAAATCCACCGGGCGTACTTCGCGGCAGGTGCCGACGCGGTGGAGACCAACACGTTCGGCTGCAATCTGCCGAACCTCGCCGACTACGACATCGCCGACCGCATCCGCGACCTCGCCGAGAAGGGCACCCGTCTCGCCCGTGAGACCGCCGACGAGATGGGCAAGGGACGCGACGGCATGGACCGGTTCGTCCTCGGATCCATGGGTCCGGGCACGAAGCTGCCCACCCTGGGTCACGCGCCGTTCGCCTCGCTCCGCGACGCGTACACCGAGGCAGCGCTCGGCATGATCGACGGAGGCGCCGACGCGATCCTGGTGGAGACCTGCCAGGATCTGCTCCAGGTCAAGGCGGCCATCATCGGCAGCCAGAACGCGATGGACAAGCTCGGCGTCCGTATCCCGATCATCACCCACGTCACGGTCGAGACCACCGGAGCGATGCTGGTCGGCAGCGAGATCGGCGCAGCGTTGACCGCGTTGGAGCCGCTCGGCATCGACATGATCGGTCTCAACTGTGCGACGGGTCCCGCCGAGATGAGCGAGCACCTGCGTCACCTGTCGAAGCACTCGACGCTTCCCGTGTCGGTCATGCCGAACGCCGGCCTGCCGACGCTGGGCGCGAACGGCGCCGAGTACCCGCTGACGGCACCTGAGCTGGCGACGGCTCTCGGTTCGTTCGTCAGCGAGTACGGCCTGTCGCTCGTCGGCGGCTGCTGCGGTACGACGCCCGAGCACATTCGTCAGGTCGCAGACCTCGTGCACGGTGTGACCAAGGCCGACCGCGTGCCCGCCCCGGAGCCCGGTGTGTCGTCGCTGTACACGGCCGTTCCGTTCGAACAGGACGCCAGCATCCTGATGATCGGCGAGCGCACCAACTCCAACGGATCCAAGGCCTTCCGTGAGGCGATGATCGCCGAGGACTACGAGAAGTGCCTCGACATCGCCAAGGATCAGACCCGCGACGGCGCCCACATGCTCGACCTCAACGTCGACTACGTCGGCCGCGACGGCGCCGCCGACATGGCCGCGCTCGCGTCACGTCTCGCGACGGCGTCCACGCTGCCGATCATGCTCGACTCGACCGAGCCCGCGGTACTGCAGGCAGGCTTGGAGCATCTGGGTGGGCGCAGCGCGGTCAACTCGGTGAACTACGAGGACGGTGACGGTCCCGACTCGCGCTTCCACAAGATCATGACGCTGGTGAAAGAACACGGTGCCGCGGTCGTCGCGCTGACCATCGACGAGGAGGGTCAGGCTCGTACCGCCGAGTGGAAGGTGCGCGTCGCCGACCGACTGATCGAGGACATCACGACCAACTGGGGTCTGAGCCACGAGGACATCATCGTCGACACGCTGACGTTCCCCATCTCGACCGGCCAGGAAGAAGTCCGACGCGACGGCATCGAGACCATCGAAGCCATTCGGCAGCTCAAGGCGAAGTATCCGAACGTGCACACGACGCTGGGTCTGTCGAACATCTCGTTCGGCCTGAATCCTGCTGCGCGGCAGGTGCTCAACTCGGTCTTCCTGCACGAGTGCACCGAAGCGGGCCTCGACACGGCCATCGTGCACGCGTCGAAGATTCTGCCCATGAACAAGATTCCGGACGAGCAACGCGAGACGGCTCTCGATCTCGTGTACGACCGGCGCACCGACGACTACGACCCGCTGCAGAAGCTCATGCAGCTGTTCGAGGGGGTGTCGGCCGCGTCCGCCCGCGAGTCTCGCGCCGAGGAACTGGCACGCCTGCCGTTGTTCGAGCGACTCGAACGTCGCATCGTGGACGGCGAACGCGCCGGACTCGACGCGGATCTCGATGCTGCGATGACCGAGAAGCCGCCGCTCGAGATCATCAACGAGACGTTGCTGTCCGGCATGAAGACCGTCGGCGAACTGTTCGGCTCCGGTCAGATGCAGCTGCCGTTCGTGCTCGCCTCGGCCGAGGTCATGAAAGCTGCCGTGGCGTACCTCGAACCGCACATGGAGGCGACGGACGACGACGGCAAGGGTCGCATCGTGCTCGGCACCGTCAAGGGCGACGTGCACGACATCGGGAAGAACCTCGTCGACATCATCTTGAGCAACAACGGTTACGAGGTCGTCAATCTCGGTATCAAGCAACCGATTTCGACCATCCTCGAAGCTGCGCTCGACAAGCGTGCCGACGTCATCGGCATGTCCGGTCTGCTCGTGAAGTCGACGGTCGTCATGAAGGACAACCTGATCGAACTCAACAACAAGGGAGTCGCCGAGCAGTTCCCGGTGCTGCTGGGCGGCGCGGCATTGACGCGGTCCTACGTGGAGAACGATCTTCAGGACGTGTACGAGGGCGAGGTCCACTACGCACGCGATGCGTTCGAGGGTCTGCGCCTGATGGACACCATCATGACCACGAAGCGCGGTGGGGGCCCTGCGCCCGACAGTCCGGAAGCGTTGGAGGCCAAGGCGAAAGCCGAGGAGCGCAAGGCGCGCCACGAGCGGTCGCGTCGAATCGCCGAGCAGCGTAAGGCGGCCGAGACTCCCGTCGTCGTGCCGGATCGTTCCGACGTCGCGGCCGACATCGAGGTGCCGGTGCCGCCGTTCTGGGGCACGCGCATCGTCAAGGGTGTCTCGCTGACCGAGTACGCCGGTCTGCTCGACGAGCGGGCACTGTTCCTCGGCCAGTGGGGTCTGCGGGGCGCACGCAAGGGTGAGGGCCCGACGTACGAGGATCTCGTCGAGTCGGAAGGTAAACCGCGCCTGCGCTACTGGCTCGACCGCCTCAGCACCGACGGCATCTTGGCGCACGCGGCGCTCGTGTACGGGTACTTCCCAGCGGTCTCCGAGGGCGACGACGTCGTCGTGCTCACCGAACCCGAGCCCGATGCACCGGAGCGATTCCGCTTCTCGTTCCCCCGCCAGCAGCGTGACCGGTTCCTCTGTGTCGCCGATTTCGTCCGGTCACGCGAATCGGCGCGCGAGCGAGGTCAGGTCGACGTGCTTCCGATGAACCTCGTGACGATGGGCCAGCCGATCGCGGACTTCGCGAATCAGCTGTTCGCATCGGATTCGTACCGGGACTACCTCGAAGTGCACGGCATCGGAGTGCAACTCACGGAAGCGCTCGCCGAATACTGGCACCGCCGCGTCCGCGAGGAGCTGAAGTTGGCAGGCGGGACCAGTGTCGCGGCCGACGACCCGACGAACCCGGAAGGGTTCTTCAAGCTCGAATACCGTGGTGCGCGTTACTCGTTCGGCTACGGCGCGTGCCCCGACCTGGAGGACCGCATCAAGCTGGCGGCCCTGCTCGAACCGGAGCGAATCGGCGTCAAGCTGTCCGAAGAGCTGCAGCTGCATCCCGAACAATCGACCGACGCATTCGTGCTTCACCACCCGGAGGCCAAGTACTTCAATGTCTGAGAACACTCTGCTCGCTGTTCTGTGGGACATGGACGGCACACTGCTCGACTCGGAGAAGATCTGGGACGTCGCGGTGGCCGAGCTGTCGCTCGAGCTGGGCCGTGAGCTGACGGCCGAGGTCCGTGAGAGCACCCTCGGCAACTCGATGCGCGGCGCGCTGACGAAGGTGTTCGCGCATACCGGCACCGAGGTCACCGACGAATCGTTGAAACGCGGACGCGACTGGCTGACCGACCGCGTCGGAACTCTGTTCGCAGAGGGCATCCCGTGGCGACCGGGTGCCAAGGATGCGCTGCAGCTGGCCCGCGACATGGACCTGAAGACCGCGCTCGTCACCAACACCGAACGCGGCCTCGTCGAGAACGCGTTGGAGACGATCGGTCGCGAGTACTTCGACTTCACCGTGAGCGGAGACGAAGTCGAGGAAGGTAAGCCGCACCCTGCGCCGTACCTTCGTGGGGCCTCGCTGCTGGGTCTCGAACCGTCGTCGTGTCTGGCAGTGGAGGATTCGCCGACGGGATCGCTCTCGGCGCACCGGGCAGGCTGTTCGGTGCTGCTCGTGCCGTCCGAGGTGTCGGTGGACGCGCGGCCGGGTTACGTCGTCCGCGAGTCGTTGGTGGGACTCACCGATGCAGGATTTCGGTCGGCCTGGCGCGACGCACGACCGGCGTGAACAGTGATGAGAGGCGTCGGCCGCGTCACGAATCCAGCGTCATGAAAGAATCATCCACCGTGAAGACCTTCGACTCACTGTTCGCCGAGCTCACCGACCGTGCCGCCACCCGTCCCGAGGGTTCCGGCACCGTGGCCGCGTTGGATGCAGGTGTGCACGCTCAAGGGAAGAAGATCATCGAGGAAGCGGGCGAGGTCTGGATCGCCGCCGAACACGAGGGCGACGACGCGCTGGCCGAGGAGATCTCCCAGCTGCTGTACTGGGTTCAGGTGTTGATGGTGGGTCGCGGGCTGAAGCTGGAGGATGTCTACCGACATCTGTGAGCAGGTTTTCCTCCATCGGACTTCTCTCACATAAGGACATCGTCATGTTGCGCGTAGCAGTTCCCAACAAGGGTGCTCTCTCCGAATCCGCCGCAGAGATTCTCAAGGAAGCCGGCTACCGGCGTCGAAGCGACTCCAAGGACCTCACCGTCCTCGACCCCGCCAACGGCGTCGAATTCTTCTTTCTCCGCCCCAAGGACATCGCGATCTACGTCGGTTCCGGTCAGCTCGACCTGGGCATCACCGGCCGCGATCTCGCGCTCGACTCCGGAGCTGAAGTCGAAGAACTTCTGTCTCTCGGATTCGGGCGTTCGACCTTCCGTTACGCCGGACCACAGGGCAAGGACTGGTCCACCGACGACCTCGCCGGCCTCCGTATCGCGACGTCGTACCCCAATCTGGTGAAGGCCGACCTCGCAGCGCGTGGAATGGAGGCGACGGTCATCCGGCTCGACGGTGCCGTCGAGATATCCATCCAGCTGGGTGTCGCCGACGCAATTGCCGACGTCGTCGAATCCGGTCGCTCGCTGCGGCAGAACAATCTCGTCGCATTCGGTGAGTCGTTGTGCGATTCGGAGGGTGTGCTGATCGAACGAGCAGGCGGCGACGGGAGGGACGGTAGCGACAGCAGCGACCGAACTCGGAAGCAGCTGATCGCCCGCATTCAAGGTGTCGTGTTCGCGCAGCAGTACCTGATGTTGGATTACGACTGCCCGAAGGCCATTCTCGACGAGGCTGTGAAGATCACGCCGGGAATCGAATCGCCGACGTTGTCGCCGATGGCCGACGAGAACTGGATCGCGGTGCGCGCCATGGTCTCTCGGAAGGCCCACAATTCCGTCATGGACGATCTCGCCGAGCTCGGCGCGAAAGCGATTCTGGCGTCGGACATCAGGTCCTGTCGGGCGTTCTGATCACCGGAATGTCGACACCTCACCGAGGTCGTACGAGCACCGTCTGAGCGATCCGTCCGACGGGTCCGTGTTCGTCGTGGAGTACTCCTGCGGACATCGCGAATCCGTCGGGGCCGGTGGATGTTTCGGCGGACACCCCCACCCAGTCGCCGACCGGTTCGCGAAACACGTGCACGGTGAGATCGGTGTTGAGGAACGTCCATCGGTCGATGTCGATCTTGGCGCCGATTCCGTTGGCGATGTCCGCGATCGAGAACAAGCGCTCCATCGGAGTCATCGATTCGCCCTCCACGAGAGCGGGTTTCGGACGCGCCCACACCTGACCGGGCCCGTCGACGCCGAACTCGGTGAGCGCGCGCATCTCGACGTTGTCGAGGTATCCGGATTTCCAGGTGCCGCCCCAGGTGTGAACAACGGCGTCGGACAACGGTTTCAGCGGCGTGTCTGCGGCGGACGAGACGGCGGATGTGTCCGCGGTGGCCATGCGCCACGCCGTTCCTCTGGCGACGGCTCGGTCGACACCGGAACTCGTACGCGCCCACAGCTCGGCGACGACGAGTTCGATGGACGACCCGGGGCGTTCCATCCACGCGCGAACTTCGATGTCTGCGATGGGAACCGGGCCGAGCAACTCGACGACGACCCTCGTGAGCTGCATGTCGGGACGCGGGGCCACGCGCCCCAGCGCTCGGACCAGAAGAGCAGACGGGGGCGCGCCGTGCTGCATCGTGGGTGCCCACAGGCTGACGGTTCGTTCGGTGGTGCGGAACACCTCGTGGCCGCGCTCGTTCGGGCCGAGCGGAACGTAGAACGCGTCGGCGGTCGCTGGACTCGGTGTCATCGGTCGCCTCCGGTAGGCCAACCGGGGTACGCAGGCGGAGTTCCGCCGAACTCCGGGCACAGCGGCTGGTGATCGCACCACTTGCACAGCGTTCCGCGACGGGGTTGGAAGTCGCCGGTCTCGCCCGCCGTCACGATCGCCTTCCAGATCGCGGACAGCATGCGCTCGAAGCGCAGCAACTCGCCCTCGTCGGGGGTGTACGTCAACGACTTCTTGTCCGCGAGATACATCAGCTTGAGCTGCGCGGGAACGATGCCGCGCATCCGCATGATCACGAGCGCGTAGAACTTCATCTGGAACAGCGCCTTGGCCTCGGTGAAACCGCTGGGCGCACGGCCCGTCTTGTAGTCGACGACGCGAACCATGCCGTTGGGCGCGACGTCGATCCGGTCGATGAAACCGCGCAGGGGAGTGCCGTCGGCGAGCTCGATCTCGACGCGCTGTTCGCACGACTCGGGTTCGAACCGAGTGGGATCTTCCATCTCGTAGTAGCCGCTGACGAGTGCTCGTGCTTGGTCGAGCAACGTGGCACGTTCGGCAGGAGTGAGCAGATCCGCAATGTCCGGAGACTCGGCGACGACGCGTTCCCACGCTGGGTCGACGAGCTCGACTGCCGTCGCCGAATCTCGTGTCGCACTGGGCATTCCGTACAGCGCTTCCAGTGCTGCGTGAACGACGGTTCCCTTGACCTGTGCGGTGGTCGACTTCTCCGGGATGCGATCGACCGCACGGAAGCGGTACAGCAGCGGGCACTGTTTGAAGTCGTTGGCGCGGGAGGGGGACAGTGCGGGCCTGCTACGTCGAGAAGGGTCCGACGCGTCCGGGGCAGTCGATCCGACGGAGAGCTCCATCGGCAGCGAATCGGTAATACTCACACCACGCAGACTAAGCCCGTCGTCCGACACGATCGTGGAGGCACGTAATCTGGTCGGTCGAGTCGTCGTCCACTTCCGAGGCGACACGACCTCCGCGAGCACCGACGAAAGAGAGAACTGCTGTGTCTTCGGACGAGAGCATGTCTTCGGACGAGACCCAGTCCCACCTCGAGACCCAGTCCCACCTCGAGACCCAGTCCCACCTCGAGACCCAGTCACACGACGAGAGTCTCGCGCACCACACCGGTCCGGCCCGCAGCGGCCCGTTCCGTGTCGGTGACCGCGTTCAGCTCACGGACGGCAAGGGACGTCACTACACCGTCGTTCTCGACGCGGGCAAGGAATTCCACACCCACCGCGGCGGCATCACACACGACGCGCTGATCGGCGCCGACGAGGGCAGCGTCGTCACGTCGGTGAACGGCACACCGTACCTCGCTCTTCGTCCGCTGCTGACCGACTACGTTCTCTCGATGCCGCGCGGCGCGCAGGTGATCTACCCGAAGGACGCGGCGCAGATCGTGCACGAAGGGGATGTGTTCCCCGGGGCTCGCGTGCTGGAAGCCGGTGCAGGGTCGGGAGCGCTCACGTGCTCCCTGCTTCGCGCCGTCGGACCGAGCGGCACCGTCATCTCCTACGAGATCCGTCAGGACCACGCCGACTACGCGGTCAAGAACGTCGAGACGTTCTTCGGCGAGCGGCCCGACAACTGGGAACTCACCGTCGCGGACATCAGCCGGTTCGCCGACGACCGGCCGGGGGAGACCGTCGACCGTGTCGTTCTCGACATGCTGGCTCCGTGGGACGCGCTGCCCACCGTCGCCGACGTGTTGGTCCCGGGCGGCGTGCTCATCGTCTACGTCGCGACCGTCACGCAGCTGTCCCGCGTCGTGGAAGCCCTGCGCGAGCAGGAATGCTGGACCGAGCCGCGCTCGTGGGAATCGATCGTGCGCGGATGGCACGTCGTAGGCCTCGCCGTGCGCCCCGAACATCGGATGCAGGGGCACACGGCCTTCCTCGTCAGCGCGCGAAAGCTCGCGGCGGGGACGGTGACGCCCAAGCCGCAGCGTCGCTCCGGCAAGGGCTGAGAGAAGCAAGGGTCGATCACGCGCACCGGCAGATGGACTCCGGGTTCTAGACGCAGGGCGCCTGTCCCATGGCGAGGATCTGGCATGCGCTCGCGTCGGACACCTTCCACTTGCCGTCGATCAGTACCCACGTGTTCGGCGTCGGAGCGGTCGTGCCTCGTGCGGTCGCGATCGTGACCGGCGCGGTCGCCGTCTCGCCCTCGACCGTCGGCTCGTCGACCTGGAAGGTGATGTCCCCGTAGTTCGCGAGGGCGGCCGTCATCTGCTCGAGGTTCGCCAGCCGAGCCTGACCGTTTTCCACGGTCGCGGCCTTGGTCGTCGCGTCGACCTGCGGGTCGACGAGCAGGTTCAGCGACGCGGTCAATTCGTCGACGGTCGGAGCTGCGACGTTCTCGGCCGAGGACTGATCGGTTTCGGAGGTGACCGCGGCAGTCGTCGTGTGATCCGCATGATCGGTGTCGTCGCCGGAGCTGCACCCGGCGATCAGGAGTGCCCCCGAGACGGACACGACCGCTGCTGTGACCTTGAACATTTTCACTGGTGAAGTCTCTCCCTCGAGATGCAGAAATCGCAGGTGGTCAGGCGAGGCTAACATGACGCGACTCAGGGTTCGGATGGCTCGAACCGGGGCATACGAGACCACTGGATCGTGTCCACACGCACTTTTGCCGCCGTGCCGGTAGCGTTGACTGATCGGACTGGGAGGAGTCGCTCATGAGCTCGACAGACAATCCGGATTCGGCCGCGGCCAGAGCGGAACTCGACAACGTGCGCGCCGAAGCTGCGTCGCTGCGTCGACAGCTGGGCCAACTCGGCGAATCGCCTGAACACGTACGCGAACTCGAGGCGCGCGTCGACTCGCTTTCTCTGCGCAATTCGAAGTTGATGGACACCCTCAAGGAGGCACGCCAGCAACTCATCGCGCTGCGCGAAGAGGTCGACCGCCTGGGACAACCGCCGAGCGGCTACGGGATTCTGTTGACCGTCCACGAGGACGACACCGTCGACGTGTTCACGTCGGGGCGCAAGATGCGGTTGACGTGTTCGCCGAACATCGAGACCGACACGCTCGCATCGGGGCAGACCGTACGGCTGAACGAAGCGCTGACCATCGTCGAGGCAGGTTCGTTCGAGCAGGTCGGTGAAATCAGTACGCTTCGCGAGCTCTTGGGTGACGGCTCGCGGGCGTTGGTGGTCGGCCACGCGGACGAAGAGCGTGTGGTGTGGTTGGCCAAGCCGTTGTTCGACATGGTCAACGACGAGGGCCCCGACGATCCCGGCGAGCCGTCGCGCAAGCTTCGGCCCGGCGATTCACTGCTCGTGGACACGAAGGCCGGCTACGCATTCGAACGCGTTCCCAAGGCGGAGGTCGAGGACCTCGTGCTCGAGGAGGTGCCCGATGTCGGCTACGAGGACATCGGTGGCCTCGGAAGGCAGATCGAGCAGATTCGTGACGCGGTGGAATTGCCGTTCCTGCACAAGGATCTGTTCCACGAGTACTCGCTCCGGCCTCCGAAGGGTGTGCTGCTGTACGGCCCGCCGGGATGCGGTAAGACGCTGATCGCCAAGGCCGTCGCCAACTCGCTTGCGAAGAAGATCGCCGAGGCGCGCGGCCAGGATGCCAAGGAAGCCAAGTCGTACTTCCTGAACATCAAGGGCCCCGAGCTGCTCAACAAGTTCGTCGGTGAAACCGAGCGTCACATCAGGATGATCTTCCAGCGTGCGCGCGAGAAGGCGTCCGAGGGAACGCCCGTCATCGTGTTCTTCGACGAGATGGATTCCATCTTCCGCACGCGCGGATCGGGTGTGTCCTCCGACGTCGAAACCACGGTCGTACCACAGCTTCTCGCCGAGATCGACGGTGTGGAAGGTCTCGAGAACGTCATCGTCATCGGCGCGTCCAACCGCGAGGACATGATCGATCCGGCCATTCTTCGCCCCGGCCGTCTCGACGTGAAGATCAAGATCGAGCGTCCCGACGCGGAGTCGGCACAGGACATCTTCTCGAAGTACCTGACCGACTCGCTGCCGGTCAACGCCGACGACCTCGCCGAGTTCGGCGGAGATCGGCCGTCGTGCGTACGCGCGATGATCGAGCGGGTCGTCGACCGTATGTACGCCGAGAGCGACGACAACCGGTTCCTCGAAGTCACGTACGCCAACGGGGATAAGGAAGTTCTGTACTTCAAGGACTTCAATTCGGGCGCGATGATCCAGAACATCGTCGACAGGTCGAAGAAGTACGCGATCAAGTCGGTTCTCGAATCGGGCAATCCGGGTCTGCGGGTCCAGCACCTGTTCGACTCGATCGTCGACGAGTTCGCCGAGAACGAGGACCTGCCGAACACCACCAACCCGGACGACTGGGCGCGCATCTCCGGCAAGAAGGGCGAACGCATCGTCTACATCCGCACGTTGGTCACCGGCAAGAACGCGAGTGCGTCGCGCGCGATCGACACCGAGTCCAACACGGGGCAGTACCTGTAAGGGCCGTGTGAGGCAACCGAGGTCTTCGTCGGGGCCGTTCGTACCATGTGCGAACGGCCCCGACGCTTTCGGCTGTTCGACGGTCCTGGGTTCGATGCCAGTCGCGTTCATCACCTAGGCTCGTAGATTATGCAGCGCATCATCGGTATCGAGGTCGAGTACGGAATTTCGTCACCGAGCGAACCGACGGCGAATCCGATCCTGACATCCACCCAGGCCGTGCTGGCGTACGCCGCGGCGGCCGGAGTGCCGCGTGCGAAGCGAACCAGGTGGGATTACGAGGTCGAGTCACCCTTACGCGACGCACGCGGATTCGATCTGGGTCGCTTCAGCGGGCCGGCGCCGGTCATCGACGCCGACGAGGTGGGCGCCGCCAACATGATCCTGACCAACGGCGCACGGTTGTACGTCGACCACGCCCACCCCGAGTATTCGGCACCGGAGGTGAGCGACCCGCTCGACGCTGTCATCTGGGACAAGGCGGGCGAACGCGTCATGGAGGCGGCCGCTCGCCACGCGTCGAGTGTTCCCGGAGCGCCGCGTCTGCAGCTGTACAAGAACAACGTCGACGGCAAGGGCGCGTCGTACGGCACGCACGAGAACTACCTGATGTCGCGGGAGACGCCGTTCTCCGCGGTGATCGCCGGGCTGTCACCGTTCTTTGCATCCCGCCAGGTCATCACGGGGTCCGGACGGGTCGGTCTCGGGCAGTCCGGCGACGAGGCCGGTTTCCAGCTGTCGCAGCGCGCCGACTACATCGAGGTCGAGGTGGGGCTCGAGACCACGCTGAAGCGCGGCATCATCAACACGCGCGACGAGCCGCACGCCGACGCGGACAAGTACCGCCGGCTGCACTGCATCATCGGCGACGCGAACCTCGCCGAGATGGCGACGTACCTGAAGGTGGGCACGACGGCTCTCGTCCTCGACATCATCGAGGCGGGCGTCGACCTGTCGGACCTGCAGCTGGCTCGTCCGGTCACGGCCGTCCATCAGATCAGCCACGACCCGACGCTGCGGCAGGCGGTTGCACTCGCCGACGGGCGGGAACTGACGGGTCTGGCCTTGCAGCGCATCTACCACCAGCGCGTCGCGAAGTTCGTGGCCAGTGAGGGCAACGACGACCCCCGTGTCGCCGACATCCTGGACAAGTGGGCCATGGTGCTCGATCTGCTCGAACGCGATCCCATGGAGTGTGCGAACCTGCTGGACTGGCCTGCGAAGCTGCGGTTGCTCGAGGGATTCCGCCAGCGCGAAGGGCTCGGCTGGTCGGCGCCCCGGCTACACCTCGTCGACCTGCAGTACTCCGACGTCCGCCTGGACAAGGGCCTGTACAACCGCCTCGTGGCGCGCGGCTCGATGGAGCGGCTCGTCACCGAACAGCAGGTTCTCGACGCCGTGTCGACGCCGCCCGCGGACACGCGCGCCTATTTCCGCGGAGAGGTTCTGCGCAAGTTCGGGGCCGACATCGCTGCTGCCAGTTGGGATTCGGTGATCTTCGACCTGGGCGGCGACTCGCTCGTCCGAATCCCGACGCTCGAGCCGCTGCGCGGCAGCAAGGCGCACGTCGGCGAACTTCTGGAGACCGCGGAAACGGCCGCCGAACTCGTCGAGCAACTGACCACCTGATCTGCGGCTGCGCCGCCGTCCCCGGTATTCGAAGTCGTCGGACGTTGTGTCTTGCCACCCCTGGCGCGTATCGAATCGGTAGGGTGAAGGTCCGAGCACATCGATGCGAATACGTAAGGAGGTCGGCGACTATGGCTACGGAGCAGACACGGCGCTCTGGCGGTGGCGACGGCGACGACGAGGTCCCAGGCGAGGCCGGTGGTGGTCAGGAACGTCGCGAGAAGCTGGCGGAGGAGACCGACGACCTTCTCGACGAGATCGACGACGTGCTCGAGGAGAACGCTGAAGATTTCGTTCGCGCCTACGTTCAGAAGGGCGGCCAGTGACGGAGGATCGCACAGCCGGACACGCCCCGCGTGATCTGTTGCCGTCGTTCGGCTCTCATCACTCGTCGTTCACCGATTACCTGCGCGACCATGCACCACATCTGCTCCCCGAGGGCCGTATGACGGCGGCCGGCCACGGTATGTCGGACGTTGCGCCGCACGGCACGACCATCGTCGCCGTGACCTTCGCCGGTGGCGTCCTCATCGCGGGAGATCGGCGCGCGACGCAGGGAAACCTGATCGCGAATCGGGACATGCAGAAGGTGTTCGTCACCGACGAGTACTCGGCGGCGGGCATCGCAGGCACAGCAGGTATCGCGATCGAACTGGTACGCCTGTTCGCGGTCGAACTGGAGCATTACGAGAAGATCGAGGGCGTTCCGCTCACGTTCAACGGCAAGGCCAACAAGCTGTCCTCGATGGTGCGCAGCAACCTGGGTGCCGCGATGCAAGGTCTGGCTGCCGTCCCGCTTCTCGTCGGTTTCGACATCGACGTCAACGAGCCGGAGAAAGCGGGCCGCATCGTCTCGTACGACATCGTGGGTGGACGGTACGAGGAGCAGTCGGGGTATCACGCAGTCGGGTCGGGCTCCCTGTTCGCCAAGGCGGCGCTCAAGAAGCTGTACACGCCCGGTGCCACCGAAGATGCAGCCCTCGCTGCCGTCGTCGAGGCATTGTTCGACGCCGCGGACGACGATTCGGCAACCGGTGGTCCCGACGTCACGCGGGGGATCTACCCCACGGCCGTGGCGGTCACCAGCGTCGGTGCCGCTCCGGTAGCGGAATCTCGCATCGCGGACGCGGCGCAGGCTGTCATCGCGCAGCGCGCGGCCGAAGCCCGAAATGCATCGCAAGGGGGGACCGCGTCATGACCATGCCGTACTACGCGTCGGCCGAGCAGATCATGCGCGATCGCTCGGAGCTCGCGCGCAAGGGCATCGCACGGGGCCGAAGCGTCATCGTTCTCACGTTCGCCGACGGCGTTCTGTTCGTTGCGGAGAACCGTTCGACGGCGCTGCACAAGGTCAGTGAGCTGTACGACCGTCTCGGTTTCGCGGCGGTCGGCAAGTACAACGAGTTCGAGAGCCTGCGCAAGGCAGGCATTCTGCACGCGGACACCAAGGGCTACACGTACGACCGGCGTGACGTCACCGGCCGCTCGCTCGCCAAGACGTATGCGCAGGCACTCGGCACGATCTTCACGGAGCAGTTGAAGCCGTACGAGGTCGAGATCTGCGTCGCCGAGGTCTCTCACTCCGACGAGGCCCCGTCGACGCAGCTGTATCGCATCACCTACGACGGGTCGATCGTCGACGAGCAGGATTTCGTCGTCATGGGCGGCACGACCGAGCCGATCGTGACGGCACTGCGCGAGTCCTACCGTCCCGGACTCGATCTCGCCTCTGCGGTGAAGATCGCCGTCGCGGCATTGTCCGACGGTGCAGGCACAGGTTCCGGAGCGACGGCAGGCGGTTCCGCCGACGGTGAGAAGAAGGTTCTCGAGGTCAGCTCGCTCGAGGTCGCCGTGCTCGATCAGGCACGCCCACGGCGTGCGTTCCGCAGGATCGCAGGCCCGGCGCTGGAAGATCTGCTTCCCGCATAACCCATCGGCAGTTCGGGCCGGCGTCGCGTCCTACCGATCGCGGTAGAGTGCGACGCCGGATCCGCTGGCGAACTCGAACACACGGCCGTCCGCGGTGACCTCGCCGTCGGTCGCGAGTGCCACCTCCGGTCCGACGACGGACACCGTCACGGACCGAACCCGTTCGCAGACGTACGTCGACGACGACCCGAGCGTGCCGGTCGCGGCCGCCAACAACAGACGCGTTCGAGACAGAAACGGCTTCGACGGCAGGTAGCGCACGTCGAGGGTTCCCGAGCCGATGGAGTCCCGCGACATCGGAACCTGGTCGGACGGTGAGTACCGACCGTTCCCGACGAACAGCATCCACACTGCCTTGCGCCGGCCGTCGATCGTGACCTCGAGCGGCTCGGCCGCGGCGAGGACGCGCGCCATGGCCACCGCTGCGGCAGGCCATTTCCCGATCCGCCCCTGCAGCTTCTCGCGGATGCGCACCGAGTCCGGGTAGCCGCCGAACGTCGAGGTGTTGACGAACGACACCGTACGCGCGTCGTCCACACGCACGGTCGCGACGTCGACCATGGCAGCACGTCCGTTCTCGATGGCCGACGCGGTCGCTTTCACGTCGACGATGCCCGCGTCGCGCGCGAAGTGGTTCAATGTTCCGCCGGGGAACACGGCCAGCGGAAGACCGTGCCGCACAGCGGAATCGGCGACTGCGACGATCGAACCGTCGCCGCCGCACACCCCGAGCGCCCGCGGCTGGGCCGCCGCGATGCGCCGTTCGAGTTGCTCACCGAAATCCAGATCGAGGTCAGGCTCGAACAGTTCGGCATCGGGGAGGTATCGACGAATGTCGTTCGTGATGCCGTCGTCGTCGGTGCCGGCCCCCGAATTCGTCAAGACCAACAACCCGCCGCCGCGGGGGAGTGCGGGAGCATCGCATTCTCCCCGTACGTCGGCAGGTTCCTCGGTACGCACCGCCCACCAACGGCGGGTGGAAAGAGCGAGCGCTGCGCCCAGTGCGGCACCGGCGACGACGTCGCTCGGCCAGTGAACGCCGGTGTGCACGCGTGAGTAGCAGACTGCCGCGGCGACCGGGGCGAGGACGGCCCCCGCCGCAGGCGATTCGAGCGCGACGCCGGTGACGAACGCCGCGGCGGACGCCGAGTGGCCGGAGGGGAACGACGACGACACCGGGGGCGACAGAAGACGACGAACGAGCGGCGTCAGTTCGGTGCCGGGACGCGTTCGCGGAAAGATCGGCTTGAGAAGTCCGTTCGCAACGGCGCTCGCCGCGCCGACGGCGAGGACGCCTCGGACGGCTCCGCGGCGTGTACGACCCGGACGCAACGCGAGAATGCCTGCGGACACTCCCCACAGGACGCTGTGGTTCGCTGCCGTGCTCAGCGCACGGAGTGCAGGATCGGCAACCGAAGCCCGCAGGGTCGCAGTTCGGTCGAACATCGCCTCGTCCCACGCGTGAACTCGGCTGGAACAGGAGTGATGCGTGCGGAACGACCCGGGTGCGAACGAAGCGGAACGGGATCTCATGCGTCGAGCCTAGGTGTGCAGGCCCGGCACTCGCCGAATGCGGTGTGTTGGGAGCCATCATCGGCGCCGTCTGCGTTGTACTGTCGAAGTGTGCAGCGACGAATTATGGGCATCGAGACCGAATTCGGTGTGACGTGTACGTTCCACGGGCACAGGCGACTCAGCCCCGACGAGGTAGCCCGCTACCTCTTCCGGCGTGTCGTGTCGTGGGGACGTAGCTCCAACGTCTTTCTCCGCAACGGCGCGCGCCTCTACCTCGACGTCGGTTCGCATCCCGAATACGCGACCGCCGAGTGCGACAGTCTGCTCCAACTCGTCACGCACGATCGTGCCGGCGAGCGCGTTCTCGAAGACCTCCTCATCGACGCCGAGCAGCGCCTCGCCGAGGAAGGCATCGGCGGCGACATCTATTTGTTCAAGAACAACACCGATTCGGCGGGCAATTCGTACGGCTGCCACGAAAACTACCTCGTGCAGCGAGCCGGTGAGTTCTCGCGCATCTCGGACGTGTTGCTGCCGTTTCTGGTCACCCGTCAGCTGATCTGCGGAGCGGGCAAGGTGCTGCAGACGCCCAAGGCCGCCACGTTCTGCCTGTCGCAGCGCGCCGAGCACATCTGGGAAGGCGTCTCGTCGGCGACGACTCGGTCGCGCCCGATCATCAACACCCGCGACGAGCCGCACGCGGACGCCGAAAAGTACCGTCGCCTGCACGTCATCGTCGGCGATTCGAACATGGCCGAGCCCACTACGATGCTCAAGGTCGGCACCGCCGCGCTCGTTCTCGAGATGATCGAAGCAGGTGTCGCGTTCCGAGACTTCGCTCTGGACAACCCGATTCGCGCGATCCGCGAAGTCAGTCACGACTTGACGGGTCGCAGGCCCGTCCGTCTGGCGGGCGGACGGCAGGCCAGTGCCCTGGAGATTCAGCGCGAGTACCACTCTCGCGCCGTCGAACATCTGAAGACCCGAGAGCACGACACCCAGGTCGAGCAGGTCGTCGACTTGTGGGGCCGCACCCTCGACGCCGTCGAAGCCCAGGACTTCGCCAAGGTGGACACCGAGATCGACTGGGTGATCAAGCGCAAGTTGTTCCAGCGCTACCAGGACCGGTATTCCATCGAACTGTCCGATCCCAAGATCGCTCAGCTGGATCTGGCCTACCACGACATCAAGCGGGGCCGAGGCGTCTTCGACGTACTGCAGCGCAAGGGTCTCGCCAAGCGCGTCACCGAGGACGATCAGATCGACGAGGCCGTCGACGTGCCGCCGCAGACGACGCGCGCGAAGCTTCGGGGCGAATTCATCACTGCCGCGCAGGAGGCAGGTCGTGACTTCACCGTGGACTGGGTGCATCTCAAGCTCAACGACCAGGCACAACGCACCGTTCTGTGCAAGGACCCGTTCCGCAGCGTCGACGAGCGTGTCGAGCGGTTGATCGCGTCGATGTAGCAGTCTTCGCTACGACCATTAGGCTTCTTCACGTGGCGATCAGCAAAGTCGAACGATTGATGAACTTGGTCATCTGTCTGTTGTCGACGCGTCAGTTCGTGACGGCGGAGCGGATCAGGGAAAGCGTCGCGGGATACGGGGATTCGGCAAGCGACGAGGCGTTCGGTCGGATGTTCGAGCGCGACAAGAACGAACTCCGCGACCTGGGCGTTCCTCTGGAGACGGGCGTGTCCGTCGGGAACAACGGTGTCGAGGGGTACCGCATCAACCGCGACGCCTACGAACTGCCCGACATCGATCTGAGTCGGGAGGAGGCAGCAGCCGTCGCCGTCGCCGTTCAGCTGTGGGAGTCGCCCGAACTCACCTCGGCTGCGCAGAGCGCTCTGCTGAAGCTTCGCGCCGCGGGCATCCAGGTGGACCAGGACGAGTCGGCTGCGTCCGTGACGGCTGTGCCCGCGCGTACACGGGGATCGGAACCTGCGCTCGGCGCGCTGCTGGCGGCCATCGACGCCGGCCGTTCGGTCAAGTTCGATCACCGGAGTTCGACGTCGGATCCGTTCACCACCCGAACGGTCGAGCCGTGGGGCGTCGTCACGTTCCGCGGGCGCTGGTACCTGGTGGGTCACGACCTCGATCGAGACGACGTTCGTACCTTCCGTCTGTCGCGCATCGGAGACGACGTGACGACGTTCGGAAGGGCGGGAAGCGTCGGAAAGCCGGACGACGTCGATCTGCAGGCGATCGTCGAGCGCGTCGCCGGGACCGCGGAGGTGAGTGGGACGGCCACCATCTGGGTCGCCGACGACCGTGCGCTCGAAATCAGACGCCTGGGCGACGTCGTCGAGCATCGCACCGTCGGCGGTCGAACGGGATCGGTGTTGCAGATTCCGGTGCGCTCGTGGGAATGGGTGACCCGGTTGGTCGCCGGACACGGTGCCGATGCGCTGGTGCTCGCACCGCTCGAACTGCGTCAGGACGTGCTCACCACGCTGCGATCCGTCGCCGGTGACGCCGGCGTCGAGTCGACCGCGAACATGACCACCGGAGTGTTCGGAATGCAACGATGAGCGCGCGTCTGTCGGTGCGGCTCGCTCGGTTGCTCAACATGGTTCCGTTCTTCCTCGCCAATCCGGGCATGAGCGCGGCCGAAGCGGCCGACGAACTCGGCGTGTCCACGAGCACTCTGATGGCCGACCTCAATCAGCTGTGGATGTGCGGACTGCCCGGCTACGGACCCGGTGATCTCATCGATCTGTCGTTCTCCGAGGAGAGCATCGAGGTGACGTTCTCGGCAGGTATCGATCGCCCGCTGCGGTTGACGTCCACGGAGGCGACCGCGTTGCTCGTGGCGCTTCGAACGTTGACGGCCATGCCGGGAATGGTGGATCCGTCGGCAGCGCAGCGTGCGATCGCGAAGATCGAGGACGCTGCCGGTACCGCGGCGGCGAACGTGCCGTCGTCCTCGGACGGTGGCGACGACGCTTCCGGAGTCGAGAACGAGGCGGCGGCGGCAGTGCGCTCCGCGTCGCGCAACCAGCACGCGCTCGATCTGACCTACTACTCGGCGTCTCGCGACGCAGTGTCCGAACGCGTCGTCGACCCGATCCGCACCGTCTTGATCGACGATCACAGTTACCTGCAGGCGTGGTGCCGTCGTGCGGAAGGTGTGCGGTTGTTCCGTTTCGACCGAATCGATCGCGCCGTGGAGCTAGACGAGCCGTCGCGGCCCCCGGAGGGTGTGCCGCAGGACGACAGTTTCGACATCTTCAACGACGACCCGACGCTGCCTCAGGCGCGGCTGCGTATCGCTCCCGGATACGCGTGGGTGATGGATTACTACCCGATGACGCAGGTCGGCGCCGACGCGGACGGCTCGCTGACGGTGACCATGCGTTTCGCGACCCTCGCCTGGATGACGCGTCTGACGTTGGGGTTCGGTGAAGGCGTGACCGTTCTCGGGCCCCCTGAGCTGCAGCGCAGCGTCGAGAACCGCGCGCGGTCGGCGCTGGCTGCGTACGCGGACCTGGAGTGACTCGGAGCCTGTTGTTTCGTTCGGCTCAATACAGATGAACGAACAGGAAACGACCGGTCCTCGGCGGCGTTCCCGCCGAAAACTCGGGTACGCTCGACACCATCTGATCTTGGGAGGTAAACATGGGAGCCATGAGCCCGTGGCACTGGGCGATCGTTGCGCTCGTTGTCGTCATTCTGTTCGGTTCGAAGAAGCTGCCCGACGCAGCTCGCGGACTCGGACGTTCGTTGCGCATCTTCAAGAGCGAAGTCAAGGAGATGCAGAACGACGGCAAGTCCGACGCTCCGGCCGCACCGACCGCAGCTCCGGCACAGCTCGATTCGACCCGTCCGGTCGACGCGCACGCTCACGTTCAGCCGGACTCCAAGTCCGCCTGACGTAACCCACACACTGGGGCAAACCGGGGTGCACGCCTGCACCCCGGTTCACTGCTGAGCGAAGACAGAGAATGCGAATCCCGTTCGATCCACGGCGAAGCAAGCGCCGCCTGAATCCCGACGGCACGATGTCGTTGGTCGATCATCTGTACGAACTGCGGACCCGACTGATGTGGTCGCTGCTGGCAATGGCGGTGACCACTGCGTTCGGGTTCTTCTGGTATTCACACACGATCGTCGGCATCGAGAGTCTCGGTGACCTGCTGCGTGGCCCGTACTGTTCGTTGGACCCGAGCTTGCGCGCGAACCTGAGCGGCGACGACGAGTGCAGGCTGCTCGCGACGGGGCCGTTCGATCAATTCCTGCTGCGATTCAAGGTTGCGTTCACCGCGGGCGTCGTGATGGCGTGCCCGGTCTGGCTGTACCAGATCTGGGCGTTCGTGACGCCCGGCCTGTACTCGCAGGAACGCAAGTACGCCATCGGTTTCGTGACGTCGGCGGCGACGCTGTTCGTCGCCGGTGCGGTGCTCGCGTACTTCATCGTCGCCAAGGGACTGCACTTCCTGCTGTCGATCGGTGACAACGTGCAGATCACCGCGCTCAGCGGTGAGCAGTATTTCGGCTTTCTCATCAATTTGCTGATCATCTTCGGAGTCAGTTTCGAGATTCCGCTGTTGGTGGTCGCGCTGAACTTCGTCGGCGTCTTGACGTACGAACGACTCAAGGCATGGCGCCGCGGACTGATCTTCGCCCTGTTCGTGTTCGCAGCCATCGCGACTCCGGGCCAGGACCCGTTCTCCATGCTGGCACTGGCTCTGGCGTTGACGCTGTTGTTCGAGATCGCGGTCCAGATCGCGCGTCTGAACGACAGGCGTAAATTGCGGAAGAGAAACGACGATTGGGGTGATGTGTCCGATGACGAGGCAACGTCGATCGACTCCGCGAGTTCCATCGAGTCTCCGGTTTCCGTCACGCCACCGGCAGCACGCGAGCAGATCGTTCGCCGCGACCAGGATTTCACCGACACGATCTGACGTGATCGAGTGACCGTCTCCACGTCGGAATTGCAAAGATTCGCCGGCGCTCTGAATTTCCCTCTCGACCGTTTCCAGGTCGACGCCTGCACCGCTCTGGAAGCCGGTCACGGCGTGCTGGTGTGTGCCCCGACGGGTGCGGGCAAGACGGTCATCGGCGAGTTCGCGGTTCATCTCGCGCTGTCCGCAGGTCGCAAGTGCTTCTACACGACGCCGATCAAGGCGCTCAGCAACCAGAAGTTCGCCGATCTGACCGCCCGCTACGGGCGCGAATCGGTCGGCTTGCTCACCGGTGATTCGAGCATCAATCCGGACGCGCCGGTCGTCGTCATGACCACCGAGGTGCTGCGGAACATGCTGTACGCGTCGTCCGACGCACTTCGCGGCTTGTCGCATGTCGTGATGGACGAGGTGCACTACCTCGCCGACCGCTTCCGCGGCGCGGTGTGGGAGGAAGTGATCCTGCACCTGTCGCAGGACGTTCGACTGGTCAGCTTGTCCGCGACGGTCAGCAACGCCGAGGAGTTCGGTGCGTGGATGGAGACGGTCCGGGGAGACACGACGGTGGTCGTGGACGAGAACCGGCCGGTTCCGCTGTCCCAGCACATCATGGTCGGTCGTCGCCTCTTCGATTTGTTCGACAGCAGGGCCAATGCAGACGGCGCATCGAAGGTCGTCGTCGACAAGGAACTCGTCCGACACGTCAAGCAGCGTCAGGCACTCGACCACGTCGATCGCTGGCAGGCCCCCCACAGTCGCGGCCGCGGCCGCTCCGGCGGCGGTGGCAGTTACAGCGGCAGCGTCAACAACCGACCGCTTCCGCGCCCCGAGGTCATCGCGCGCCTCGATCAGGAGGGACTGCTTCCGGCGATCACGTTCATCTTCTCCCGTGCGGGATGCGACGCCGCGCTGACGCAGTGTCTGCGATCGAGGTTGGCGCTGACGACCCCGGAACAGGCCGAGGAAATCCGCTACATCGTCGACAAGCACACGTCGGAGTTGCCGCGTCAGGATCTCGAGGTACTCGGGTTCTGGGAGTGGCGTGAGGCGCTCGAGCGCGGACTCGCCGCCCACCATGCCGGAATGCTGCCTGTGTTCCGGCACACCGTCGAGGAACTGTTCGTCAAGGGGCTGGTCCGCGCGGTGTTCGCGACCGAAACGCTCGCCCTCGGCATCAACATGCCCGCGCGCACCGTGGTGCTGGAGAAGCTCGTCAAGTACAACGGCGAGACGCACGCCGAGCTGACCCCTGGCGAGTACACGCAGTTGACGGGACGCGCCGGTCGGCGCGGAATCGACGTCGAGGGTCACGCCGTCGTGCTGTGGCAACCGGGAACCGAACCGACCGAGGTCGCCGGTCTCGCGTCCACGCGCACGTTCCCGCTCAGGAGTTCCTTTCGCCCCGGCTACAACATGTCGATCAACCTCGTCGAGCAGTTCGGGGCGGCGGATTCGCGCGCGCTCCTTGAGCGGTCGTTCGCCCAGTTCCAGGCCGACCGTTCGGTGGTGGGTCTCGTGCGCGGCATCGAACGGAACGAGACGACGCTGGCTCAGCTCGGTACGAAGCTGGGTGGACCCGAGGGCGAGTACTTCGAGTACGCCAGCCTCCGTGAACGGCTCAAGGCGCGTGAGAAGACGCTCGAACGCCAGGGGAGGCAGGACCGTCGCGACAAGGCCGTCGAGTCACTGCGTGCATTGAAGCGCGGCGACGTCGTCTCCATTCCGAGCGGCCGCCGCAGTGGCCTCGCCGTCGTACTGGAACCCGACGACGATCGCGGCGATCCGAGACCGCTGTTCCTCACCGAGGACAAGTGGGCCGGCCGACTCTCGGCCGCGGACTTCCCGTCGCCTGCCGACCCTCTCGGCCGTATGCGCCTGCCACGGCACGTCGACCACCGCACCGCTCGCACCCGTCGTGACTTGGCCGCGGCTCTCCGGTCCACGGGAATCACGGCCGGGTCGGACAGGCGGCGTCGCAAATCGACGGCGGCGGACGACCGCGAACTCGCGACGCTGCGGCGCAGCATCCGGTCGCATCCGGTTCACTCGCGTCCCGATCGCGACGAACTCGGGCGAGTCGGGGAGCGCTACAACCGAATTGCGCGAGAGACCGAGACGATGCGTCAGAAGGTGTCCGCGACGACCAACTCGCTCGCGCGAACTTTCGATCGCATCCTGGCCTTGCTCGCCGAGCGCGATTACATCACCACGGGCAAGTCGCCGACGGTGACCGAGAACGGCAGTCGCCTCGGCCGCATCTACTCGGAATCGGATCTTCTTGTCGCCGAATGCCTCCGGCAAGGGTTGTGGCGGGGGTTGTCGCCGGCCGAGCTCGCCGCGGTGGTGTCCGCGGTCGTCTATGAGTCACGTCAGGAAGGCGACCCGATCCCGCACGGCCCGACGGGTCCTGTTCGATTCGCACTCGGCGAAACAGTCCGCGTGTGGACGGAACTGCATGCCGACGAGATTCGCCACAAGCTGCCGCCGACGCGTGAGCCCGACATGGGATTCGTCAAGGCCGTGTACCGCTGGGCCAGCGACAATTCGCTCGTCGACGCGTTGCTCGCCGCCGGTGACCACGGAAAGGCCCTGTCGGGAGGCGATTTCGTCCGGTGGTGTCGGCAGGTCATCGATCTGCTGGATCAGGTACGCCTGGCAGCGCCCGATCCGGAGCTGTCGAAGACTGCAGCGCGGGCGATTTCGGCGCTGCGTCGTGGAGTGGTCGCCGTCGATGCCGCCTGAGTCGGCGCGGCGGGATACGGTATCGGTCGAGAAATCGAAACTCAGTGGAGGCGAGATGAGCGGCCCTTACGGTCCTGGCAATCCTGACGATCAGTGGTCCCGTACGCAGGGTGAATCGGGGAACGATGCACCCGACGCCGGGCAGTCCGGTGCGCAGGCGTGGGGCCAGTACTCGCAACAGCCGTACGGCCAGTACCCGCAGGGCCAGACTCCGCAGGCCGAGAATCCGCAGGCTCAGAATCCGCAGGGCGGCCAGTACCCGTACCCTCAGGGCCACTATCCGCAGGGTCAGTACCAGCAGGGGCAGTACCCGCAGGGCCAGTACCCACAGGGCTATCCGCAGGGGCAGTACCCGCAGGGTGGCTATCCGCAGGGCCAGTATCCCGGCCAGCAACCCGGTCAACAGCAGTACGGGCAGCAGCCCGGGCAGTACGGCCAGTATCCGCAGCAGGCCTACGGCCAGGGTCAGCCAGGTCAGGGTCAGCCGGGTCAAGGGCAGTATCCGCAGGGGCAGCAGCCGTGGAACCCGGGTCAGCAGCCGTCGCAGGGAAGCAGCTCGAAAACTCCGCTGTTCGTCATCCTCGGCCTGGTCCTGGCCATTGCCGTCATCGGTGGCGTTCTGTTCGCCACGCTCGGCGGGGGCAAGACCCTGGATCGGACGGCGGCCGAGTCCGGCGTCGAGGAAATCGTGACCGGCACCTACGGATCGTCGGGAGTGACCGACGTGTCGTGCCCGGACGGCCAGGATGTCAAGCGCGGCAACTCGTTCGACTGCTCGTTGAACGTCGACGGGATCTCGCGAACCGTGACGTTGACGTTCACCGACGACGACGGCACGTACGAGGTGTCGCGGCCGCGCTGACCGCGTTCCGATCGAGTCAGCGAGCGCCGTGAGTCGACATGGCAGTGGTCAGTCGATTCACGGCGTTGCCGATACCCAGTTCGGACGCCAACTCCGCCAGCCGTGCCCCGTCGGCCGGAACCGCGGGGATGACGTCCGAACGCGAGAACACGACGTCGGCGTCCCGGACGACGCGCACCACCGGCAGCGCGGCGTCGAGGTAGTCGCTCGCTGCGGCCAACTTTGCTCGAATGCCCTGTGCGAGATCGGATGTCGGATCGGACGCGGCCGCGCGGAGCGCCTCGATCGAGCCGAACCGCAGCATGAGCGTCGACGCGGTCTTCTCGCCCACACCCTTGACGCCCGGTAGCCCGTCGGACGCATCACCCCGAAGCAGAGCGAGTTCGGCATAGGCGTCGCCCGCACGGTGCAGGGGCACGCCGTACTTCTCGGCGACCTCGACGGGCCCGAACAATTCGGCCTTCGCGAGTCCGCGCCCCACGTACAGCACGCGTACCTCGTTGGGTTCGTCGGCGGCGACCTGGAGGAGATCTCGGTCGCCACTGACGACGACGACAGGGTCGGTGCGTTCGCGGGCAGCGAGCGTGCCCAGGACGTCGTCGGCTTCGAGTCCCTCGGCGCCCGCGGTCGCGACACCGGCCGCGGCCAGTACGTCCATGATCATGTCGACCTGGGGTGTCAACGTCTCGGGCACTTCTTCGCTGTCGGGGCTGCCGACGACTGCCTCGGCGACTCGGTGTGCCTTGTACGACGGGACCGCGTCGACGCGGAACTGCGGTCGCCAGTTCAGATCCAAGCAGACAGCCATGCGCGACGGCTCGGTGCGCGTCATCAGTGCGGCCACCATGTCGATGAAGCCGCGGACCGCGTTGACGGGTCTTCCGTCGGGAGCCGTAATCGATTCGGGCAGAGCGTAGTAGGCGCGAAACCACAGGCTGGCTCCGTCGAGAAGGAGCAAGGGCGACTTTCCCGGGGCTGTCATGGGCAACATCTTGCCAAACGCCGATAGCCTGGAGTCATGAGTTCCGATTCGACACATTCGGCTGCCCGTTTTCCGTCCGAGGTCTACGCCTCCCGCCTGTCCCGCGCCGCGGAGTACGCGCGGGAGGCCGGGCTCGCCGCACTGCTGATCACGCCCGGACCGGACCTGCAGTATCTCGTCGGCTCGAGAGCCAGTTCCTTCGAGCGACTGATCTGCCTCGTCGTGCCTGCCGACGGTGAAACGCCGACGGTCGTCGTACCCCGCTTGGAGCTGGCGGCATTGACCGACTCCGCGGTGGCGGAGCTGGGACTGCAGATCACCGACTGGGTCGACGGCGTCAGCCCCTACGATCTGGTGGCCGAGGCGCTGCACCCCGGCGCCGCAACAGCCGTCGACGACGCCATGCCCGCGCTGCACTTCGTTCCGTTGGCCGCGGCCGTCGGTCGGGTACCGGTGTTGGCAACGGACGTGCTGCGGCGCCTGCGCATGATCAAGGACGATGCGGAGATCGACGCACTTCGTCGGGCCGGTCAGGCCATCGACCGCGTACACGCACGCATGGGGGAGTTCTTGAAGGTGGGACGCACCGAGGCCGACGTCGCCACGGACATCGGCGCGGCCATCGTCGACGAAGGCCACACCGGAGCCGAGTTCATCATCGTCGGGTCCGGCCCTCACGGCGCCGACCCGCACCACGAAGTGTCCGACCGGGTCATCGAAGCAGGTGACGTCGTCGTCATCGACATCGGTGGGCCCGTCGCACCGGGCTACAACTCGGATTCGACGCGCACCTACGTGCTCGGTGAGCCGACGCCGGAGATCGCCTCGCAGTACGCGGTGCTCGAACGCGCACAGCAGGCCGCGGTCGACGCGGTGCGGCCCGGAGTGACAGCGCAGTCGATCGACGCAGCGGCTCGCGACATCCTGGCGGCCGAGGGGCTAGGAGAGGCGTTTTTGCACCGGACGGGCCACGGGATCGGACTCTCGGTGCACGAGGAGCCGTACATCGTCTCCGGCAACGACATCGAACTGACCGAAGGAATGGCCTTCAGTGTCGAACCAGGTATCTACTTCCGGGGCGAGTGGGGAGCCCGGATCGAGGACATCGTCGTCGTCACCGCCGACGGCTGCGAATCGGTCAATCTCCGTCCGCACGGCCTGACTGTTCTTCCCGTCGACTAGTCCCAGAGGGAACGAGCTGTCACCGCCCGAGCAAGGATTTTGAGCCCAGAACGCGCTGGACTGTGATTCGGATGACGACCCGTTCCGGATTCTCACGGGGGACGCGGTATCGCTCGGCGTAGCGCCGCTCGGCCTCGGCGACGTCCGGCCGCTCGGTCAGGACCTCGCTGGGGCCTTCGAGCGTCAGCCAGCGCGCCCCGTCGACCTGGCTTACTGCCGCGTATCCACCACGGGCTGCGTTGATCGCCTTCTGGGATCGACCGCTGGTGATGATGCGAGCGATGCAGGCGTCCGGATCCCAGGTGAACCCGACGGCGACGACGTGGGGTGTGGAATCCGGTCGCAGTGTCGCCAGCGTCGCGAGATGGCGGTCGGTGAGGAACTGCAGTGCCTCTTCGGTCAGGGACGAAGGGTCGGCGGGGGTGGTAGCCATGTACGAAACGTTAATCGGACAGACTGTGTGACGTGACGACCACTTACGACCACGAGACACTTCTGTTGCTCGGCGGCCGCAGCGAGATCGGCGTCGAGCTGGCCGTTCGGCTCGCGCAGGGACGAACCGTCGTACTGGCAGCGCGGCGGAAGGACGATCTGTCCGAGCAGGTGTCGCGGGTACGCGCTGCGGGCGCGCGAGACGTCGTCACCGTCGAGTTCGACGCCGACGACCTGAGTTCCCACCGCCCCTTGCTCGAAGCGGTGGCGAACGAACACGGGCCGCTCGGCACCGTCGTCCTCGCCTTCGGGATCCTCGGTGATCAAGCACGTGCCGAGGTCGACGCCGAGCATGCGGTGGCCGTCGTGCACACGGACTACGTGGCGCAGGTGTCCGTGCTGACGCACGCCGCGAACCTGCTGCGGGCGCAGGGACGCGGACAGCTCGTCGTGTTCTCCTCGATCGCGGGCAAGCGTGTGCGCAAGGCCAACTACGTCTACGGTTCCGCCAAGGCCGGCTTGGATGGATTCGCATCCGGCTTGACCGATGCGTTGCACGGATCCGGTGTGTCGTTGCTCCTGGTGCGCCCAGGGTTCGTCATCGGTTCGATGACCGAGGGCATGACTCCCGCGCCGTTCTCGAGCACGCCGGGGCAGGTCGCCGACGCGACCGCGCGGGCAGTAAAGGCCGGTAAGGCCCGCGTGTGGATTCCCGGAATCCTCGCGCCGATCAACATCGTCATGAATCTGCTTCCGGCGTGGATCTGGCGAAGGATGCCGCGCTGATGCCGGCCTCCGTGGACGTACCGATCGACGTCGTCGGTATCGGCGCCGACGGTTGGGACGGACTGTCCGATGCGACGCGTGCGATCGTGGAACGGGCCGACGTCGTGTTCGGGTCGGCCCGACAGTTGGATTCGGTGCCGGTGCCGGACGCGCGAAAACGGCAGTGGGCCAGTCCGATGCTGCCGACGCTGCGCGGTGCGATCGACGAGTTCGACGGCCGTTCGGTCTGCGTGCTGGGGAGCGGCGACCCGATGTTCCATGGGATCGGCGTCACGCTGGCGCGGGTGTTCGGCGCCGACCGACTGCACGTGACACCCGCCCCGTCCTCGCTGTCGTTGGCCTGCGCGCGGATGGGATGGGCAGTCCACACCACGACGACGGTCAGCCTGGTGAACACTCCAGTCGGGGCGCTCGGTCCTGCCCTCGCCGACGGAGTGAACGTGCTGGTGCTCTCGCGCGACGGCACCACTCCGGGCGCCGTCGCAGAGTTGTTGCGACAGAACGGGTTCGGCGAGTCGCGTGTCACCGTCCTGGAACAGCTGGGCGGCCCTGCGGAGCGCTCCGTTCGTTCCACCGCGAACACGTGGACCGAGGGGGTGACCGATGCGCTGAACGTCGTCGCGATCGAATGCATCTTCTCCGGAACGACCAGGCTCACGCGCGTTCCCGGTCTGCCCGACACCGCGTACGCCGGAGACGGGCAGCTGACCAAAGCGGAAGTGCGCGCGCTCACTCTCGGCGCACTCGCACCGTCACCGGGCGAGACGCTGTGGGACGTCGGCGGCGGCTCGGGATCCATTGCCATCGAATGGATGCGCACCGATCCGCGATGCCGTGCGGTCGTCTTCGAATCGGCGCCGCACAGGCGAACTCAGATCACGCAGAACGCGTCGACGCTCGGGGTGCCTGCGTTGCGATGCGTCGGAGCCGCACCGTCTGCGTTCGATGACCTGGCGGACGACGGCCCGGTCGACGCACTCTTCATCGGCGGTGGGCTCACCCAGGACGGCATGCTCGACGCGTGCTGGGCACGGGTGCGATCCGGTGGCCGCGTCGTCGCCAACGCCGTCACTGCCGAGTCGGAAGCGCTGTTGCTGCAGTGCGTTTCGCGTTACGGCGGGTCGCTGCGAAAGTTCCAGATCTATCGCGGTGAACCGTTGGGGTCGTTCACGAGCTGGCGTCCGCAACTGCCCGTCGCGCAGTGGGTTTCGGTCAAGCCGTGAAGGTTCTGATTCTGGGAGGCACGTCCGACGCGCGCGCCCTCGCGCAGTCTCTCGACGGCGACGGTCGATTCGATGTCGTGACGTCGCTGGCGGGCCGTGTGCGAGATCCGTTGCTGCCCGCCGGACGTGTCCGCGTCGGCGGTTTCGGTGGCGTCGACGGTCTCGCGTCCTGGATTCGAGAACACGACATCGGTGCCGTGGTCGACGCGACTCACCCGTTCGCCGCGCAGATCTCGGAGAACGCGGTCGCCGCCGGCGCCACGACGTCGATTCCCGTTGCGTCGCTGCGTCGTCGGGCGTGGGTTCCCGGACCCGGCGACCGCTGGACGGCCGCGGCGTCGGTGGAGGACGCGGCAACGATCGTCGGCGACAGACCTCGGCGGGTGTTTCTGACGATCGGACGTCAGGGCGTCGGCGCGTTCGGTGGCGATGCGGCATCGTGGTTCCTCGTCCGAAGCATCGATCCGCCCGACGCCGACTTGCCCCCGCAACACGAGTTGCTGCTGGCGCGTGGCCCGTTCACCGTCGACGCCGAACGTGACCTGATGCGGAGTCGACGCATCGACCTGATCGTGTCGAAGAACAGCGGGGGAGCGATGACCGAAGCCAAGCTGGTTGCCGCACGTGAACTCGGGCTGCCTGTCGTCATGATCGAACGACCGCGGCCTCCGCACGGCGACCTCGAGACGGATTCGGTCGCCGACGTCGTGACCTGGTTGGACGACCACCTATGACGGGTTGGCCGCCACCTCGGGATAACGCCGCGGCGTGAATATCCGCGCGCCGCTGCCGGTCTCGACGACCGTGGTCTGCGACGAGCCGATGATGAGCAGACACCGCATGTCGACGTCCGCGGGATCGAGGTCCGCGAGGCGCACCGTCCGCACCGTCTCGTCGTCGCTGCCGACCGCACGACCGATGATCACCGGTGTGTCCGGCCCACGATGCTCGAGCAGGAGATCGCGCATCGCCGCCACCTGCCAGGTGCGCGACTTCGACGCAGGGTTGTAGATCGCGATCGCCATGTCGGCGGCTGCCACGGCGGACAGCCTCTGCGCGACGACGTCCCACGGCTTCAGGCGATCCGACAACGAGATGACGGCGTAGTCGTGGCCGAGCGGTGCGCCGACTCGACTCGCCACGGCGTTCGCCGCGGTCATTCCCGGAACGACTCGGACGGGCACGCCGCACCACTGGGGTTCCGCTGCGACCTCGACGACGGCGGACGCCATCGCGAACACACCTGGATCGCCGGACGAGACGACGGCGACACGCTTGCCGCGCTTGGCCAGGTCGAGCGCGAACGCGGCACGCTCGGACTCGACCTTGTTGTCGCTGATGTGGCGAGTCTGCCCGGGGCGCACCGGCACTCGATCCACGTAGGTGACGTACCCGACCAGATCGGTCGCGGCCGCCAGTTCCCGGCGCACCTCGTCGGTGGTCCACCGATCCGCGCCAGGACCGAGTCCGACGACGACCACTTCACCGGTCGTGCTCCCGCTGCGTGCCGCCACCGGGTTGTTTACGGGGCTCGGAACGATCGCGATCGAGAAGTACGGCACCTCGGATGGGTCGACCTCGGCCGCGGCGAGAACACGCTGCGCGGGTGTGCTCGCCCGCTCGACGTATTTCGCCTCGTCCAAGCGTCCCGATTCCCGCAGCGCACGAACGACATTGGGGTAGGTGCGGCCCAGCTTCATGATCGCGGCCGCGTCGGTGGTGCGGAGGCGACGCGTCAGCTCCTCGACGGGCAGGGTTCCCGGCAGGACCGTGAAGACCTCGTCGCGTTCGACGAGCGGTGTGGCCAGTGCCGCCGACGCCGCGCTCACCGACGTCACGCCAGGAACGACCTCGACGTCGAACCGATCGCACAACCGCTTGTGCATGTGCATGTAGGAGCTGTAGAACAGCGGATCGCCCTCTGCCAGAAGAACTACCGACCGACCTGCGGACAGGTGGGCAGCGAGTCGGTCCGCGGATTCCTCGTAGAACTCGTCGATCGCGCCCTGGTATCCACCCGGGTGGTCCGTCGCCTCCGTCGTGACGGGGTAGACGAGGTGTTCCTCGATCTGGCCGTCGCGCATGTAGGTAGCAGCGACGCCCCGCGAGATGCTTCGGCCGTGCCGCGCACTGTGGAAGGCGACGACGTCGGCCTCGCCGATGACGCGGGCGGCCTTGACGGTCACCAGTTCCGGATCGCCCGGGCCGAGCCCGACGCCCCACAATTTCCCGTGTTGCACGCTCATTCTTTCTCGCTCGCAATGGCGTTGACGGCGGCCGCTGTGATGGCGCTTCCACCGCGCCGACCGCGGACGACGATGTAGTCGAGCCCGAGCTCGGACGCGATCAGGTCTTCCTTCGACTCGGCTGCACCGATGAATCCGACAGGGCCGCCGACGATCGCGGCCGGTCGGGGAGCACCTGCGGCGAGCATCTCGATCAGATGGAACAGAGCTGTCGGAGCGTTACCGATCGCGACGACCGCGCCGTCCAGCTTCTCGCCCCACAGCTCGAGCGCCGCCGCGGTGCGCGTGGTGCCGAGCTTCTCGGCGAGAGAGGGAACCGCTGGATCGGACAACGTGCAGAGCACGTCGTTGTCGGCAGGCAATCTCCGACGCGTGACGCCTGCGGCCACCATGTTGGCGTCGCACAGAATCGGCGCGCCTGCCCTCAGCGCGGCGCGGGCCTTCGAGACGACGTCGTCGGTGGCGGCGACGACCTCGGTCAGATCGACTTCACCGCATGCGTGGATCATCCGGACGACCACCTGCGCGACGTCGGGTGCGAACGCCGACAGGTCGGCCTCCGCCCGAATGGTCGCGAAGGACTGCCGGTAGATCTCCGCACCGTCGCGGATGTAGTCGTACATGAAGTTCACGATAGGGGAGTGCTACGAGGCGTCAGGACACCCGGTAGCCGGTGGGTCCGGCGACGACGTCGACGACGTCGCCTTTCGGTTTACCGCATCGCCGCTCGCATCCGGACCAGTGCTGGCGACGTCCGGCCTCGACGGCGCCTCTCTCGACCGCCTGCGTGAGGTCGCCGCGCACATCGGCGTGGGACTTCTCGCACCCCGGTGATCCGGTACATGCACTGACCTGCGCCCACGGCGAGGACGCGTCGAAGATCAATCCCATCGGTGCGAGCACTCGGACGACGGTGTCGGCGGCACCTTCGTCGAGATCGCACACGACGATGCCGCGCCAGGGCGTCACGACGAGCGGCCGTTCGATCGCGGCCAGGAACTCCCCGAGACGGGCGTCGAGCACCCCCATCGCGAGCACGCCGCCGAGCGCGACACGGCCGTCGTCCTGCGTCATCCAACCGATCGGCGCCTCGTCCGCCCCGGACGAGTCGAGTTCTCGGGGTTCTCCGGCACCGAGCCCCAGCTGGTCGAGCACTAGGGCCGGTCCGTCGGACAGCTCGGACAGCCGCCATTGCGTGTCCCGAAGGTCGACGAATACCTGTGCGGCGTCGAGCAGGACGTCCACCACGTCCTCCGCATCGATGCGCACACCGGTGTCGGCCCCCGCGAGTATCAGCGCGAACTCCTCGGGCGTGATCGCCTGGACGCCGAAGTCGGGCTGCAAGGCGGTGACGTCTCCTCGGCCGTCGTCGAGCGCGAACTGCGTCCGACCAGGCAGCTCCGCCAACGTATCGCGGGAGCACAGCGACTCGTCGAGACGCCGGACGAGAGCCCGCACGTCTGCGAGTCCGCCGACACGGCCGGACAGTGGTGACGCGAGGATGTTGCGCACGCGCTCGTGCGTCGCGGACGGAAGCAGTCCCGCCGACGCGAGACGCTCCGCCAGCGCGTCGCCGTCGGCGATGCCGCGGAACTGCACGTTCGCGCGTGACGTGAGTTCGAGCTTGCCGTCGCCGAGCTCGGAGGCCGCATGCGCGAGCTGCACCATCGCATCGGGCGTGAGCCGGCCACCGGGCAGGCGGACACGCGCGAGGCCGCCGTCGGCAGCCTGATGCATCGTCAGCGCACCGGGGCAGCGGTCCGGGTGCTCACGCGGGTCGGTCGAACTCATGTCGTCGAGGCTACAAGCGGTATCGACGGCGTCCACGTCGGCATCGAACACACCCGGGTAGCATTCCGTCCCGACAAGGCTTCGTCCGAGAGGAAACCCGGTGCAATCCCGGTGCGGTCGCGCCACTGTGAAAGCCAGACCCTCTCGGATCGCAGCACGAGACTCTCGTTCGACACTCTCGTTCGACGCTGTCGATCGACGTAGAAGGGCGCGAAACCCTTCAGGAGGGCTTTACCCGTGATCTTGCTGCTGTCGACGTCCGACACCGATCTGCTCAGTGCGCGCGCCAGCGGCGCCGACTACCGGTGGGGCAACCCGTCCCGACTGCTCGCCGACGACGTTCCCGCGCTGGCCGACGGCGTCGATCTGATCGTCCTGCGCATCCTCGGTTCGAGGCGATCCTGGGAAGAGGGCGCCGACGCCGTCCTCGCATCCGGACTTCCCGTCGTCGTGCTGGGTGGCGAACAGGCACCGGACGCCGAGTTGATGCAGCTGTCGACGGTTCCGGCCAACGTCGCGGCCCAGGCGCACAACTACCTCGCCGAGGGCGGCCCCGAGAACCTGGTGCAGCTGCACGCGTTCCTGTCCGACACGGTCCTGCTGACCGGCAACGGATTCTCGGCACCACTGCACACCCCGACGTGGGGGATTCTGGAGCGCCAACCGACTCGAACCACCGATTCCGCCCCTGTGCCATCGGGTCACTCCGCAGGCTCCGCTCCTGTCGTCGCCGTTTTGTATTACCGTGCCCAGCACCTCGCCGGAAACACGACCTACATCGATGCGCTGTGCACGGCCGTGGAAAATGCAGGGGGACAAGCGCTTCCGATCTTCTGTGCGTCGTTGCGCACCGCGGAGCCCGAACTTCTCGAGACCCTGAAACAAGCCGACGCGATGGTCGTGACGGTCCTGGCCGCCGGTGGTACCAAGCCGGCGAGCGCATCGGCAGGCGGTGACGACGAGGCATGGGACGTCGCCGAACTCGCCGCGCTCGACGTGCCCATACTGCAGGGTCTGTGCTTGACCAGCAGCCGCGAGACCTGGGAAGCCAACGACGACGGACTCTCTCCGCTCGATGTGGCAACCCAGGTCGCGGTCCCGGAGTTCGACGGCCGCCTGATCACGGTTCCGTTCTCGTTCAAGGAGATCGACGGCGACGGACTGACCACCTACGTGCCCGATCACGAGCGGGCAGCCCGCGTCGCGGGAATCGCCGTGCGGCACGCGAAACTTCGTCGCATCCCGACGCCGGAACGCCGCATCGCGTTGATGTTCTCGGCGTACCCGACCAAGCACGCGCGCATCGGCAATGCCGTCGGACTCGATACGCCTGCCAGTGCGATCGCATTGATGACCGAGATGCGTTCCGCTGGATACGATCTCGGACCCGTCGACGGACCGGACGCCATTCCGGGGCTGGCGGCCCGTGACGGTGACGCGCTGATCCACGCCCTGATCGCACGCGGCGGTCAGGACCCGGACTGGCTCACCGACGAGCAACTCGAGGGTAATCCGATTCGCATCTCGGCAGCGCGGTACCGATCGTGGTTCGCCCAGCTGCCCGATGAGCTGACCTCGGCCGTCGAGGAGCACTGGGGCCCGGCACCCGGCGACATGTACGTCGACCGATCGTCCGACAAGGACGGCGAAATCGTCATCGCAGCAATGCAATTCGGCAACGTCGTGATCATGGTTCAGCCTCCGCGCGGGTTCGGCGAGAAGCCCGTCGCGATCTACCACGATCCCGATCTCCCGCCGAGTCACCACTACCTCGCCGCGTACCGCTGGATTCAAGCGTCGCAGGACGACGGTGGATTCGGCGCCGACGCGATGGTGCATCTCGGCAAGCACGGCAACCTCGAATGGCTGCCGGGTAAGACCCTCGGTATGTCCGCCTCGTGCGGCACCGACGCGGCACTCGGCGACCTCCCGCTGATCTACCCCTTCCTCGTCAACGACCCCGGCGAGGGCACCCAGGCAAAGCGTCGTGCGCACGCGACCCTCGTCGACCATCTCATCCCGCCGATGGCGCGAGCGGAAAGCTACGGCGACATCTCGCGCCTCGAACAACTGCTCGACGAACACGCGAACATCTCGGCACTCGACCCCGCGAAGCTCCCGGCGATCCGCCAGCAGATCTGGACGCTGATGACGGCGGCGCAGATGCACCACGATCTCGGTCTCGAAGAACGCCCCGACGAGGACGTGTTCGACGACATGCTGCTGCACGTCGACGGGTGGTTGTGCGAGATCAAGGACGTTCAGATCCGCGACGGACTCCACGTTCTCGGGCAGGCGCCCGCCGGTGACAGTGAGGTCGAACTGGTGCTCGCGATGCTGCGCGCGCGGCAGATGTGGGGTGGTGAACAGTCGGTTCCCGGTCTGCGCGAGGCGCTCGGTCTGAGCGAGGACGGCGACGAGGCGCGCACACGCGTCGACGACATCGAGTCCGTCGCGCACGGTCTCGTCGCGGCGATGCAAGCGGCAGGATGGGATCCGGCAGCAGCGGACACGGTTGCCGGGGAGCACGGATCCGTCGTCGCCGACATTCTTCGGTTCGCCGCGTCCGAGGTCGTTCCGCGACTGCGCGGTACGTCCGAAGAGATCGAGCAGGTTCTGCACGCCCTCGACGGCGGTTTCGTCTCCGCGGGGCCGAGCGGTTCGCCGCTGCGCGGACTGATCAACGTTTTGCCCACCGGCCGCAACTTCTACTCCGTCGATCCCAAGGCCGTCCCGTCGAAGCTCGCGTGGGAGACCGGGCAGGCGATGGCCGACTCTCTGCTCGAGCGGTATCGGAAGGATCACGGTGAGTGGCCGAAATCGGTCGGCCTGTCCGTGTGGGGCACGTCCGCGATGCGCACGTCCGGTGACGACGTCGCGGAAGTGTTCGCGCTGCTCGGAGTCCGGCCGGTGTGGGACGAGGCGTCGCGGCGCGTCACGACGCTCGAGGTCATCGACCTGGGAGAACTGGGACGCCCGCGCATCGACGTCACCGTGCGCATCAGCGGATTCTTCCGAGACGCGTTCCCGCACGTCCTCGCGTTGCTCGACGACGCGGTGCGTCTGGTCGCCGCGCTCGACGAGCCTGCGGACCGAAACTTCGTCCGCGCGCACGCGCAGGCCGATCTCGCCGAGCACGGCGACGAACGACGCTCCACGACGCGTATTTTCGGGTCCAAACCAGGAACGTACGGGGCCGGCCTGCTGCAGCTGATCGACAGCAAGACCTGGCGTAGCGACGAGGATCTCGCGCAGGTCTACACGACGTGGGGCGGTTTCGCATACGGCCGCGGCCTGGACGGTGTGCCCGCGTCGGACGACATGCGCACGGCGTACCGCCGAATTGCCGTGGCGGCCAAGAACACCGACACGCGCGAGCACGACATCGCCGACTCGGACGACTACTTCCAGTTCCACGGCGGCATGATCGCTACGGTGCGCGCGCTGACGGGCACGTCACCGGAGGCCTACATCGGTGACAGTACGAGGCCGGACACCGTCCGCACCCGTACGTTGTCGGAGGAGACCACCCGGGTGTTCCGCGCCCGCGTCGTCAATCCGCGTTGGCTGGAGGCGATGCGCAGGCACGGGTACAAGGGCGCGTTCGAGATGGCGGCCACCGTCGACTATCTGTTCGGGTACGACGCGACGACCGACGTCGTCGCCGACTGGATGTACGAGAAGCTGGCCGAGACATACGTTCTCGACGAGCAGAACCAGAAGTTCATGCAACAGTCGAACCCCTGGGCACTGCACGGCATCGCCGAACGGCTGCTCGAGGCGACCGAACGCGGCATGTGGGCGGAACCGGATCCGGAGATTCTCGCCGAACTTCGCCAGGTGTATCTGCAGACGGAAGGCGATCTGGAGGGGGAGTAGCCGTACGCTGGTCGTATGCCACGTTTCAGGAGATCGCCGACGGAAAGTACGTCTCGCTGACCACGTTCAAGAAGGACGGCACGCCCGTCGCGACGCCACTGTGGGGTGTTCGTGAGGGCGACCGCCTACTGGTGTGGACGACCTCCGATTCGTGGAAGGTCAAGAGGATCCGGCGCAACGGCCGTGTGACGGTAGCGCCCTGCACGGCGCGCGGGAAGATCCAGGGCGAGGCGCAGAACGGCTTCGCCGAAATACTGGACGGTCCCGCCACCGACAAGGTTCGCCGCGCGATCGCACGGAAGTACGGCATACTCGGCTGGCTGACCGTCACCGGCAGCACGCTTCGGCGCGGCAAGACCGGCACCGTCGGCATATCGGTGGCGCCCGCCTGACGCGACCTGCATACTTCCTTTTCGGGAGGTAAGGATGTCGTCGTACGCCGATCTTGTCCTTGTCGGAACCGTGCTGACCGTGGACGCGAGTCGCCCCACCGCAGAAGGCGTCGCGGTGCGGGACGGCCGTATCTGCGCGGTGGGCACCAGAGCGGAACTCGACTCCGAGATCGGCCCGAGCACACACGTCGTCGACGTCGGCGACGGATGCGTGATGCCCGGTCTGGTCGAGGCGCACGGCCATCCGCTGATGGAGGCGGTGGTGCTGTCCGATCGGATGGTCGACATCCGTCCGGTGACCGTTCGCGACGCCGACGCCGTCGCGGCGGCCGTGCGTGACGAGGTCAAGCGTCGCGGTGACGACGGCGCTTTCCTCAGCGGGTGGGACGCGTTGCTGCAGAAGGGCCTTCCGGAGCCGACCTTGGCGTGGCTCGACTCCGTCGCACCGGATACGCCGCTCGTGATCCTGCACAACTCGGGCCACCTCGCGTTCTTCAACTCCGTGGCGGCCCGTCTGCACGGATTGGACCGCAACACACCCGACCCGAAGGGCGCGGCCTACGGGCGTGATGCGAACGGCGAGCTCGACGGTACGGCCCGAGAAACTGCGGCGGTGTTTCCGCTCGTCTCGTCCGCGATGAATGCCGGCTCCTATCCGAAAATGTTGGCCGAGGAGTGCGCACGGCTCAACCGCGCCGGGCTGACGACGTGTTCCGAGATGGCGTACGACCCGAAGTTCGGCCCTCTCGTCGAGGCGTTGAACGCGCAGGGAGCGCTGACGGTTCGCCTTCGTACCTACGAGATGTCCAACCCGACGATGACCGCGCGATCCACCCCTGGTGCGGGCGACGACATGGTGCGCGCTACGGGAATCAAGATCTGGGTGGACGGTTCGCCGTGGATCGGCAACATCGACCTGACGTTCCCGTACCTCGACACCGACGCCACCGCGGCCATCGGCGTCGAGCCGGGATCGTGCGGGCACGCGAACTACACCCGCGAACAGCTGACCGAAATCGTCGACGCCTACTTTCCGCTGGGATGGCCGTTGGCGTGTCACGTCATGGGCGACAACGGGATCGACACGATTCTGGATGTGTACGACAGCGTCCTCACTCGCCACCCCCGTCCGGACCACCGGCTGCGCCTCGAACACGTCGGCGCGATCCGCGACGATCAGATCGCACGCGCGGTATCGCTCGGCGTGACGTGCAGCCTGTTCGTCGACCAGATCCATTACTGGGGTGACGTTCTCGTCGACGGACTCTTCGGGCCCGAGCATGGATCGAGGTGGATGCCCGCCGGGTCGGCCGTAGCGGCAGGCATGAGGGTTTCCCTGCACAACGATCCTCCCGTCACTCCGGAGGAACCGCTGCGCAACATCGCCGTCGCGGTCACGAGAACGACACCGAACGGGCACGTCTCCGGTCCGGAACAACGGCTGACCGTCGAACAGGCCATTCGCGCTCAGACCATCGACGCGGCCTGGCAACTGTTCTCCGAGAACGAGATCGGCTCCATCGAAGTCGGCAAGTACGCGGACTTCGTCGTGCTGTCCGCCGATCCGCGCACCGTCCCGCCGGAAGACATCGCCGACCTCGACGTCCGCGCCACCTACCTCGCGGGCACCCGGGTGTTCGACGGCTCAGCGTGACGCGGCACCGACCCACGGAGCACTGGCCCGGCCGGACCAATTGACGAGGCGTTCGGTCGGGCCGGCGTCGGCGGCGGGTTCGACGACCTCGTCGAAAGGCATGACGTCGCGAGGCTCGGCGGGAATCGCGCGTGCTGCGGCGGCCAGCACGGGTTCCACGAGCCGGGGTTCGGCCTCGGACGGTCGACCCGTCGACACCGCCAGATCCCATCCGTGAACGAGGGTTTCGTTGATGTAGGCCCACACCGCTGCGCGGCCGGGCACGGTTCCCCAGGGCGCCGTGACCGTCATGTCAAGCGTGTTCTCACCCGCCCATGCCTCGAGCGCCAGTCGGGCCTGAACTCGATACGCGGCAGTCGCGTCGTCGAACCCGGTGAGCACCACCGGCACGGTCGTGGGGTCGCCGCCCAGTGCCATCGTCCTGGCGCGTCGCACACCCGCGATCTGGTGCCCCAACAGCGCTCGGACGTCGAAGTCCGGGCACGGCGTCGGCAGCGTCATCTGGTCGTCGCGAGTTGCTTCCATCAGGTCGGCGACCCAGGCCAGCGCGTCGCGGTAGAGGGGCCGGGGATCGAGCGCGATGTCGGTCATGATGCTCTCGTTTCGTCGTGGTTCGAACGGTACGAGATGAAGTCAACATCGAATACATGACATCTTCTGTCGTGTATTCGTGCAACGATCGGCGAGTGCGCGCGGACAGATTGATCTCGTTGGTTCTTCTGCTGAGACATCGTGGGCGCATGTCCGCGTCGCAGCTGGCTGCAGAGCTAGAAGTCTCGGAGCGCACGGTGCTGCGGGACATCGACGCCTTGTCCACCTCGGGCTTCCCGGTGTTCGCCGAACGCGGTCGTCACGGAGGGTTCGAGCTTCTTCCCGGCTTCACGACGGACCTCACCGGCTTGACCGCGGAGGAGGCGACAGCGCTCATGTCCGCGGACGCGTCGGCGTCGCTCGGCATGGGGTCGGCTTTCGCGTCCGCTATGCGCAAGGTCGCGGCGTCGTTGCCCGACGAGCAGCGACGCGTCGCGACGTCGGTGGCCGACCGCGTACTGGTCCGGCCCGAAGGCTGGCTCCGAGACCCCGAACGCGACGAGTATCTCGACGTCGTCCAGCGCGGGGTCTTTCTCGGGCGCCGACTACGGCTCGACTACGAGGGCCGTAGCGGTACGCCGAGCGTGCGGACGGTGGACCCGATCGGACTCGTGTACGCCGCCGGGCACTGGTACCTGATGGCGACGGTGGACGGGGACGAACGGACCTATCGAGTGTCTCGGATTCGCCGTGCGGAACTACTGGACGACGACGCCCGCAGAAGTCCGAAGGTCGATCTCGGTGCGCTGTGGGATGCCGGTCGCCGACGGTTCAGGTCGAGTCGGGACACCGTGTCCGTTCGACTGCGTGTGCGGCCCGATCAGCTGGACCACGTCGCCGCCACCGCGATCCGAGTGGACGAGACATCGGTCCCGCACGACGGGTGGATCGAACTCGACGCACTGTTCGGCGGTGTGGCACATGCCTGTTCGACGGTATGGATGCTCGGAGACGACTGTGAACTGCTCGGCCCCGCGGACGTGCGGGCCGCGGTGTTCGACCGCGCTCAGCGGATGATGACGCGTCATGCACCCCATGTGCGCGCGAATACATAGAGGGCTATGTATTCGCGCGCACGAGGGTTAACGCCCCACGTACGCCGCGAGATGCTCGCCCGTCAGCGTGGACCGATCGGCGACGAGATCGGTCGGCGTGCCCTCGAAGACGACGCGACCGCCGTCGTGACCAGCGCCGGGGCCGAGGTCGATGATCCAGTCCGCGTGTGCCATGACCGCTTGATGATGTTCGATCACGATGACCGACTTGCCCGCATCGACGAGACGATCCAACAGACCGAGCAGCTGTTCGACGTCGGCCAGGTGGAGGCCGGTCGTCGGCTCGTCGAGAACGTAGATTCCGACCTTCTCGCCCATGTGGGTCGCGAGCTTGAGGCGCTGACGCTCACCGCCGGAGAGGGTGGTCAGCGGTTGACCCAGTTTGATGTAGCCGAGGCCGACGTCGACGAATCGCGTCAGGATCTTGTGCGCCGCAGCCAGTTTCGACGTCTCACCGAAGAACTCGTGCGCTTCCGCCGCCGACATCTCGAGCACCTCGCTGATGTCCTTGCCGCCGAGGTGGTATTCGAGTACCGATCCCTGGAAGCGCTTGCCCTCGCATTCTTCGCACGGGGTTGCGACGCCTGCCATCATCGCCAGGTCCGAGTAGATGACACCGTTGCCGTTGCACGTGGGGCAGGCGCCTTCCGAATTCGCGCTGAACAAAGCAGGCTTGACGCCGTTCGCCTTCGCGAACGCCTTGCGGATCGGCTCGAGCAGCCCGGTGTACGTCGCAGGATTGCTACGACGCGACCCGCGGATCGCACCCTGATCGATTGCGACGACGTCGTCCAACCCGGACAGCGACCCGTGGATGAGCGAGCTCTTGCCGGAGCCCGCGACGCCCGTGACGACGGTCAGCACCCCGAGCGGCACGTCGACGTCGACGTTCTGCAGGTTGTGCGTATCGGCGCCGCGGATCTCGACGACCTCGGTGAACTCCCGGACGGACTCCTTCAGCGTCGCTCGGTCGTCGAAGTGCCGTCCGGTGATCGTGTCGCTCGAGCGCAGGCCGTCGACCGTGCCCTCGAAACATACTGTGCCACCGGCGGATCCGGCCCCGGGCCCGAGATCGACGATGTGATCGGCGATCACGATCGTCTCGGGTTTGTGTTCCACGACGAGAACGGTGTTGCCCTTGTCCCGCAGTTGCAGCAGAAGGTCGTTCATGTTCTGGATGTCGTGCGGATGCAGACCGGTGGTCGGCTCGTCGAACACGTAGGTGACGTCGGTGAGCGACGAACCCAGGTGCCGAATCATCTTGGTGCGCTGAGCTTCACCACCGGAGAGCGTGCCTGCGGGACGCTCGAGCGACAAGTAGCCAAGTCCGATCTGCACGAACGAGTCGAGCGTCTCGCCGAGCGACTCGAGCAGGGGTGCGACGGACGGTTCCTTCAGCCCGCCCACCCATTTCGCGAGGTCGCTGATCTGCATCGCGCACGCGTCGGCGATGGAGATTCCCTTGATCTTCGACGACCTCGCGCCCTCGTTGAGACGGGTCCCGTCGCACTCCGGACACGTCTGGAACGTCACCGCACGCTCGACGAACGCGCGGATGTGCGGCTGCATCGCGTCGACGTCCTTGGACAGGAACGACTTCTGGATCTGGGGAACGAGTCCCGAGTAGGTGAGGTTGATGCCCTCGACCTTGATCTTGGTCGGCTCGCGGTAGAGGAGATCGTTCAGTTCCCGCTTGGTGAACTCGGCGATCGGCTTGTCGGGGTCGAAGTAGCCGCAGCCACGGAAGATTCGGCCGTACCACCCCTCCATGCTGTATCCGGGGATCGTGATCGCACTCTCGTTGAGGGACTTGCTGTCGTCGTACAGCGCCGTCAGGTCGATGTCGCTGACCGACCCGCGTCCCTCGCAACGCGGACACATGCCGCCGGTGATCGAGAAGGTCCGCTTCTCCTTGGTTTCACGCCCGCCCTTCTGCACGGTGACGGCTCCGGCGCCGGAGATCGACGCGACGTTGAACGAGAACGCCTGAGGCGACCCGATGTGCGGCGTACCGAGGCGGCTGAACAGGATGCGCAGCATCGCGTTGGCGTCGGTGGCGGTGCCGACCGTCGAGTGCGGATTGGCACCCATCCGCTGCTGATCGACGATGATCGCCGTGGTCAGGCCGTCGAGCACGTCGACGTCGGGCCGCGCGAGCGTCGGCATGAAGCCCTGGACGAACGCGCTGTACGTCTCGTTGATCATGCGCTGCGACTCGGCGGCGATCGTGCTGAACACGAGAGAGCTCTTGCCCGAACCGGACACGCCGGTGAACACGGTCAGTCGGCGTTTGGGGATCTCGACACTGATGTCCTGCAGGTTGTTGACCCGCGCGCCCTGGACTCGAATTAGATCGTGGCTGTCGGCCACGTGCATCTCGGGTGACCGTGTGCTCGCACTCGCTGCCATCCGTTGTCGCCTCTCCCTCGGTGGGTTCACGCGGAATACGTTAGTTCCAGCGCCGCCGTGATACTTCTCGAATCCTGACCGGAGTGGGTTTCGCGCGTTTCGACTCACGCGCGGCGGTGCACTCTCCGGCGGGGTGGCACGCGGGCAGCGCGACGGCGACAGGTCTTCGACGAGGAGAGACACACCATGGCGATAGCAGCTACCGATTTCCACCACGTGCGCATCACCGTCAGCGACATCGACGTCTCGCGGAAGTTCTACGACGACGTGTTCGGCTTCGACGTCGCGTACGAGTGGGATCCGAACGCCGACGAGCAGACCAAGAAGGCGCTGTGGTTTCTGTTCGGGGGAGTGATCTACTCGTTCGCCGGGGGACTGTTCGGCCTTCGTCCGGTTGCGCCGGGCGAGGATCGGTTCGACGAAGACCGCGCAGGCCTCGACCACCTGAGCTTCGCCGTCGCGACCTACGACGATCTCGAGAACGCCGTGGCGACCCTCGACGAACTGGGAATTCGTCACGAGGGCATCAAGTCGGCCGGCGAAGGCCTGAGCATCCTGGAATTCCGTGACCCGGACAACATCGCGCTGGAGATCTCCGGACCGGAGAAGTAGTCCTACTGTGCTTTGCTCACCGAGGACATGTGGAAATCAGGAATACGTAACGGCGGCATCGCCGTTCGCGTGAACCAGTCCTTCCACTCCCGGGGCAGCGTCTTCTCCGTCGCCCCGGCCTCGGTGACGCGGCGCAGCAAATCCAGTGGGCTCTCGTTGAAGCGGAAATTGTTGACGGATCCGGTGACCGTTCCGTCCTCGACGAGGTAGACGCCGTCACGGGTCAGTCCGGTGAGCAGCAACGTGGCGGGATCGACCTCTCGGATGTACCACAGCGTCGTCAGCAGCAGTCCACGCTCGGTGCGTGCGATCATCGCGTCCAGGTCGGCGTCGCTGCCGCCCGTCAGGACGAGGTTGTCGCCGGGGATCACGGGGTCGGTGTCGTACTTGTCGGCGAAGAACCGCGGGTACGCCAGCGCTCCGACGGCACCGTCACGTACCCAGTCGACGCGCGAGGTGGCCATTCCGTTGTCGAACACCGAGACCGAATCGTTGGACGCACCGGTCGCGACGAAGGGCGAGTACTCGAGCCCGGTGTAGTTCGGATCGGAGAACAGCGTCAGGGGAATCGAACCGAGCTTCTCGCCGACGCGTGTGCCGCCCGGCCGTGACAACGCCGTGTGACCTTCCTGCGCTCCGCGGCCTTCCATCGTCCACATCAGGTAGATCATCAGATCGGCGACGGCCGACGGCGGAAGCAACGTCTCGTATCGTCCTGCTGGAAGATCGAGTTGCGTCGACGCCCACCCCAGCCGCGTCGACAGGTCACTCAGCAACGAGGCAACGTTCACGTCGTCGAAATGCTTGGTGCTCGCGCCGACCCAGGCACTCGCGTCGTCGCGTTTGCCGTTGATCTCGATCGAGCCGGTGGGCTGCGTGAAGCGGCGCCGGATCCCCGACGTCGATCCGAGCCAGACCGTGTCGAGGCGGTGATGGGCGAAGCCGTACAGCTGGTCCCGACCGGCGAAGCCCGCGGCGAGGTCCTCGGTGAAACCGCCGAACACGCCGATGCTCGTGAGCGCAGTATCGGCGTCCCAATCGTCCGGATCGCCGGTGCCGGTGACGAGTGGCATCGCATCCTCGGCGGGTTCGGCTGCGCGAGCGGTGTTCTCGCACGCTGCGACGATCGACGCGATCTCGTCCGGGTCGACGCTCGTCGACGACATCGTCGCGACCTTCGTGTCGCTGGATCCACGGACGACGGAGACGACGGTCCAGTGTCGCGAAATCCCGATTCCGTTGGTGGTCATCGAATTTCCGGCCCAGCGCAACGACGCCTCGCTGGAGTCGATGACGATGACGAACGTGTCGTCGACCGTGGCGAGTGCGAGCACCCGCTCGACGACCTCGTGGCCGGGAATCACTGGCCTGCCTCCGATCGCGTGTTGAGAACGTTCACTCCACGGAAGACGGCAGCGGGACATCCGTGACTGACGGCCGCGACCTGACCGGGCTGCGCCTTTCCGCAGTTGAACGCGCCACCGAGGCGTCGCGTCGACACGCCGCCGACGAGATCCATCGATCCCCAGAAGTCGGTCGTCGTCGCTTGATAGGCGACATCGCGCACCTGGCCGTCGAGCACGCCGTTCCTGATGCGGAAGAACCGCTGTCCGGTGAACTGGAAGTTGTAGCGCTGCATGTCGATCGACCAGCTCTTGTCGCCGACGACGTAGATCCCGTCGTCGACCGAGGCGACCAGATCGTCGATGGTGCGATCGACGACGGGATCCGGTTGCAGAGACACGTTCGCCATCCGTTGAATCGGAACGTGCTGCGCCGAGTCGGCGTACGAGCACCCGTTGGAGCGGGGAAGTCCCAGCCTCGGCGCGAACACGCGGTCGAGTTGATAGCCGACGAGCACGCCGTCACGGATCAGATCCCACTGCTGCGCGGCCACGCCGTCGTCGTCGTAGCCGATGGTGGAGAGCCCGCCCACCTCCGTGCGGTCGGCCGTCACGTGCATGATGTCGGTGCCGTACTTCAGTGTGCCGAGTTGGTCCGGGGTCGCGAACGACGTACCGGCGTATGCCGCCTCGTACCCGATTGCGCGGTCGTACTCGGTTGCGTGACCGATGGATTCGTGGATCGTGAGCCACAGATTGGTCGGGTCGATCACCAGGTCGGTCGGACCCGGAACGACGGACGGCGACTTCACCTTCTCGGCGAGCCATCCGGGGATGCGCGTCAACTCGTCCGACCAGTCCCACGTGCTGTCGGCACCGAGGTACTCCCATCCGCGGCTGACCGGCGGGGCGAGAGTGCGCATCGTCTCGAAGGCGCCCGCGGCCGTGTCGACCGTCGTCGCTTCGAGCTGGGGGTGGAGCCGGACTCGTTGCTGCGTGATCGAACTGCCGGCCAGATCGGCGTAGTACGTCTGTTCCTTGACCTGCAGTACCGAAGCGGTCACGTGATCGACGCCGTCCGACGCGCGAAGGCGGGCGGAGTAGTCGGTGAGCAGTTCGACCTTGTCGCGGGTCGGAACGTGAAACGGATCGACGTCGTACTCCGACACCCATGTCGCGTTCGCGTACACGGGCTCGTCGGCGAGCTCGACGCGTTCGCGGTTCAGCGACCGGAGTGCCTGCGCGACGTCGACGGCCGTGCGTGCCGTCGCCGCGGCCGCGTCGACCGACAGATCGCTGTGCGACGCGAAACCCCACGTACCGTCCACGACGACGCGCACTGCGAGGCCGATTTCGGAGCCGTCCACGGCCGACTGGACGACGCCGTCGCGCAGGTTCAGCGATTGCGTGGTGAGGCGCTGCACTCGGAAGTCCGCGTGCGACGCACCGGCGCGCCGCGCGACGTCCAGGGCAGCAGCGGCCAGTTCACCGCACGACAACGCACGGAAGTCCGGATCGACATCGCGGTGGGGCGGCTGGGTCACAGACACGGAGATTAGCCGAATTGTTGCCAGCCGAGGCGGACAACCATGCCGATGACGACGACGAGCAGTACGACGCGCACGAATCCGGCGCCGCGTGCGAGCGCCGCACGCGATCCCAGCACGGCACCGATCACGTTGCACACCGCCATCGCTGCGCCCAACTGCCACAGCACGTGTCCGGTCACGGCGAAGAACGTCAGAGCCCCGACGTTGGATCCGAGATTGAGCACCTTGGCCATCGCGGCGCTGCGCACGAACTCGGTGCCGAGCAGCGTCGCGAACGCGATGATGAAGAACGTTCCCGTGCCGGGGCCGAGAATGCCGTCGTAGAAGCCGAAGCAGCCGGCGGCGAGAAGCACGACGACGAGAATCTTCCGCGTCGTCGGCGGGCGAGCTGCGGCGACGGTTCCGATGGTCGGGCGCGTCGTCACGAGCACCGCGACACCGACGAGCGCGACCATGATGATCGGGATGAACAGGTCGCGGTCGATCAGCGACACCGCCGCGGCGCCGCCGGCAGCCGCGACCGCGGCGAGCACCGCGGCCGGCACGAGAATCTTCCAGTCGAGAGCCACCTTGCGTGCGAATGTCACGACGGCCGCGGCCGTACCGAACACGGCTGTCACCTTGTTGGTCGCGAGCGCTGCCTGAGGACTCAGCTGCGGGGCGACCAGCAGAATCGCGGGTAGCAGGATCAATCCGCCGCCGCCGACGACCGCGTCGACCCAGCCGGCGGCAGTGGCCGCCACCATCAACAATCCCCAGTCCGCCGCGGTCATATGGCCCTTGCTTGCATACGGCAAACTCAATCACATGCGGAGATTCAGCCTGTGGCTCAGGGGCAAGCCCTTCGTCGCGGACTCGCTGCTCGCAGCAATGCTCGTCGTGCTCGACGTCGTCGCGCTGGTCGCCAACGCCGAGTCGACGAATTGGGTGCTGTTCGGTGTGGTCACCTCGGCGGTCTGCACCCCGATCGCATGGCGTCGTCGGCACCCTCGAACGGTCGCGGTCGCGGTGCTCGTGGTGTCGTTGTTCGGCACGACGACCGGCGCGGCACTGGGGGAGACGACCAACCTTCATCCCTCGCTGCTCGCGCTGCCGATCATGCTGTACACGTTGGTGGCCTACGTGGGTCGGCGTGACGCGCTGTTCTATCTGATCGCGGTGATCCTGGATTCGATCCTGGCGCTGCTTCTGTTCGACGAGGACCTCATCACCAGCGTCGTGTTCGGCGCCATGATGTATGCGCTGGCGTGGATCGCGGCCGAATTCCTCGGCGCCCGGCGCGCGTACGACGAGGCCGTCGAAGCGCGCCTCGTCGTCGCCGAGTACGACCGAGATCGCCGCGCCGAGGAGGCGGTCGCCCTCGAACGGACACGCATCGCACGCGAACTGCACGACGTCATCGCCCACGGGGTGAGCGTCATGGTCGTGCAGGCCGACGGTGCGTCCTACGCGATACGCAAGGATCCCGAGCGGGCCGAACAAGCCGTCGCGAACATCTCGGCGACCGGCAGGCAGGCGCTCGCCGAACTGCGCCGGACCGTTGCCTTGCTCCGAACGACACCCCACACCGACGACATGCCGCAGTACGGCACCGCGGGTCTGGCGAAGGTGGTGGACATGATGTCCAAGGCCGGCCTCTACGTCGAACTCGAGCAGACGGGAAACCTCGACGACATCAGCCCCGCGATCAGCTTGGGAGTACATCGTGTCGTCCAGGAGTCGCTGACCAACGTGCTGCGACACGGCGGTCATGCGCCGAGAGCTCGCGTGTCGGTCGTCCGACGGGACAGCGGTGTCCACGTCGAGGTGATCAATCGCGACGTCGGACCGACTGCGAGCACGGTGCAGGGAACCGGAAACGGGCTCCTCGGCATGCGCGAACGCGTCGCCGTCCTGCAGGGGACGCTGGACGCGGGCCGTACCGACGACGGCCAGTGGGTGGTGCGTGCGGTGCTCCCACTCGAATAGACGGGAGTGGAGCCTGCGGAACTTTTCGGCCGCGGGGGATAGGTTGTCCCCTGTGCCGATCACCGTTCTCATCGTCGACGACCAGGAATTGATGCGGATGGGCCTGACGATGGTCCTCGACGCCCAGGACGACCTGTCCGTCGTGGGCGAGGCGTCGGACGGTGCGTCGGCGCTCGCGAAGGTCGACGAGTTGAAGCCGGATGTCGTGCTGATGGATGTCCGCATGCCGGGCATCGACGGCGTGACGGCGACGTCGCGCATCGTCGAGTCGAATTCCGAGGCACGTGTTCTGGTGATGACGACGTTCGATCTCGACGAGCACGTCCTCGGTGCGTTGAAGGCGGGCGCGAGCGGGTTTCTGCTCAAGGACACCCCACCGGAGGATCTCGTCTCCGCCATCCGGAGCATCGCGGGTGGCGACGCCGTCGTGTCGCCGAAAGTCACGCGGCGCCTGCTGGGACGGTTCATCTCCGGCGACACGACGCCGACTCGCGATCCGGCGATGCTCGACGCGCTGACCGACCGTGAGCGCGAGGTGCTCGGACTGCTCGCCACAGGATTGTCGAACGCCGAGATCGCCGGCAGCCTGGTGTTGTCCGAGGCGACGGTGAAGACACATGTCGGGCGTGTACTGACAAAGCTCGGTCTACGCGACCGCGTCCAGGCCGTCGTTCTGGCCTACGAAACGGGACTGGTTCGGCCGGGGGCCTAGCTGCTCGACCGAATGTCGTCCGATCCGGGAGAAAATCGGAACCTCGGTTCGTTGTCGATACAGGCAACGAAAGGAACTACCGTGTTTGCGCTCTTTCTCCTCTATGTCGTCGTCGAGGTGGCCGCACTCGTCGCGGTCGGCAGCGCGATCGGTGTGCTGTGGACCGTGCTGCTGTTGATCGCAGGTTCGGTCGTCGGGCTCGTCCTCGTACGGTCGCAGGGCCGCCGGGTCATGGAGGGTCTGCGCGCCGCCAGTCGCGGTGAACGGACGCCGGCGGGAGCGGTCGCCGACGGTGTTCTGTTCGCGGTCGGGTCGGTCGCGATGTTCGTACCAGGTCTGGTGACGACGGTGTTCGGCATCCTGTTGCTGCTGCCGGTCTCGCGGTGGGCCCTGCGGCCGCTGGTGCTGGCCGCTGCTGCCCGCTGGATGCCGAGCGTCGCGGTCGCGACGCGCAGAATGCGACCGACCGTCATCGACGGCGAGGTGATCGGTGAGACGTACGCGGGGCAGTACCCGAGCACCAGCGGGCGCATCATCGAGATCGACGGACGGGATTTCGATAAGCCGACCCGCTGAGGGCAGACTGGTCAGCCGTGAGCACCCAACTGTTTCTCGGCGGGCGGATCTACAGCGCTTCCGCTCCCGACGCCACGGCGATGGCCGTCACCGATGGAATCGTCACGTGGACAGGCGAAGACCGTACCGGCCGCGCACTTCATCCGGGTGCCGAGGAGTTCGACCTCGCGGGGGCCTTCGTCGCTCCCGCCTTCGTCGACGCACATGTTCATACGACGGCACACGGGCTGCTGCTCGGCGGGTTGGACCTGTCGGCGTCCCGGTCCCATGCTCAGTGTCTGGACGAACTCCGCCGTCACGCCGCGCGAACCGACGACGCGGTGATCTGGGGTCACGGCTTCGACGAGTCACACTGGCCGGACGGGGGAGCACCCACCACCTCCGAGCTCGACGCCATCGCCCCCGGCCGCGCCGTGTATCTGACGCGCGTCGACTCGCATTCCGCCGCGTGCTCGACGGCCCTGCGCGCGGCGTGCCCGGACCTGGCGAACGCGATCGGCTTCCACCCGGAGCTGCCGGTGACCGCTGCGGCTCATCACGTGGTTCGCGCCGCCGCTCGATCCCTGCTGACCCCCGCCGCACGTGACGCGGCCCGTCGGCGGATGCTCGACGCGGCGGCCGCAGCCGGGATCTGCGCAGTGCACGAGTGCGGTGGCCCCGACGTATCGGGTCTGGGTGACTTCACCGAACTCCTGGCCACCGAGCACGGGGTGGAGGTCCGCGGCTACTGGGGCGAAGCGGTCACCGGCGCCGCGGAGGCCCGGGACCTGCTCGCACGGACGGGTGCGCACGGACTGGCGGGCGACGTGTTCGTCGACGGTTCCCTCGGATCGCACACCGCGTGGCTCACCGACGACTACACCGACGTCCCCGGCCGAGGCACGTCGTACCTCGACGTCGACGCGATCGCTGCGCACGTCGCCGCGTGCACCGAAGTCGGTGTTCAGGCGGGATTTCACGCGATCGGAGACGCTGCGGTGACAGCCGTCGTCGACGGCTTCGCGCGTGTCGCCGCCTCGGTGGGTGGTCCAGCGCTGGCCGCGCGCGGCCACCGCGTCGAACACCTGGAGATGGTTTCCGTCGACCACGCCGCGTCGCTCGCGGCGTGGGGCGTCATCGCGAGCATGCAACCGCGGTTCGACCATCTCTGGGGAGGTGACGACGGCATGTACGCACAACGCCTCGGCGCGGACCGCGCGCGTGCACTGAATCCGCTGGCACCGTTGGCCTCCGCAGGCGTATCCCTGGCATTCGGATCCGACGCGCCGGCGACGTCGATGGACCCGTGGGCGGTACTACGCGCCGCGGTCGGTCACCACACAGCCGGTAGCGGAGTCTCGCCGCGCGCAGCGTTCGCCGCTGCCACCAGGGGCGCGTGGCGAGCAGGCGGTGTGCGCGACGGGCTGGCAGGGACGTTGACGCCGGGAGCGCCTGCCAGTTTCGCGATGTGGGACGCGCCCGAACTCGTCGTGAAGGCCCCGAAGGACGGCGTTCAGCGGTGGTCCACCGATCCGAGAGCGGGAGTGCCGCCTCTGCCGCCGCTCGAGCTGGACTCGCCGAGCCCGCGTTGCCTGCGCACCGTTCATCGCGGGCGCGTGATCCATGAAGCGTGACCCTCGGGCGATCACGAGGGTCGCCGCGTCGAGTGCTGTCTCCGTGGCGTCGGGTCTGCTGCTCTATCTGAGCTTCCCACCCCGCACGCTGTGGTTCCTGGCACCGTTTTCGATCGCATTGCTGGTCCTGGTTCTCGTCAGAGGGCGGGGAGACGGTCCACAATCGAAGAAGGCCGGTTTCGGATACGGACTGCTCGCCGGCTTGGGCTTCTTCGTTCCGTTGTTGCCGTGGATCGGTGTGTACGTCGGACCACTTCCGTGGCTCGCGCTGGCGACGGCGGAATCGGTCTTCACCGGACTGTTCGGCGTGCTCGCCGTCGTCGCGGCACGGACCCGGTGGTGGCCTCTGGCTCTCGCTCTCGTCTGGAGCCTCGTGGAGTGGGCTCGATCCAGTTTCCCGTTCGGTGGTTTTCCGTGGGGTCGCCTCGCGTTCGGACAGCCCGACGGGTGGCTTCTGCCTCTCGCGGGCGTCGGTGGCGCCCCGCTCCTGAGCTTCGGTGTCGCACTGACGGGGACCGGACTGGCCGCGGTGGCTGTCGCGCTGCTCGAGAAACGCCTTCGCGGAATCATCGTCGGCGTCTCCGTCGCCGCGAGTGCGTCGATCGTCGCCCTTGCCGTGGCACCGATGCTCATCGGGGACTCGCACGATCCGGATTCGCGCACCATCACCGTCGCGGCGATTCAGGGAAGCGTCCCGCGCCTCGGGCTCGACTTCAACGCGCAGCGTCGCGCGGTGCTGGACAACCACGTTCGCGAAACGCTGAGTCTTGCCGACGACGTGCGTGCCGGCCGCACGCCCGCGCCCGACCTCGTGGTGTGGCCGGAGAACGCGTCGGACATCGATCCGCTCCGCAACGCAGATGCGGCCACCGAGATCACCGCGGCGTCCGAGGCGGTCGGCGCGCCCATCCTCGTCGGATCCGTTCTGGTCAACGAGGATCGCACGACCACCAACTCGGTCATCGTGTGGGACGGCGCAGCAGGGCCGGGGGAGCGCCACGACAAGAAGATCATTCAGCCGTTCGGCGAATACTTGCCGTGGCGTAGCTTCTTCCGGTTGTTCTCCGAGTACGCCGATCGTGCCGGTTACTTCGTGCCGGGGACCGGCAACGGTGTCGTTCACGCGGACGGAATCACCGCCGGCATCGCGACGTGTTACGAGGTGGCATTCGATCGTGCGTTGAACGAATCCGTCCGCTCCGGTGCGGAATTCATCGCGATACCGACCAACAACGCAACCTTCGGCGATACCGAGATGACCTATCAACAACTGGCGATGTCGCGCGTACGAGCCGTGGAGCACGGCAGGTCGGTCGTCGTGGCGGCGACGAGTGGTGTCAGCGCGATCGTGTCGCCCAGCGGGGCTGTGACGCAACGGACGGAGCTGTTCGTTCCCGATGCGCTGGTCTCGGAGATCGAGCTGCGTCACGACACGACGGTCGCCACCGATCTCGGGGCGATCCCGGAGTACGTTCTCTGTTCGCTTGCAGCGATATTCGTCGTTGTCGGAGTTGCACGATCGCGCAGAACAATCCACACGACCGGTTCGGTCGGAAAAATCGACCACTAACCCCGTAACGACCGATTCGTATGGATTCGGGGTCGATTTATTCGCCGATTTTCGTATGACCACTTGGGTTGCGCGCCAGCCATTGTCGAGATCTGTAACGGTCTCCGACGTAGGCTCGATTCCTCAATAGTGATCGGCCATAAAGGGGGCGGCGCATTATTGTATGTTCTAGTTCGCGGTGTGTGTAAGCGCACATGTCCGTCGTAGGGAATGAACAGCTTCGGCCTCGGTCGGCGATTCGTTCGGTCGATCGTGGTGGAGACCTGTCGTGCACGACGCAGGTCGCGCGGTTCGTCCCGGTCGTCGATGTGCGGTCGGTGGCTCGGACACTCGGGAGGGATCTTCGGTGGAAGATTGGGTGCTCGTCGACAAGCCTGCAGAATCGCTCGTGAAACAATCCGCGAGTACGGTCATGCGACCATTGCCGTACCGAACTTCGGCGTCGCCCCGTCGGTGCGGGCCAATCCACGCCTTTGCGCGCAACGAACCACACTAAAGGCCACGTCGGGCGGACAGCCACCGCGCGACACCGGCCTCCCGGGGTGGATCTTTCAGCGCCCGTCGTCGCACGTTCGAGAACGGATCTTGCATTGACCGACCCTGCCCCGACTCCCCCTTCCTCGACCTCGCTCCAGAAAGGCGAATGAATGCGGGCCGCAGTTTCAGGCGAATCTCACAGCTCTCCACTGCACGAACAGGGTGACGCAGGTTCCGGTTTCCCGTTGTCGTCGGCGCAGCGAGGAATGTGGTTCGCGCAGCAGCTGGCTCCGTCCGTTCCGGTCTGCATCGCGCAGTACGTGGATCTGCGGGGAGATCTGGACGTGGACGTCCTGCGCCGGGCGTCGCGGGTGGCCGGGCACGAGTTCCAATCGGGATTTCTACGGTTGGTCGAGGTGGACGGCGAGCCGATCCAGATCGTCGACCATTCCATCGACGACACGATTGCAATCGTCGACTTCCGGGGCGAAACGGACCCGATGGCGTCGGCGCGTCGCTGGATCGACGAAAACTACACCGCACCAGTCGATCTGACACGTGATCGACTGGTTGCCATGTCGTTGCTGCAGGTCGAAGAAGATCGATACCTGTGGTACAGCAAGATTCACCATGTCGCGCTCGACGGCTACGGCGCCATGACGATGGTCAACCGAACCGCCGAGCTCTACACCGCCGAGGTCGAGGGCCGCGAGCCTGCACCGGCCAAAGCGGCCGATCTCCGCACGTTGTACGAGGTGGATCAGGCATACCGCTCGTCGGCACGCTTCGAAACGGATCGGCAGTACTGGGCCGATCACGTCCGCGACGTACACGACGGTGCGACGCTGGCCAACAACCCCGGCGCGACGGTTGCGGCCAGCAAGCTCGAGAGCGCGTCGCTGCCCGACGACGTGGTCGCAGCATTGGAGAACTCCGACGCGTCCAAGGGTGCCACGGCTGCGGCCGTCGTCATCGCGGCCTTCGCGTGTTATCTCTCCCGCATGACCGGGCGGGAGAACGTTCTCGTCAACATGCCTGTGTCCGCGAGAACGACTGCGACACTGCGCCGTTCGGGCGGAATGCTCGTGAACGTCGCGCCCATTGCGGTGACCGTGCCGACGCACGGGACAGTCGGCGATCTCGTCGCCCAGGTGCAGCTCGAACTGATGGGTGCGCTCCGCCACCAGCGGTTCAGCATCGAGGACATCCGCCGTGACCTGAAAAGCAACGGTATCGACAAGGCGCTGGTTGCCCCGATGGTCAACGTGATGCTGTTCCATCAGCAGATCCATCTCGGTTCGATCGTCGGCGAATTCAACATCGTCACGTCCGGCCCGGTCGACGACCTCCTGGTCAACATCTACCAGAGTGGCCATCCCGCAAAGACATTCGTCGATTTCCGCGGTAACCCGAACCGTTACGTCGACGAAGACCTTGCGCAACACCACCGTTCGTTCGTGGAGGTAGTCGCCGCCTTCGTGGCCGCGAGCCCTCACGACGACATCGACGACGTACATCCCGAGAGTGCAGCGATCGGAGCACGCCGGCGTGTCGAGCGGCAGGAGTTGCTGTACTGGCACTCCGAGCTCGCCGACCGGCCCGAGCCTGCGGGGCTTCCACTGTCCCGACCGCGTACCGCGGACGCTACGCGGGAACCACGAACACTGAGCGTGCAGCTCGGGGCCGAGTCTCACCGGGCGTTGCTGGCCTCGGCAGCACGACAGGGTTCGAGTGTCCTGGTGTCCTTGCACACCGCGGTCGCCACCGTGCTCGCACGCGTCTCCGGCGAGAACGACGTCTCGATCGGCGCGCGAACCCCGTACACAGCAGGGAACACCGTGGTTCTGCGGAGTTCCGTCGACCCGAGCGAGTCGTTCTCGTCTCTGTCGCAGCGGCTGCGCGGCATCGATTCCGCGGCGCTCGCTCACAGCCACGTGACCTTCGCCGACGTCGCCCGCGAGGTCGCCACCGACGACGCCGCACTGTTCCGCATCGTCCTCGCGCACTCCTGCACTGCTCGGCTGACCGACTTCGACGGCGTCGATCTCGTAGTCGAAACCACCGAGAACGTCGATGCACTCGGAGCGCCGGCAGGCATCTCCGTCGACGTGCAGTACGACGCGGCTGTTCTGGACGAGGAGGTCGTGCGCGGCCACGCCGAACGGCTTCTCCGCATCCTGAATGTGGCCGCCGAGAACAGCGACGCCGTCGTCGGCGACATCGACGTGCTGTCGGAGTCCGAGCGCGCGGCGTTGGTGCCGGTGCGTGGTGGAGCGTCGGTCGGCGAGCGATTGTTGCCGGAGATTCTGTGCGGTGCGGTCGATGGCGCGGGCGTCGACGCGGCGGCGCTCGTGTCGAGTGACAGGACGATGTCGTACGGGGAGTTGGATGCGGCGTCGACGCGGTTGGCGCGTCTGTTGATTTCGCGTGGTGTGGGTCCCGGTTCGTTCGTGGCGTTGGCGTTGTCGCGCTCGGTCGAGTCGGTCGTGTCGGTGTGGGCGGTGGCGAAGGCCGGTGCTGCGTTCCTGCCGGTGGATCCGTCGTATCCGGTGGACCGGATCGCGCACATGCTCACCGATTCGGGTGCGGCGTTCGGCATTACCATCGACGCTCACCGCACTACCCTGACCGAGGTCGGTCCGTCCGTAAGTTGGACGATTCTCGACGATGAGCAGGTCGTATCCGCGCTCGCCACCCATTCCGACAGCCCGATCACCGACACGGAACGGGTACATCCGCTCACGCTTCACGACGCCGCCTACCTGATCTACACGTCCGGTTCGACGGGCGTGCCGAAGGGCGTCGTCGTGACGCACCGCGGCCTCTCCGACATGGCCGAACTCGAGCGCGTCCGATTCGAGGTGTCGCCGCGTTCTCGGACGCTCGCGTTCGCTTCGACGAGTTTCGACGCCTCGGTTCTGGAACTTCTTCTCGCCTTCTCCGGTGCCGCGACGATGGTGATCGCGCCGACGGATGTGTACGGCGGCCCCGAGTTGGCGTCGTTGCTGCTCGAACAGCATGTGACGCACGCGTTCATCACGCCGGCCGCGTTGGCGTCTGTGGATCCGACGGGCCTGGACGAGCTGAGAGTTGTCGCGACCGGTGGTGAAGCGTGCGGTCCCGAACTGGTCGAGCGGTGGGCGCCGGGCCGACAGATGTTCAACGCCTACGGCCCGACCGAAGCGACCGTGTTCTCGTCGGTGAGTTCCGCGCTCGAACCGGGGAAGCAGGTCGACATCGGCTCGCCGATCACGGGCTCGGTACAGCTGGTTCTGGACGAGCGTCTGCAGCCCGTTCCGGTGGGTGTCGCGGGTGAGCTCTATCTGAGCGGGCCTGCTCTGGCGCGTGGCTATCATGCGCGGGCCGGATTGACGTCGGAGCGGTTCGTCGCTGCGCCGTTCGGTGTGGGCGGCGAGCGGATGTACCGCACCGGAGACGTGGTGCGGTGGAACGCCTCCGGTGCACTCGAGTACGTCGGGCGCTCCGACTTCCAGGTCAAGGTGCGCGGGTTCCGCATCGAGCTGGGCGAGATCGATGCGGTCATCGCATCGGCCGCCGACGTGGAATTCGTTGCGACGCTCGGTGTTTCGGGACCCGCAGGGTCGACGGCGTTGGCGTCCTACCTCGTTCCGATCCCGGGCTCGACGATCGACGTCGAAAGCCTACGCGCACAGATGGTCTCGGCATTGCCGTCGCACATGGTGCCGTCGGCCTTCGTGCTGCTCGATTCCATTCCACTCACGCCGGCAGGCAAGCTCGATCGCCGTGCACTCCCGGAACCGGAGTTCGGACGAACCACCGAGTTCCGCGCCCCGGTGACCGACACGCAACGACGCATCGCCGACGTGTTCGCCGAACTCCTGGACGGCAGGCGCGTCGGAATCGACGACAGCTTCTTCGACCTGGGCGGAAACTCCCTGGTCGCCACCCGCGTCGTCGCCAGGTTGAACGCCGAACTGGGCACCGGACTGCGCGTTCTCGACCTGTTCGAAGCTCCGACCATCGAGGCCCTGTCCGCCCGCGCGGAGACCTCGGTCGGCCACGATGCACGCCCCGCGTTGGTGCGGATGGACCGCCCGGATCGAGTTCCGTTGTCGCAGGCGCAGCAGCGGATGTGGTTCATCAACCAGTTCGACACGTCGTCACCCGCCTACAACATTCCGCTCGCGGTCCGCATGAAGGGCGCGGTCGACGTGTCCGCGTTGGAAACGGCCGTCGCCGACGTGGTCGCTCGACACGAGTCGCTGAGAACCGTGTTCCCGGTGGCCGACGAGATCCCGCATCAGAACGTTCTTCCCGTCGACTCGCCCGAAGTCGTCGCCGCGGCAGGATCGTTGTCCGTGACCGACGTGGACGTTGCACAGGTGGCCGATCGCATCGCGGCCGATGCGGGTCTCGGTTTCGATGTGACGGTGGATGTTCCGTTCCGCGCTCGGTTGTATCGGGTTGCGGTGGACGAGTTCGTGTTGGCGATCGTGGTGCATCACATTGCTGCCGACGGTGCGTCGATGGCGCCGTTGGCTGCCGATGTGATGGTGGCGTATTCGGCTCGGGTGAACGGTGAGTCGCCGTATTGGGAGCCGTTGCCGGTGCAGTATGCCGATTACACGTTGTGGCAGCGTGCGTTGCTCGGTGACGAGGACGATCCGGCGTCGGTGATGTCGTCGCAGTTGGCGTTCTGGTCGCGTGAGCTGTCCGATCTTCCGGATCTGCTGCCGCTGCCGATCGACCGCCCGCGCCCGCCTCAGCAATCGGTACTCGGTGCCACCACCGAGTTCGAGATTCCGAGCGATCTCCGACATGCGTTGGCGCAGTTGGCATCGGAGCACGACGCCACCCTGTTCATGGTCGTTCATTCGGCTCTTGCGCTGCTGCTGTCGCGGCTCAGTGGTACCGACGACATCGCCATCGGCACTCCGATCGCCGGTCGCGGAGAAGCAGGACTGGACAAGCTCGTCGGCATGTTCGTCGGCACCCTCGTGCTGCGCACGGAGGTCTCACCGCACGTGAGCTTCACCGACCTGCTCGCACGCACGCGTGCCGCCGATCTCGCCGCGTTCGACAACACCGACGTACCGTTCGAGAAGTTGGTAGACACAGTGGCGACCACACGGTCGACCGACCATTCGCCGCTGTTCCAGGTACTGCTCGAGTTCCAGAACAACGAACGCGCGCATCTCGAATTACCCGGCTTGGCAGTGTCTTTCGAGGAGATCCCGACGGGGACGACGAAGTTCGACCTGCAGTTGCGCGTCGACGAAGCGCCGACCGAAACCGGTGCTTCGCGCGCGAACTTCACGTACTCGACGGAACTGTTCGACGCGTCCACCGTCGACAGCTTCGTCGACAGGTTCCTGCGCCTTCTCCGATCGATCTGCGAGGCGCCGACGGCGTCGCTGCACGAACTCGAGATGCTGTCGGCAGCCGAACGCACCACCGTGCTCGAGGCTTGGAACGCCACCGATCATCCGCTGCCCGCCGCCGTCGGTGACGATCCGACGCTCGTGAGCCTCTTCGATCTGCAGGTCGCGCGAAGCCCGTACTCGATCGCTCTGGTGTTCGACGACGAGCACGTCACGTACCGCGAATTCGACGATCGCTCGAATCAACTTGCGCGCCACCTAGTGTCGTTGGGCGTCGGCCCCGAGACGCACGTCGGTCTCGCTGTTCGCCGCTCGACCGATCTGCTCGTCGGAATGTATGCCATCCTCAAAGCCGGTGGTGCCTACGTCCCGATCGACCCCGACCACCCGGTCGATCGTTCCGCGTACGTCATCGACAGCGCGGATCCGATCTGCATCGTCACGACCAGCCGTGACTGGATCAACGTTCCCGTCGAGACCCCCGTTCTCGCGCTGGACCTGATCGATGTCTCCGATCGCGACACAGCTGCACTGACGAATCGAGACCGCACCGCCGACCTCACCGGCGCCAACACCGCGTACGTCATCTACACGTCGGGGTCGACGGGCCGCCCGAAGGGCGTCGCCGTCACGCACGGCGCGATTGCCAACCGTTTGCTGTGGATGCAGAACGAGTATCACCTCGAGCCGTCGGACAACGTGCTGCAGAAGACGCCTGCGACGTTCGACGTGTCGGTGTGGGAATTCTTCTGGCCGCTCCAGGTAGGCGCCAAGCTGGTCATCGCCGAGCCCGACGGCCACCGAGATCCGGGCTACCTGTCGCGGACGATCTCTCGCGAGCGCATCACGACCGTGCACTTCGTGCCGTCGATGCTGTCGGTCTTCACCGAGGGGGCAGACGCCGACGACTGCGCATCGCTGCGCTTGGTCTTCTGCAGTGGCGAAGCTTTGCCGCCCGCGACGGTGGCAGCGTTCTCGCAGTTCGCGAGCGCCGAGCTCCACAACCTCTACGGCCCGACCGAGGCAGCCGTCGACGTCACTCACTATCATTGCGCCGCAGACGATCTCACAGTCGTTCCGATCGGTTCACCGGTGTGGAACACGCAGGTGTACGTGCTCGACGGTTCGCTGAAGCCCGCACCGGTCGGATCGCCGGGAGAGTTGTATCTCGCCGGTGTCCAGCTCGCGCGTGGCTACGTCGGACGCGGCGACCTCACCGCGGACCGGTTCGTCGCCGATCCGTTCGGCAGCAGCGGATCTCGACTCTATCGAACCGGCGACCTCGTGCGGTGGCGTGCGGACGGCAACCTCGAGTACATCGGGCGTACCGATTTCCAAGTGAAGCTACGCGGGCTCCGCATCGAACTGCCCGAGATCGAGGCCGCTCTGCTGCGGCACGATACCGTGGCGCAGGCCGTCGCTCTGGTGCACAGCGATGCGGTGACGGGGGAGCACCTGCTCGCCTACGTCGTTCCGACCCGCGACACCGAGTTCGACGCCTCCGCGGTCACGGCAGCAGTCGCGACGTCGCTTCCGGCGTACATGGTCCCGTCGATCGTCGTCGAACTCGACGCATTCCCGCTCAATGCGAGCGGCAAGCTCGATCGTAAGTTGCTGCCGGAGCCCGAGTTCGGGACTCTCGACACCGACGTCGTCTCACCCGAGAATCCGATCGAGGAAATCATCGCGGCCGAGGTCGCCGACCTGCTCGGCGTGCCGATGGTGGGTGTGACGCACAACTTCTTCGAGGCCGGTGGCAACTCACTGGTCGCGATGAGGCTCGTCGCCCGAATCAATGCGTCGCTCGGATCGAATCTGACGGTGCGCGATCTGTTCGATGCGCCGACAGTGCGTGGTCTCGCTGCCGTCGTCGAGTCGCAGGAACATCGGACCGAAGCCCGTCCGGCGCTGGTGCCGATGGAACGAGGCGATACGGTTCCGCTTTCCCTTGCACAGCAACGTATGTGGTTCATCAACCAGTACGACACGTCCTCGTCCGCGTACAACGTCGCCTTCGCGATGCGAATGACGGGAGCGCTGGACGTCGACGCGGTACGCGCGGCCGTTGCCGACGTCGTCGAGCGGCACGAATCGCTGCGTACGGTGTTCCCGCTGACCGACGACGGACCGGTTCAGTCGATTCTCGAAGCGCAGCAGGTGCTTTCGGACCTCGAGCCGGTGGACGCCGAGTCCGAGGGCGACGCGCTGCGCATCGTAGCCGAGGTCACGAGCGAGGGCTTCGACGTCGCGGCGGCCGTTCCGGTGCGCGCACAGTTGCTGCGCCTCGGTCCCGACGAACACGTGTTGGCCTTCGTCGTCCACCATATTTCGTCCGACGGCTTCTCCACCGCGCCGCTCGCGCGCGACCTCATCGTCGCGTACAGCGCCCGGGTACACGGCCATGCGCCGAACATCGAACCGCTCCCGGTCCAGTACGCCGACTACGCACTGTGGCAGCGCGCCTTCCTGGGGTCCGAGGAGGACCCGGAGTCGTTGATGTCGACTCAGTTGGCGTTCTGGGTGGACACGTTGTCCGGGGCGCCCGAGGTGCTCGAATTGCCGCTGGATCGTCCGCGGCCGAGTGACCCGTCGTTCCGTGGCGCGAAGCTCGGGTTCGATTTCGATGCCGAACTGCACGGTCGGATGGCGTCGCTCGCGTCGTCGCGTGACTCCAGCGTGTTCATGATCGTGCATGCGGCACTGGGCATTCTGTTGTCCGCGCTGTCGGGATCCGAGGATATCTCGGTCGGAACGCCGATCTCCGGTCGCGGCGACGCGGCGCTCGACGACGTCGTCGGTATGTTCGTCAACACGCTGGTGTTGCGCACCCGGATCGAGTCGTCCACCTCGTTCCAGGACCTGCTCGACGCCGTGCGCAGTACGGACCTCGAGGCGTTCACGCACGCCGACGTACCGTTCGAGCGCGTCGTGGACCGCCTCGATCCGGTGCGTACGCCTGCGTACACACCGCTGTTCCAGGTGATGCTCGAGTTCCAGCACACCGCACGCCCCAACATCACCCTGCCGAATCTCGATGTCGAAGCCATGGATCTCGTCGACGACATCGCGAACTTCGATCTGCAGCTGACCATTTCGGAGGCGTTCGACGTCTCGGGTCAGCCGGCGGGAATCACGGCGTCGTTCCGTTACGCGACGGACCTGTTCGACGAGGCTTCGGTCGCCGAGTTCGCGACCCGATACGAGGCAGTACTCCGCGCTGTCACCGCCGACCCCACCGTGGCCGTGGGCGACATCGACATGTTGACCGCCACCGAGCGCACCGCGCTGGCTCCCGTACGCGGTGCGGCGGCGTTGCCCGAGCGGTTGCTCCCCGACATCCTGTCCGACGCCGTTTCTGCGGCCGGGACGGATTCTGCAGCAATCGAATTCGAGGACGTCGTCGTGTCCTACGGCGAACTCGACGCTCGCTCCTCACAACTGGCCCGCCTTCTGATCGATCGCGGCGTCGGTCCGGATACTTTCGTCGCACTCGCGCTGCCGCGCTCGGTCGACACCATCGTCGCGATGTGGGCGACGGCGAAAGCAGGCGCCGCCTTCCTGCCCGTCGACCCGACGTATCCGACGGACCGTATCCGTCACATGCTCGTCGACTCCGCGGCGCCCATCGGACTCACGACACCCGAACATGCCGACGCGCTCGGTGAACTGACGTCGGCCGACGACACGCACCGCACCACGTGGCTCGTCCTCGGCGACGACGAGTCGACCGCCGACGTCTCGGCCCGGTCGACGGCGCCCGTCGTCGACGCGGACCGCACGAGACCACTCCGACTCGACGACGCCGCGTACCTCATCTACACCTCGGGATCGACCGGCGTGCCCAAGGGCGTCGTCGTCACTCACCGTGGACTCGCCAACCTCGCGGCAGAGGAGAACCGGCGATTTCGCGTCGTTCCCGGTTCTCGGACGCTCGCGTTCGCATCGCCGAGTTTCGACGCGTCGATTCTCGAATTCATGCTGGCCTTCGGTAGCGCCGCAACGATGGTCGTCGCACCGCCGAGTCTCTACGGTGGACCCGAACTGTCACGGTTGTTGGACGACAAGAGGGTCACACACGCGTTCGTCACGCCTGCCGCCCTCGCGTCGGTCGATCCGACCGGCCTCCGGCATCTCGACGTCATCGCCACGGGCGGCGACGCGTGCTCACCGGAACTGGTGGAGCGGTGGGCGCCCGGCCGGTCGATGTTCAACGCGTACGGGCCGACCGAGGGCACGATCTTCTCGTCGATCTCCGACGAGCTGCATCCCGGTATGCCCGTCGACATCGGCGCTCCGACCATCGGATTCGCCGAGGTGGTGCTCGATCGGCGGATGAATCCGGTTCCGGTCGGGGTGCCCGGCGAGCTGTACCTCGCCGGGCCTGCGCTGGCACGCGGCTATCACGGCCGACAGGTGTTGACGAGCGAGCGGTTCGTCGCGAATCCGTTCGCGACCGACGGCTCTCGGATGTACCGGACGGGCGACGTCGTGCGGTGGACGCGATCCGGCGCGCTCGAATTCGTCGGTCGCAGCGACTCCCAGGTCAAGGTGCGCGGATTCCGCATCGAACTCGGAGAGATCGACAGCGTGCTGGCTACGCATCCGACGGTCGATTTCGTGACGACGGTCGGAGCGACGGGCCCGGCGGGCAACACCATTCTGGTGGCGTACGTCCTGCCTATCGCCGGTTCGTCGGTCGACACCCGCGTTCTGCGCGATCACGTCGCCGAATCACTTCCGAGCCACATGATTCCGGCCGCATTCGTCGAACTCGAATCGATTCCGCTGACGCCCGCGGGCAAGTTGGATCGGCGGGCACTGCCCGCGCCGACGTTCGACACGCGTTCCGAATCCTCACGTGAGGCAAGCACTCCCGTCGAGAAGCATCTCGCCGAACTGTTCGCAGAGGTGCTGCGTCTCGATCACGTGGGCATCGACGAGTCGTTCTTCGCACTCGGCGGCGACAGCATCATGTCGATCCAGCTGGTCTCGCGTGCGAAAGCTGCGGGCATCGTCCTGTCTCCGCGAGACGTGTTCGAGCGCAAGACAGTTGCTGCGCTCGCCGAAGTCGCTCTGTCCGGTGCGGACGAGGCCGTCGCGGTCCTCGAGGAGCTCCCCGGCGGAGGCGTCGGCGACGTACCGCTCACACCGATCGTCTCCTGGATGATCGAACGCACACCGGTTTTCGACCGACACACCCAGACTGCGTTGCTGACGCTGCCTCGAGGAATCGATCGCGTCACGCTCGAAGGAACGATCCAGGCGATCGTCGACCACCACGACATGCTGCGCGGCCGCCTCCGTGAGATCGACGGTGCGTGGACCATGGACGTGCAGCCGGTGGGATCGGTGACCGCCGCGGACATTCTGCACCATGCGGACGTGGAATCGACAACGCCTGCAGCCGAACTGGATCGGGCGGCACACCTGCTCGATCCGGCCGCCGGTTCGATGATTCGTTTCGTCTGGTTGGATTCCGCCGAACCCCGGCTGCTGATCGTCGCGCATCACCTCGTCGTTGACGGTGTGTCGTGGCGAATCCTGGTGCCCGACATGGGGACTGCGTGGTCGCAGATCGTTGCGGGCGAGACGCCGACGCTTCTACCGGTGGGAACGTCGATGCGCCGGTGGGCGCACGGCCTCGTCGAGGTCAGCGTCGATCGTCGACGCGAGCTCGACCTGTGGCAGCACACGCTGTCGGGCCAGGATCCGCTCGTCGGATCGCGTCCGTTGGACTCCACGGTCGACGTCCACGACACGGTCGACAAGGTCGAAGTCGAACTTCCGACCGACGTCACCGACGACCTGCTGACGACCATCCCCGAAGCGTTCCACGGCAGCGTCAACGACGGGCTGATGGCGGCGCTCGCGCTCGCGGTGGCCGCATGGCGTCGAGATCGCGGCATCGAGACACCCGATTCGCTGATCAGCCTCGAGGGCCACGGCCGTGAGGATCAGGTCGTGCCCGGTGCGGACCTGGCCAGGACCGTCGGCTGGTTCACCACGATCTTCCCGGTCCGAATCGCGATGACGGACATCGACATCGACGACGCGTTGGACGGAGGCGCGGATGCGGGCCGACTGATCAAGGCCGTCAAGGAGAGGCTGCTCGCCGTACCCGATCACGGAATCGGATACGGCATGCTTCGCTACCTCGACGAGGAGTCCGCCGCGGCCCTGTCCAGTTACGCGGCGCCGCAGATCAGCTTCAACTATCTCGGCCGCTACAGCTCGGCGGTCCCCGAGAACCTGCGCGACGTCGGTTGGTTGCCGGTGGACAGCGACGAGATCGGCGACGTCCAGAATCCCGAATTGCCCGTCGCCGCGGCCCTGGACATCAACGCGGTCACGACGACGACCCACGACGGCGAGGCACGCCTGAAGGCAACGTTCGCCTTCCCGACCGGGGTGTTGGAACGCGACGACGTCGACAGCCTCGGTGCGCTGTGGGTGCGTGCGCTGACGGCGTTCGCGCACCACGCGCGTCGTACGGGTTCCGGCGGATTCACGCCGTCCGATCTCGACCTCGTCCAGCTCGACCAGGCTGCCATCGACGACGTGGAGGCGCGCTATCCGGGAGCGGTCGACATCTGGTCGATGTCCCCGCTGCAGGCAGGTCTGCTGTTCCACGCCGAACTGTCCGACCAGTCCGTGGATGCCTACCTGGTGCAGTTGATCATGACGCTGACGGGGTCGGTCGACGAGGCACGCTTCCGTGCGGCGACGCGGAAGCTTCTCGATCGGCACGCGAACCTGCGTACTGCGTTCGTGCACAACATCGAGGGCGATTCGGTGCAGGTCGTCTCCGGACGCGTCGACGTGCCGTGGACGTCGATCGATCTGACCTCGTTGCCCGACGACGAACGCGACGCCGAACTCGATCGCCTTCTGGCGGCCGATCGCGGACGGCGTTTCAACATGGCCGAAGCACCGCTCCTGCGGTTCATGCTCATCGCGGTCACCGAGACGGAGTGGCGTCTGGTTCTCACCAACCACCACATTCTGATCGACGGCTGGTCGACGCCGCTGCTGGTGCGAGAACTGTTGACGCTGTACGCAACCGACGGCGACGACTCCGTGCTTCCGAGGGTGCCCGCGTACCGCGAGTATCTGACGTGGATGAGCCGCCGGAACACCGAGGCCGCCCGTGACGCATGGCGTTCCGCGTTGGCAGGGCTGTCCGAGCCGACGCTGCTCACCCCCGTCGAGAGCCGCAGGCAGGAATCGACTCTCGCCGCGCGCAAGCTGACCTCCCTGACGACGGAGGACACCGAACGACTCAGGACGTTCGCGCGAGTCCACGGTGTCACCCTGAACACCCTGGTCCAGGCGGCATGGGGAACCGTCCTCGCGTCGCTGACGGGGCGCGACGACGTCCTCTTCGGCGCGACGGTCTCGGGCCGGCCGCCGGAAATCAACGACATCGAGTCCATGGTCGGTCTCTTCATCAACACGCTGCCGGTCCGCGTCACGATCGATCCGCGAGAAAGCCTTGGAGACTTCATCTCTCGGCTGCAGAGCGAACAGGCGAGCCTGCTCGATCACCACTATCTCGGCCTGACCGAGATTCAGCGCATCGTCGGACCCGTCGTCGCATTCGATTCGCTGACGGTGTTCGAGTCCTACCCGATGGACCGCGCGGGCCTGACGACCGAGACCGACATCGTCGGGATGCGCGTCGCGAACATCGTCGACGGCAGCGATACCGCGCAGTATCCGATGACGCTCGTGGCGATGGTGGACGATCGTCTGCACATCGAGGCGAAGTATCTGCCGGAATTGTTCGCATCGTCGGCAGTCGACGCCATCGTCGGTCGCATCGGACGCGTGATGCATGCGTTCGCCACGACACCCGACCTGCTGATGGGCAAGCTCGATCTGCTGTCGGAGTCCGAGCGTGCGGCGTTGGTGCCGGTGCGGGGTGGCCTGCCGGTCACGGAGCGGTTGTTGCCGGAGATTCTGTCCGGTGCGGTCGATGTCGCGGGCGTCGACGCGGCGGCGCTCGTGTCGAGCGACAGGACCATGTCGTACGGGGAGTTGGATGCGGCGTCGACGCGGTTGGCGCGTCTGCTGATCTCGCGTGGTGTGGGTCCCGGATCGTTCGTGGCGTTGGCGGTGTCTCGGTCGGTCGAGTCGGTCGTGTCGGTGTGGGCGGTGGCGAAGGCCGGTGCTGCGTTCCTGCCGGTGGATCCGTCGTATCCGGTGGACCGGATCGCGCACATGCTCACCGACTCCGGTGTCGGCGTGGGCGTTACCGTGTCGGCACATCGCTCCGTGTTGGGCGACGCCGCGACAACAGTCGACTGGGTACTCCTCGACGACAACGAGATCGGGGCGACGCTCGCAGCGTTGCCCGACACCCCGGTCACCGACGCCGACAGGACCTGCCGACTCCGGCCGTCCCACGCCGCGTATCTCATCTACACGTCCGGTTCGACGGGTGTGCCGAAGGGCGTCGTGGTGACGCACACGGGCCTGAAGAACTTCGCCGAGGAGGAGCGCAGGCGCTTCGAGGTCACGGCCGATTCTCGGGTGCTGGCGTTCGCGTCTCCGAGCTTCGACGCCAGTGTGCTCGAGCTGCTGTTCGCCTACGGCAGCGGAGCGACGCTGGTCGTCGCGCCGACCGACGTGTACGGCGGCGCGGAACTGGCGTCGTTCGTGGCGGAACACCGTGTGACGCATGCGTTCATCACGCCTGCCGCGTTGGCGTCGGTGGATCCGACGGGTCTGGACGAGCTGAGAGTCGTCGCGACCGGTGGTGAAGCGTGCGGTCCCGAACTGGTCGAGCGGTGGGCGCCGGGCCGAAAGATGTTCAACGCCTACGGACCAACCGAGGCGACGGTCGTCGCTGTTCTCAGCAACGAGATGCACCCCGGTGTCCCGGTGGAGATCGGAAGCCCCGTCCTCGGGTCCGCGGTCGTCGTCCTCGATGCGCGACTGCAGCCGGTTCCGGTCGGAGTCGCGGGTGAGTTGTACCTCGCCGGACCAGGATTGGCTCGCGGGTATCACGATCGCGCCGTACTCACATCCGAACGATTCGTCGCGGCACCGTTCGGTGTACCGGGCGAACGGATGTACCGCACCGGAGACGTGGTGCGGTGGAACGATTCCGGCGCGCTCGAATACGTCGGCCGCTCCGACTTTCAGGTCAAGATTCGCGGATTCCGCATCGAGCTGGGCGAGATCGATGCGGTCATCGCCACGGTTCCCGGCGTGGAATTCGTTGCCACACTCGGCGTTCCGGGGCCCGCCGGTTCGACCGTGCTCGTGTCGTACCTGATGCCGGTGCCGGGTGCCGTGATCGACGTCGACGACGTGCGTCTGAAGGCCGCCTCGGCGTTGCCGTCGCACATGGTTCCGGCGGCGTTCGTGCTGCTCGACTCCATTCCACTGACCCCTGCCGGCAAGCTCGATCGCCGGGCGCTGCCCACACCGGATCTCCGCAGCGGGGGAGAGCGTCGCGAACCTGTCTCCGACGCAGAGATCACCGTCGCTCAGGTGTTCGGCGAGGTGCTGGGTATCGACGACGTCGGACTCGACGACAACTTCTTCGAACTCGGCGGTGATTCGCTGAGTGCGACGCGTGTGACGGCGCGAGTCAACAGTGCGCTCGGCACGAACATCAGCGTGCGCGCGCTGTTCGAGACCCCGACCGTCGAGATGTTGGCCGCACGGACGGGCCGACTCGCCGCGGTCGACTCTCGGCCGGCGCTGGTTCCGATGACCCGCCCGGATCGAATTCCGTTGTCGCAGGCGCAGCAGCGGATGTGGTTCATCAACCAGTTCGACACGTCGTCGCCTGCGTACAACATTCCGCTTGCGGTGCGACTGACAGGCGTCGTGGATGTCGACGCCTTGAACGCGGCCATCGCCGATGTCCTCGTGCGTCACGAGTCGTTGCGCACGACGTTCCCGTCGGACGGCGAGGCTCCGCGTCAATCGATCCACGACGCGCGGTCGACGCTCGTGTCGCTCGTGCCCGTGGACGTGGAGGCGTCGACGTTGTTCGAGCGCATCGCGTCCGATGCGGGTCTCGGTTTCGATGTGACGGTGGATGTTCCGTTCCGTGGTCGGTTGTATCGGGTTGCGGTGGACGAGTTCGTGTTGGCGATCGTGGTGCATCACATTGCTGCCGACGGTGCGTCGATGGCGCCGTTGGCTGCCGATGTGATGGTGGCGTATTCGGCTCGGGTGAACGGTGAGTCGCCGTATTGGGAGCCGTTGCCGGTGCAGTATGCCGATTACACGTTGTGGCAGCGTGCGTTGCTCGGTGACGAGGACGATCCGGCGTCGGTGATGTCGTCGCAGTTGGCGTTCTGGTCGCGTGAGCTG
>NZ_QGNK01000039.1:0-14196 GCF_003336925.1 Rhodococcus sp. Eu-32 | reverse complement strand
CTGCCAAGCGCACGAAGGGTGCGTTCGCGTCGGGTTCGGCGTAGACAGCGACACTGGTGAGGCCGGCGTCCGCTGCAGCCCTGATCACCCGGACTGCGATCTCGCCGCGGTTCGCGACAAGCACCTTGGTGATACGCGCACTGGCATGGCTGGGCACTGAGCCTCCTGTGGTTTCAAGTTGTTCGAGCGAAGATCACTGCGACACGATGTACGGACGTCTCTTCGGAGTGTAAGCACAGACACTCCTGCATCCGAAACTGGATGGCGGTTATCGGGAAGCTCCCCAAAAATCCCGACGAACGCTACTGATTGGTAGCAATGGGCCCTGCTCGGGTGGGTAGGGCAGCCGTGCCGGTGTCGACCACTTCGTCGACAACGCGCCGAAGTGCACCGACGTACCGGTGAACGTTCGCCGTCGCCAACTCCGTGTTGGGGTAGCGAGCAGCGATGTTCACGCCGCGGGGGGTCCGGTTGATCCAGATGTACACATTGTGTTCGTACTGCTTGCTACGCAGCGCTCGTGCGTTCCAGTCGTGCCAGTGCTCGGCCATCGGAGCGAAGCGCACGTCCATGAACGACACGACGAAACGAGGCGTCGCCGACGTGCCGAGAGCGCGGAAGACGCGATCGAGTGGCACACGCGCGATCGGCTTCGTCGTCGTCACCTGTTCGGTCGCCTGTGCGACGACGGCACCGAAGGAGTCGGCGTCGGCGATGTCGATCGAGAGCGGGCACAGCCCGACGAACCATCCGAGCGACGCCACCCACTCGGGCTGGTCCCGGGTGTGCACCGGAGTGATGGTTCGGAACTCGGTCTCACCCGACAGTTCTGCGCTCGCCACCGCGAGCGACGCGAGCAAGCCCGAGAACAAACTGTGCCCGGTCTTGCGGCACGCCACCGAGAACGCGTCGGCACGTTCGGCGTCGAGAATCCACGCCGAGAGACCTCCTTGCGGGCTCGCGATGCTGTTCGGCTCACCGATGTCGAGCGGGAACGCCGGCAGCTCGCCGTGCCCCTCGTCGAGAAACCGCCTCCAGGTGACGACGGCATCGTGCGTGTGCTCGAGTTCCGCATGCACCTTGCGCTCGGACACGCCGAAGTCCAGGTAGCTGCCCGTCTCGAACAAGGCAGCGGGCGGGCCGCCCGTGGCTTCCGTGTACAGCGCGGTGATCTCGTGTGCGACGAGGACCGTCGACAGGCCGTCGATGATCGAGTGATCCGCGGCGAAGAAAACGACGACCTTGCCCTCGGTCCCGTATGCGCCGTCCGACGGCAGGGGCTCGAGCGTCACGAACGCATAGGCAGGCCAGGCGAGTGGGGAGGTGTATTCGTCGAACAGATAGTGCAGGTGCTCGAAGACCTCGCTCGACTGCTGGCACGGCTCCTGCTCGACCTGCCAGATGTCGACGGCACCCTTGGCCGCGGTGACGCGCGAAAGCGTTCCTTGTTCCTCGTCGATGGACGCGTGCGACCGCATCGACTCGTGGCGGTCGATCCACGCCAGCACGGCCCGACGGAACGCAGGCTTGTTCAGTGGGCCTGGCATCTCGAATGCGGCACCGAGCCAGCTCTCCCGTCCACGCCTGGGGCTCGCGAGGCTGGTGCGGAGGTGTGCCTCGTGGACGTACGACGTCGGACGGTCGTCCGGCCGCCATCCGGCAAGTGCAGGAGTGGTTGCGTGCGGACCCACGCTGGGGATCCACTCGGTGATGGTCCCGGCGGGAATGGCGTAATCCGCCAGCTCGGTGAACTCCATCCGACGAAAACTCAACTCTCACTACGAGTGCACCGACGAGGCAGAGCCACAGATGAGCAGTGCCACGGAAGACTGTGCTGGACACGGAACCGCCGACGAGCATACAGATCGGCAGGTGTATCGATCAAGACGACCCCGAACAGGTACACGGGGTCGTCCTGCACACGGCTTTGCTACTTCAGGTGCCGCTTGATGCGCGTCAACATCGCCGACATCCCGCGCAGCCTGAGTGGACTGACGGCGTCGCCCAGTCCGAGCGCGAGATAGAAGTCGTCGGGAACGTCGATGATCTCTCTCGCGCTGTGCCCGTCGAGGCCCTGATGAAGGATCGACGCGAATCCGCGCGTCGTGGGCGCTTCGGGGGGCGCACTGAAATGCAGCTTGACGCTGTCACGGTCGTCGGCGTCGACGGACAGGAACAACGGGGATTGACACTCGGGTACCGGCTCCATCGCCGCCTGCTCCAGGTGGGCAGGCAGCGGCGGAAGCTCACGGCTGAACTCGAGCAGCAGCTGCAGTTTGTCCTGACCGTCGACCGCCGAGAAATCCTCGACGATCTCGGCCAACGATTCGGGTAGATCCGACATGACTTCAGGCTCTCGTTCCAGCAGTTCGTTCTAGGACGTCGAAGGTGCGTCGCCGGGCTCGTCGCCCCGGGCGATGGGCACGCGCACGGCGTTGCCCCATTCGGTCCACGAGCCGTCGTAGTTGCGCACGTTCTCGTGGCCGAGCAGGTGCGTCAACACGAACCAGGTGTGGCTGGAACGCTCACCGATACGGCAGTAGGCGATGACTTCGTCCTGCGTCACGACGTCGGCGTAGATGTCGTCCAGCTCTGCGCGGCTGCGGAAGCGACCGTCACCGGCTGCAGCCTTGGCCCACGGAATGCTGACGGCGGTCGGGATGTGGCCACCGCGCAGCGCTCCTTCTTCTGGGTAGTCGGGCATGTGGGTGCGCTCGCCGGTGTACTCCTGCGGCGATCGCACGTCGACGAGAGGAACGGTTCCCAGGCTCGACAACACGTCGGAAGCGAACGCGCGAATCGGAGCGTCGTTGCGCGGGGAGACCGGGTAGTCGGTGGCCGGGTAATCGGGGACGTCGAGAGTGGTCTCGCGGTTCTCGGCGAGCCAGGCGTCACGACCACCGTCGAGCAGGCGAACGTCCTCGTGGCCGAACAAGGTGAAGACCCAGAGTGCGTATGCGGCCCACCAATTGCTCTTGTCGCCGTAGATGACGACCGTGTCGTCGCGCGAAATTCCCTTGCGGCTCATGAGCGCCGCGAACTGCTCGGCGTCGATGTAGTCGCGGGTGACCGGGTCGTTGAGGTCGACGTGCCAGTCGATCTTGACGGCCCCGGGGATGTGGCCGACGTCGTACAGAAGAACATCTTCGTCGGATTCGACGACCTTGAGACCGGGCGTGCCGATGTGGGCGTTCAACCACTGAGTCGACACGAGGCGGTCCGGGTGCGCATAGTCGCCGAACGTCTGGGTGGGGTCTGCTGCTACGGGCACGTCTTCTTCGCTCCTACAGGTCATCGGAACCGAACTGTCTCTTCTCGATCCTAGGCTGTCGGTCCGACTAGTGAGAGTTCATCCACGTCGGCAGTGGTGACGGCATGTGCAGCAAGCACCCGGGCGAGTTCGGTCGCGACGTTCTCGACGACGCGCTTGGCTTCGGGAGTGTCGGGGAATCGTGAACGGAGCGACAGACCGTTGCTCGTACGCGACACCCAGAACTGTGCGTCGTCGGCCGTCGTGACGTTGCTGATGTGGTGCGCGTTCGACCGTGCGCAATCTGCGCCCGGCACGCCGCGATAGTCGATGTAGGACACCATGAACACGTCGTTGCGGGTACGACGGAACTTCTCGCCCAGAACCTCGAGAACGCGGGGGATCGGTACCGCCGCGAGGGGAAGCGCGGCGCGGAACGACGCGTGCGCGTTCGTGACCGTTTCTTCGAAATCGGTCCCTACCGTGACGGTCATGGGTGCGTTCGTCGTGAACCAGCCGACGGCTCGCGCCCACTGCGGGTCTCGACGCGTGTGCAGTGGGAAGAGAAGCGGGAAGCGCTTCGGGCCGCCGATGTTCGACGACGCCTGCGCCAGCGCAGCGACGACACCGGTGAACATTCCTGCGCCGAGTTCACGGCAGCCGGCCTCGAATCGCTCGGCCCGGTCAGCGGACGCGATGGTGTGCACTGCGGTGGCCTGTGGTGCGGACTGCCCCAGGGACACACCGAGATCGAACGGGAACGCAGGCGTGGTGCCGCCGCACTCGTCGACGAACCGGGCCCAGTCGGCGACGCGCGGATCCGCGAGATCGGCTGCGGGCGTGTCGGCTTCACCACGGCAGTACTCGACGAAACTGCCCACCGTTTCGAGTGCATGCGGCCGCCCGGTACGCCGGGATGCGTAGAGCGCTGCGATCTCCTCGGCGGCCACGGTCATCGACATGGCATCGACATGAGCGTGATCGAATCCGCACAGAATCGTCGACGTATCGGGACGGTCCACGGCGGCAAGCGAATACGATGGGCTGCGGGACGGGTGGCACAGGGCGTTCATGCGCGCACGCACGTGCATGCTGAGCTCCGACGGGCCGAGCATCGGCGTCCGCTGCGGGTGACCGGCCTCGACCTCGGACGGGGCGTGGACGCGACGTCGAACTCCCGTGTCGTCGGCGAAGAAGGACGTGCGTAGAGCCGGGTGTCGTTCGACGAACTGCTCGAACGCCCAGGACAAGGCGTCGACGTCGATGCGTCCCGGCACGTCGAAAGCGACGGCGATCCACACCGTCGTCGTGTCCTCGGAGCCGGTCCCGAGTGCGGCCGACAGATGGAAACTCTGGTTGAAGGACGGTGCGACGTCGGAGTGTATTCCATCGCCGATCGACACCGGCCACTCGAGGTATGTGCCTGCAGCTCCGACGTATTCGGTGATCGACGTGACGCGCATTGCTCAGTGCCCCGCGACGGCCGCCACGCCCTCGGGCACCGTGATCGTGTAATCGCCTTCTCGCGCGATGTTGTCGAACACCGTCTGCAGGTGTGCGTGGTAGCGCTCGACGGATGCCGCCGCTACGGGATTGTCCGGAACCTGCGCGCACAGATAGAAGTGATCGGCGTCGCGGTTGATCCACATGGACGCGTTCGCCGTGGTGCCTTCGCCGGTGAAGTGTTCGGCTCTGGCGTCGGCGGAACGTCCGACGCCGGGGAACCACCGGAAGTCGATGTACGACAGCATGTTCGGACTCACGGCGAGCTCGCTGCCCAGGGTTCCGTCGGACGCGAGAGCGCCGAGCACCGCGTGCACCGGGGCGGCGGCGACCTGCTTGGACTTCTCGAACGCATCGTGGGCTCGAACCGCGACGTCGGCGAACGTGGACGCGTCGCCGACGGGAAACGCGACAGGTGCGAAGTTCACGAACCACCCCTGCGACTGGCCGTAGTCACCGAGATGGCGCGTGCTGAGTACGGTGATGCCGAAATAGTCCCGTACTCCGGCGAGTTCGTAATCCGTGATCGCGACAGCGGCGAACACGCCGCTGCTGATGCGAGCTCCCGCGGATTTGCACGCCCGGTCGAGGGCTGCCGTGGCGTCGGCATCGAGCAGATACCGCTCGACGATCCTGACCGGTCCGCGTTCGCCGTCCGCGAGGCCGAGATCGAGTGGGAATCGTGGCATCTTGCCCGCGTTCTTCGCGAAGATCTCCTTCCACGCGAGAATCTCCGGCGACGTCGGACCGTAGTGCGCTGCGCGAGCACGTTCGTCGACTGCGTAGTCGAGGTGACTTCCCGCCTCGGCCGGTGCAGGAACCGATTCGCCGATCTCGAGTGCGTACAGGTCGGCGAGTTCGCTGATCACGAGCGCCTGCGAACCGCCGTCGGTGAACGCGTGATCGGCCGCGTAGTAGAGCGTGAAGCTGCCTGCGCGCTCGACGGCGCCGACGACGAAACCGGGCCATTCGAAAGGCGTTGCCTCGCAGCCGAACCGGGCCCGGACGTAGGTTTGGAACTCGGCGTCCGTCTCGAACGTGCCCGCTTCCGACGGCGCGAACGACGCGACGTCCGAGGAACCCAGATGGCGCGTCACGGCGCCGTCCTCGACGTCGAACCAGCATCGAAGTAGCTCGTGCCGCAGCACGTATTCGGACAGTGCGCGAGAGAGCGCGTCGCGGTCGAGGACGCCGTCGATCTCGGTGGCTACACCGGTGTACGCATGATGATCGTCGCCGCGCGCCGCTGCCGCGGCGACCGCACGCAGGTGGTCTTCCTGGAGGAACGACGGAGGCGCCGGGTGAACGGGCGCCGATCCCGCCGCAGCCAGAGCCTCCGGCGTCGGATGCCACTCCAGTAGCAGTCCGGGTGCGGGCTTCCAGTTGCTCATCGCGGTGATGATCATGCGTGCGTTCTCTCCTCCTGGTGGCTGGTCGGTTGGGTGCGACGACTCAGTCGCCGACTGCTCCGACGGTCTCGACCATCGCGTCGAGTTCGTGTGTCGGCTCTTCGATGACCGCCATCAGGACCGAGACGAATTCGGCGATGAACCGGTGGACGTTGGTGGCCGCGATGTCTCCGCTCGGGAAACGCGTCGAGATGTTCAGACCCTGGAGGGTGCGGTTGACCCAGAAGTAGACCTCGTCCTCGGCGTGGCACTCGCTACGGAGTGCGCGACCCTTGCGCTCCTGCCACTCCTCGGCGTCGGGGAGGAAGCGCAGGTCGATGTACGAGACGACGAAGCGCGGGACCTCGGTGGACGTCAGCAACGACGCGACACGCGAGTACGGGACCGACGCGAGACCTCGGTGTTCCTTTCCTGCTCGCGCTGCACAGTCGAGCGCTTCGGCGAACGTTCCGGCGTCGCCGAGGTCGATCTGCATGGGCAGGATGCCGACGTACCAGCCGACGCTCGCAGCCCACTGCTCCTCCGACCTGGTGTGCATGGGCATGATCGTGCGGAACTTGTCGTTGCCGCTCAATCGTGCGCCGACGAGTGCGAGTGCGGCGAGGACACCGGACTGCATGTTGTGGCCCGCCGCCTTGCAGACCGCGTTGAATTTCTCGACCTGCGCGGTGGTCAGCAGCCACGACGAGACGCTGCTCTGGCGCGTCGCGAGGTTCGTGGGGGCGGAGCCGGAGCCCAGGGGTAGCGGGAAGGACGGGAAGCGGCCGTTTTCGGCTGCGAGGAAACGCTCCCACGCCAGGACCGCGTCGTGCTCGGCGGTCAGTGACTCTCCGAGCAGACGCTCGCTCGCCGAGAAGTCGACGTAGCTGCCGACGGCGGGAAGGTTGTGCTCGGTGCCGTCCAACGCCTGTGCGTACAGGCGGTCGATTTCGTTGATGGCGTAGATCTGGCTGTACGCGTCCATCACCGAATGATCGGCGGCGAAGATCACGAGGAACTTGTCCTGCTGCGGCGCGCTGGCTGCGACGTGCGGTTCCGGTACGACCGTCGCCAGCACGAAGTGCGGCCACGTCGTGGGCGAGACGACGTCTCTGAACCAGGACTCGAGGTGCTCGAAGACCTGCGTCTCGGACTTCGGCTTCTCGTCGTGACGATCGGCGACCGTCACTGCACCGACGGGAACCGTGTAGCGATGCCACGCCCCGGAATCGGCGTTGCGCTCGACGCGTGTGCGGAACGCTTCGTGCCGATCGATGTACGCGACGATGGTGCGCCTGACGGCCTCGACATCGTAGCGACGGTGGATCTCGAACACCGTGCCGATCCACGAGCCGTCGTTGCCGCGGCCCGCGTGGTCTTCGTGGGTGAAGGACATGCCGCGATCGTCCTGACGCCACGCGGCCTCGTCGACCACTCGGGGAACCCATTCGCTCAGTCGCCCGGCGGGCAACGGGTAGTCGGCCAGTTCGGTGTATTCCATCGGGTGTCGTCCAATTCCGAGCTAGGCCAGTCGTCGCTGGCAGTGGTCTGAAAGCGTGGCGGTGGTCCGAAAGCCTGTCGTATTCGTCGATACGCATTCGATTCGCCCCGACGCGGCCGAATGCGGTTCTTCATCAATCGACGTGCACGAATCAGCCGTGAACGATCGGCGTTCACGACGTGCGATCCACGAACACACTAAGTCGAGCGGGTGCATAATTCGCATCGCACGAGAGTGTTGTTCGTCACGGAACGAAAAGCTTGACCCTTCCAGCGAGTGGTGCAGCCGCCCACGAAGCGCTTTCGACAGTCCGAAACAGGTTAACGGACAGTAAATTTCGCCGATCGCAGAGTCGAGGGTCACTCTCCCGAGGTCTTCGGTGAGGACCTGTCACATAATTCCGCGGACCACCGATCCATCCGATGCGCAGCTCCGAATTGTATGTCTGCGACGTGATATTCGGGCGCGCGTTATTCGCGCGACGAAATCTCCGGAGACATTTCGGCGAGACGCTGTAGTACATTTTGCCGATGACTCGAATCGGATTCGCCGATCACCTATTCCTCAGAATGCATCACGGAATCGGTAATCCAGTCTTCAATCAGTTGGTGTGGTGGTTTCAAGATCGACTACCGAGCGCCGCGTTGGATTCGTTCCACCGGAATCTGTCCGCGGGGCTGCTGTCGCGCACGGTGAGCGCACCGGTTCTGCCCACTGCGCGACATCGGTGGACGGCGTCGGCGGACGCGCTGCCGATCGACCGTGCCTCCGTTCCGATCGACCCGAGTGTCATCCGGTGCTGGGCGGAGCAACGGATCAGCGAGGACATCGATCCCGAACGTGGACTGGGGTGGCAGTTGTCCACGGCACCCGTCGTCGGCGGCGGAACGGTCCTCTCGCTCGTGTGCTCGCACATGGTTGCGGACGGCGCTGCGACGATCGCCGCCGTCCGGCAGGCGAATCGCGATACTGCGAGCGTGTCCTCCGCCGACCTGGGCGTCGAGCCATCCGTCGTCCGAGGGATCGTCGACGACGTCTCCGACTCCGTGGCGCAGATGAAGCCGATCGCGTCGTGGGCGGCGTCGAAGCTCGTGTCGACCGTACGGGGTGGGGACGCGACGCCGCCCGCGCCTGCGCGCGAGAAGCCGCGTCGCAGCGATGTCGAAGCCAACATCGAAGCGTGGAGCCCGCCGTACGTCGTCGTCGAATGTCCTGCTGCCGAGTGGAATGCGGCCGCCGCCGAGTGGGGCGGGACCTCCAACTCGCTCCTGATCGGCGTCCTGACCGCCGTGTCGGAAGCCGCAGGACGAGCGCAGCCGGGCGACGAGCTGCGATGGTCTCTCCCGTACAGCACCCGCGACATCGACGACGTGTCGGCCAACTCGACGAAGATCGTGCCGGTGTCGGTGCCCGTCACGAGCGCCGAGGACCGTGATCTGACACGGATCAGGAAGGCGAGCAAGACGGCGTTCGTCGACTTCGCAGCGCGTCAGGCCGCGGGAGAAGGTGGTTCCACTGCCGCGGCGATACCGCTTCCGCTCGTTCAGATGCTTCCCGATGTCGTCGTGTCGCGCCTGCCGCAGCCGTCCGACGGTTCGGAAGGGTTGTGCTCCAGTCTCGGTCGGCTGCCGGACGACGTGACGACACTGGGAGGAATCCGTGCGCGCAGCGTCGCGGCGCGCGCGACGTTCCACGGTGCCGACGCCGCCTTCGCCAGGACGCTCGGTGGCGGCTCGACGGCGTGGGCCACCGAAACGGCGGATTCCGTGACGATCACGGTGCACGGGATGGATCCCGATCGGATGACGAGCGACGAGCAGATGCGCGAGATCGTCGCCGACGTTCTCCGGCGGTGGAAGATCACCTGCCGGTTCTGGTGATCGAGCTGCTCCCGTCGGCGGCGGACTCGACGAGGTCGGCAGCCGTGCTCAGTGCCTGCTGGGCCGGAATCGCTTCGGCCGCAAGGGCGCCGGCTGCCGAGACCGTGTCGTCGGTGAGTAACGAGTGGATCGCCTCGGTGAGTTCGCGGCAGTCGAGGCGCGAGAACTTGGAGGACACTCCTGCGCCAAGCCGGACGAGAGCTGCACCCCAGAAAGGCTGATCCGCGCTGAACCAGCACACCATCGTCGGCAGGCCCGCGCGGATGCTCGCCGCGGTCGTGCCGGCCCCGCCGTGATGAATCGCCGCACGGCACAACGGAAACACGGATGCGTGGTCGACAGGCCCGACGATGGCGACCGGCGATCCGTCGTCGATGCTCTCGTCGAGGGCGCTCCACCCCGAGCTGATCAGCGCGCGCTGTCCGGTGCGGTCACACGCGTCGGCGACGAGATCGACCAACGACGCGGGATCGGGCACGGGCATGCTCCCGAACCCGACGTACAGCGGGGGAGGGCCCGCGTCGATCCAGCGGCGCAGCGGTGATCCGTCACCGACGTCGGCACCGAGAGACGCTTGTGCCGAGGACAATTCGAGGAATCCGACGAACGGCCGCGTCGGACCCCATTCCTCGGCGAGACCGGGGAACAGCGCTCCGTCGTACGCCTGTATCTCGATGCCGCCGTACGCCGCGATGCGCTCCGGCAATGCCTGCGTCGCGTCGGGGAGGCCGAGCGCCGTGCGCTGTGCGTTCTCGCGCCGACGCATCGACCGCCACCGCATCGTCTCCAGCAGCGACCACGTCGCCTTGTTGACGACGGAGGGCAGGTGCCTGCCGGGTGCAACCGACATCGAGCCGTTGCGTCTGACGGGGCAGTAGTGCAGCGCCAGGAACGGAACACCCAGCGCCTCAGCCATATTGAACGTCATCTCTTGGCCGAGAGTCCCGGTGACGAGGGCGTCGGCGCCGCCGGACATCTCCGCGAGCTCCGACACCATCTCGTCCCAGCCGAGGTTGGCCAGTTCGGCCAGTGCGGCGAACCGCACACGGGGATTGCGCGACTTCAAGCGCACCCGCACCAATTCGGATTCGAGTACCGCTTTGGTGTCGGGGCCGAACGCGCGCACCGTGATTCGGCCCGGTCCGGCTGACACGCGTGACGACGCCGCGGTCGCGAAGGCCAGGAGGTTGGGCGGCGCGCCGAAGACGACGTCGTGACCGCGGTCCGCCAGTTCGATGCCGAGCGCGAGACCCGGTTGCACGTCACCACGACTTCCGGTGAACGGCAGGACGAACCTCATCGACGTATCCCTTCGGCCGGCGCGCGGTGGTGCGGCAGTGTGCCGACGCGCCTCGCAACCTATCAGTATGTGCGCGAGCTGGGTGTAAGGCCAACGGCCAGCGTATCTTTGGGTGAACGCACGCGCAGGCCGAGCGGTGTCGTGGTATCGACGCTAGTCTTTCTCGCGTGAATCGACTCACCTACGACGACGATCTGTTCCTCCGTATGGAATGCGTTCTCGACGTACCTGTCGTCAATCAGATCGTGTGGCGGTTCGATCGACCTGTCGCCGACGCAGCGCTGAACGAGATGTGGTTGCGCCTCGATTCGGGCCCGATCAACCGGACCGTCCACCGCGTCTCGGTTCCCGGTGCGCGTGACAAGTGGGTGCGTGCGGACGCTCCGTCGCTACCGCTGTTCGTCGATTCCGCGGTCGTCGCCGGAGCCGACGTCACCGAGTGGATGCAGCAGCGCGCGGCGGTCCGGCTCGATCCGGTGAACGGCCCGGTGTGGCAGCTCGCCACCGCGAGGCTGGACGACGGCGGGAGCGTCGTGTCGCTCGTGGCATCGCACGTCGTGGGTGACGGGGGTGCGCTGACGTCGTCGGCCATCGCGGCGCTTGCGGGCCCGGACGAGCCCGACGACTTCCGGACGGCCTGGGACCATGCGGGTACACACGATGTCCGTGACGCGGTCGGTCAGATCGCCGCGGCGGCGACGGGTGCAGTCCGAGCTGTCGGACGGACTGCGCGAGACTTCACGAAGAACAAGCGCAACACCGCGGTCGCCCGGACGTCCGTGTCTGCGGTTGCGACATCCATCACGGGGCCGTTCGTTCCGAGCACCGTTGTCGTGGACTGCGATACCGCTCGATGGAACGAAGCGGCCCGAGCGGTCGGCGGTAGCGCCAACAGTCTGCTCGTAGCAGTCGCTCTCGGGATCCTGACGTCCAGCGGCCGCGTCGACGAGTCCGAGACGGTCAAGGTGGCCCTCCCGGTCAGTACACGGGTCCCGGGAGACGTACGCGCCAACGCCACGTCCGGTGTGTCCATCCACGTCGACGGAGGCGCAGGATGGCGTACCGATCTCGGGCCCATTCGCCGGGACAGCAAGGCGGCGTTCACCACGTTGTCCGACGCGACCCGATCGACGTTCGAGCTCACCAAGCCGTTGATGCAGATGCTGCCCGACTCGATCGTCGAGAAGGCGGCAGCGTCGGGAACCGCGCCGCTGTGCCTGTGCTCCAATCTCGGGTCGCGAGGGGAGATGCTGCGCAGAATCGGCGACGTCGACGCACGGTCGGTCGCGATGCGATCCATCACCCAGAACACCACCGCAGAGTTGCTGCGTCGAACCAAGGGCGGCGTGAGCGTCTGGTGGAACACCTCGGGCGAGCGCGCCACGTTGTGCGTCACCGGTCTCGATCCCGACCGCTTTCCGACGCGCTCACATCTGCGCGCGTTGGTCGACGCAGAATGCCATCGATGGGAGCTGACTCCCGAGTTCTGGTGAGGCTATGCTTGTCCACCGATTCCGCTGTGGATGAAGCTAGTGCGCTCGAGAAGGGGTTGGAACATGGCAGTAGTCGTGTTGTTCGGTTCTGAGACCGGAACAGCAGAGGAAGTCGCGGACAAGATCGCGGAGGTCCTGTCGGACCACGACGCGGAGGTTCGGGACATGCTCGAGTACGAGGTCTCGGACATCGACGTGAACGACTTCCACGTCATCATCTGCTCGACCTACGGCGACGGTGAACTGCCGACGGGAGCCGTGCCGTTCTACGAGGCGCTCGACGAGGACGCGCCGGACCTGAAGGGTCTCCGCTTCGCCCTGTTCGGTCTCGGAGACCGCGTGTACGAGGACACCTTCAACCGCGGCGGCGAGATCATCGCGGAGAAGCTGGTCGAACTCGGAGCCGAGCAGGTGCACGAGCACGCGCGTCACGACAGCAGCTCCAACGTCAAGCCCAAGGCGCAGGCCGAGGAATGGGCACGCGAGCTCAGTGGGCTACTGGTCGGCTGACGACCAGATGTCGGCCAGCGACGTTCCTACTTCGGTGAGCAGCCGACGGACGAGCGGCAGACCGATACCGATGACGCTGGACGGATCTCCCTCGATCCGGTCGACGAACCAACCGCCGAGCCCGTCCAGCGTGAAAGCCCCCGCGACCGACAACGGTTCTCCGGTCGCCAGATAGGCCTCCAGATCCCCGGCCGACGGTTCGGCGAAATGGATTGTCGTGGAGCTGCATTCGGCAGCGACCGCGACCACACGACCACCGGAGACGCGCACGACGGCGTGGCCGGTGAGCAGATCACCGGACTTGCCTGCCATGAGCGCCCAGCGCTCACGAGCGACGTCGACGGTGTGCGGCTTGCCGTACAGAACCCCGCCGATGGACAGCATCGAGTCGCAACCCACGACGACGGCGTCGTCGAATTCCTCGAGGACGGCCTCGGCTTTCGCGCGCGCCAACGTCACCACGACGTCGTCGGGTGCAGGATCGTCACCGAGCTCGGCCGTCAGCGCATCTTCGTCGACGCCCGACACACGGACGACCGGCTCGACGCCCGCATGCCGGAGTACCTCCAGGCGTGCGGGCGACGCCGATGCCAGTACGAAACGCGTCACTGCGGTCAGTACCGCTGCGACGCCGCGTACGAGTACGGAGAGAACGGTCCGAACGTCCGATGCATCGACGCGGGCGTGCCCCACAGCTCGCGCGGACGAGTGTCCGCCGGTGGTGTCGACGACCCGGCGGCCGCGGCCAGAACCGTCACGAGCGCTGCGATCTCCTGATCGGAAGGATTGCCCTTCACGACGCGGATAGCCGCCTGCACCTCCTGTACAGCCTGTGCATCGGTGGCCTCTGTGGTGTTCTCGCTCATAGCGGGATGTTTCCGTGCTTCTTGGGGGGCAGGGTGACCTGTTTGCGTTCGAGCAGACGCAGTGCGGAGACGATCTGACCGCGGGTGTGGCTCGGTGGGATAACGGCGTCGAGGTAGCCGCGTTCGGCTGCGACGTACGGGTTGACGAGGGTGTCTTCGTATTCCTGCTGCAGCTTCAGGCGCAGCGCGTCGACATCTTCGCCGTTCTTCGCCGCTTCCAACAGCTGTTTGCGGTAGACGAAGCCGACGGCGCCGGAGGCGCCCATGACGGCGATCTGGGCGGTGGGCCAGGCGAGGTTGACGTCGGCGCCCATGTGCTTGGAGCCCATGACGTCGTAGGCGCCGCCGTAGGCTTTGCGGGTGATGACGGTGATCTTTCCGACCGTGGCTTCACCGTAGGCGTAGAGCAGTTTCGCGCCGCGGCGGATGATGCCGTTGAACTCTTGCCCGGTGCCGGGGAGGAAGCCGGGGACGTCGACGAGGGTGATGATGGGGACGTTGAACG
>NZ_QGNK01000038.1:0-17574 GCF_003336925.1 Rhodococcus sp. Eu-32 | reverse complement strand
GCACAGCCAACTCGGCGCGCATCAACAACGCCATCAACCCGCCGACCAAGAAGAACGCGATCGACGTCGCGATGTACATGATCCCCAACACCTTGGGATCAGTCGTCGTCACCGCCTTGTGAATGAATGAACCCTTCGGTCCCATCCGCGGCGGAAACGGCCGTGCCGCTTCCACAGCGGGAGTCGGCCTAGGCGCTAGGGCAGTCACTGATCCTCCTGACGACGCGAGTGCGTCAATCCTAAACCGGCGTGGCCTCAGGTACTACCCAAGGTCGTAGAAACAGCGAATCCCGTCACCGAAGGCGGTGACGGGATTCGACGCCCGAGAAAATAAGTCAGTTTCCGAGCATGCAGAACTGTCCGGTCTTCAGGTTCAGAGCCATCGACAGCGGTCCGACGCAGTCGACGCCTGCAGCTTCTGCTGTCGCCCCCGAGCCCCAGCCCGCGACGGCGACCGTCGTCGCGCCCTCGTCGGCCCAGGAGTGCGCGATGCCTCCGCCGAGAGCCCATGCGTAGGCGGTGCCCGCGTTCTTCGATGCACCGAGCGCCGTTCCGAATCCGTTGGCGTAGGTGGTGGTTGCGCCCGGACCGTCGGTGACGCTGACCGCGGTGCCGCTCTCTGCGGCGCCTGCGTTCGCGATGCCGGGGCCGGTGGATGTCGCGCCGCAGCTGGCGGTGCCGTCGACTCGAATGTCGTTGGCGGCGGGAGGCGACACACAGCTCACCGGAGCAGCAGCTGCGGTGCCTGCTCCGAGGAAACCGGCTGCGGCGACTGAACCACCGACAGCGAAAAGTGCTGCCGTGCGCGAGATTCGACTACCGAACCGAGCTGAAGAGCTCTCCTGAGACGTGCGACGGAGCGAAGAAAAAACGGTGGAAGCGGAGAACAACAGGAGGCTCCTTCACGAAACGAAATGGGTCGGTGCGGGACACCGTACCCCGGTTCCGCGCTCAGGTCATCAGTGAGATATCCCTATGGCTGTAACGATTCGGTACTCCCCGCCGATGGGCCACGCTGATCTACCATCCTGGGATGACGCGCAGCCTGGTTGCCGCCCTGGTCGGATCGTTGTTTCTCGTCGTGGGATGCAGTGGATCGGACGGGACCTCCGGAGCCCCGGCGCCCGAAGAGTCCTATTCGCAACCGGGCGTGGCGCTTGCGCCCGAATCGGGAACCGCGGCGCGGGATCAGGCGCCCGGTTCGCCGGACTCGTCGGAGCGCAAAGAGGTTGTGACGGGCCAGGTTTACATCACCGCGGTCGATCCGATCGCAGCGGCACGGGACGCGACGTCCGTCGTCGAAGAGGTGGGCGGACGCGTCGACAATCGGTCCGAGAATCCCGCGACGGACAATTCGACGGCGAGCAGTTCCATCACCGCACGTATCCCTGCCGACGAATTGACCGGCACCCTCGACCGCATCGAGGGGCTCGGGAAGGTGACGTCCGTCAGTGTTTCGCGCGACGACGTCACCATGCAGTACCAGGACCTCGATGCGCGCATCGGTGCGCTGCAGGCGTCCGTCGATCGGCTGAAGGGGCTGATTGCCGGCGCGACCACCACTGCGGATCTGATCGAAGCGGAGTCCGCGCTGTCGAGCAGGCAGGGCGAACTGGACAGTCTCACGTCACAGAAGAACTACCTTGCGGACCAAGTCGATTTGTCCACCATCACAATCCAATTCACCACCGACGATGCGACGCCGTCTCCTGGACCCGATTCGTTCTGGGACGGTCTCGTCGCGGGTTGGCATTCGCTGCTGGACGCGATGGCCGACGGCGTCGTCGCGCTGGGACGCGCGATCCCGTGGATCGGGGCGCTCGCGATCGCGGCCGGGGTCGTCTACGGGGTCGTCCGGGCGATTCGAGGGACCGCGAGGAAGACGTCGGACACGGAGCCTGCGACCGAGCCCGAACCGGACCCGAGCGACACCTGATACCTAGACCGCGCCGTCGAACCCGTGTTGCCTCCACGCCTCGTACATGACGACCGCCGCAGAGTTGGCGAGGTTGAGCGATCGGCGGCCGGCGATCATGGGAATGCGTAGCTTGTCGGTGACTCGGGGATCGTCCAGTACCTCGTCGGGAAGTCCCGTCGGTTCCGGCCCGAACAGCAGTACGTCCCCGGGTTGGTACGCGACGTCGGTGTGGAAACGCGTCGTATGTGCGGTGTAGGCGTAGACGCGTTCGGGTGCCAATGCATCCCAGGCGGCGGCGAGGTTCTCGTGCACGGTGACCGACGCGAGGTCGTGGTAGTCGAGGCCTGCGCGTTTGAGCTTCGGCTCGGACATGTCGAAGCCGAGGGGCTCCACGAGGTGCAGTTCGCACCCGGTCCCGGCCACCAGGCGGATCGCGTTGCCGGTGTTCTGTGGGATGCGGGGCTCGAAGAACATGAGTCGAAACACCCGGTTCACTCTGCCACTAGCGGGACCGCAAGGATGGAGCAGGTGGACGGCGAACAGATCATCGGCGAGGACTTCTCCGACGCGCGACTCGACCAGCAGCAGTGGACGGACCGGCAGTACGTCTCGTGCACGTTCCGCGATGCCGACCTCAGCGGCGTGAAGACGTCGTCGGTGGTGTTCACCGAATGCGACTTCACCGGGACGGACATGACCGAGTCGGTCCACGTGAACACCGCTTTCCGGTCGTGCACGTTCACTCGAACGAACTTGCAGCACAGTGCGTTTCGCAATTCGACGCTGATCGGGTCGACGTTCGTCGATTCGCGGATGCGCCCGTCGACGTTCGACGAGGTCGATTTCACGCTCGTCGGGCTCGGGGGAGCGGACATGCGCGGCATGGACCTGACGGGTTGTCGCTTGGCCGAGGCCAATCTCGTCAACACCGATCTGCGCAAGGCCGTCCTGCGGTCGGCCGACCTGTCCGGCGCTCGGGCCACGGGCGCGAAACTGCAGGAGGCAGACCTCCGAGGCGCGCGGGTCGACGCGAACCTGTGGGTCGCCGCCGTCGTGACAAGCGCGCGCATCGAGTTGACGCAGGCCGTCGCGTACGCCCAGGCGCACGGATTGTCCGTCGAGGGTTGACTACACGGGTTCGGCGTCGCCTGGAACAATGGCAGCCGTGACTGCGAGAATTCTTGACGGCAAGGCGACCCGCGACGAGATCTTCGTCGACCTGACCCAGCGTGTGACGGCTCTGCGTGAGCGCGGCGTCGTGCCCGGGTTGGCCACCGTTCTGGTGGGCGACGACCCGGGCTCGGCCGCCTACGTGCGCGGCAAGCACAGCGACTGCGCGAAGGTCGGCATCACGTCGATCCGCCGCGACCTTCCGGCCGACATCTCGCAGGCAGATCTCGAAGCCGTCATCGACGAGCTGAACGCGAACCCCGAGTGCACCGGCTACATCGTGCAGTTGCCGCTGCCGAAGCACCTCGACGAGAACGCAGCGCTCGAGCGCATCGATCCGTCGAAGGACGCCGACGGCCTGCACCCCATCAACCTGGGACGCCTCGTGCTGGGCAAGGAAGCGGCGCTTCCGTGCACCCCGCGCGGCATCGTGCACCTGCTGCGTCGCTGCGACGTCGAGCTGAACGGCGCGCACGCCGTCGTGATCGGTCGCGGTGTCACGGTCGGTCGCCCGATCGGCCTGCTGCTGACTCGCAAATCCGAGAATTCGACGGTGACTCTGTGCCACACCGGGACCAAGGATCTGGCCGCCGAGGTTCGTCGTGCCGACATCGTCATCGCAGCCGCGGGTGTCCCGGGGATCGTCACCGCCGACATGGTCAAGCCCGGTGCAGCCGTTCTCGACGTCGGCGTCACACGCACGGACGAGGGACTGCGCGGCGACGTCGCCGCCGATGTCGCCGAGGTGGCGGGCTTCCTGTCTCCCAACCCGGGTGGCGTCGGACCGCTGACGCGTGCGTTCCTGCTGGCCAATGTCGTCGAACGGGCCGAGCAGATGCACGCGACGACCGCGGCGGTCTGATCCGATGGGCGAGCGGATCCGCAAGAACCTTCCGTTGCTGGTGGTGCTGCTCGTCATCCTCGCCGCGCTGGCGCTGGTCCTCGCGGACCGGTGGCGGCGCGGCGCGTTCGTCCTCGGTGTGGCGACCATCCTGGCGGCGGGCTTCCGCCTGTGTCTACCGGAGAACCGCGTCGGCTTGCTTCAGGTGCGCAGCCGCGGATTCGACGTCGCCGCACTGGCGTTGGTGGGCGGAGCCATCGTGTTTCTCTCCGCCTCCATCGATCCTCTGGGCACCGACTGACCGCCCGCCGCTCAGTTGTCGGCGCTGCGGTTCTGTCGTGCCTGGTCCATCGTCTCGCCGAGCAGTTTCGCCACGGCTCCTGCCTCCGTGAGGAAGCCGTCGTGGCCGTCGCGTGACTGGATTACTTCGAGGCCGCTGCAGTTCGGCAGTCCCCGTGCGATCTCCTTCTGCTGGCGCAGCGGGTAGAGCCGGTCGGAGTCGACACCGCCGACGATCGTCGGCACGGTCGCGCGAGCCAGCGCGGCTTCGACTCCGCCGCGGCCACGGCCGATGTCGTGGCGGTTCATCGCCTCGCTGAGCAGCACGTAGGTTCCCGCGTCGAAACGGCCGACCAGCTTCGTGGCCTGGTGCTGGAGGTAACTTTCGATCGCGTAGCGACCGCCGTTCCACGGATCCTCTTCCGCCTGAGGCGAATTCGAGAAGCGTAGATCGAGCTCGCTCTCCGTGCGGTACGTCAGGTGGGCGATCCGGCGTGCGATGCCGAGGCCGGTGAGCGGAGCCTTGCCGGTGCCGTAGTAGTCACCACCCTGCCAGTCGGGATCGGACATGATGGCCGCGATCTGTGTGGTCTGGGTGCCGATCTGATCTGCCGTCGCGCGAGCGCCGACGGCCAGAACCAGCGCGGCGGCAACACGTTCGGGGTATTCGACGATCCATTCGAGCGTGCGCATCCCGCCCATCGAGCCGCCGACGACGGCAGCGAAACGCTCGATGCCCAGGGCATCCGCGAGTGCAGCTTCGGCGGCGACCTGATCGCGGATGGAGATCTCCGGGAATCGGCTGCCGTAGGGCTTGCCGTCCGGTGCGATCGACGACGGACCCGTCGTGCCGCCGCACCCACCGAGAACATTGGTGGCGACGACGCACCACTCGTCGGTGTCGACGGGTGCGCCGGGGCCGATCATTCCGTCCCACCACCCCGCCAGCGCGTGGGCGTCGTCGGGAGGGCCGGACACGTGCGAATCACCGGTCAGCGCGTGCTCGACGAGCACCACGTTGTCGCGAGCGGGCGAGATGGTGCCCCACCGCTGCAGCCCGATCGTCACACCGCGCAGCGTCGCGCCGCTTTCGAGTTCGAGGTCACCTATGTCGACATGGCCGAGCCGCCCGTCGGCCGCAGGAAATCCTGCGGCCGACAGGGCGTCGTGCACGGAGCTGATGGTCAAGACGCCGCCGCTGCGAAACCGCGTTCGAGATCGGCGAGAATGTCGTCGATTCCCTCGATGCCCACTGCGAGCCTGACCAGGCCGGGAGTGACGCCGGAGGCGAGCTGCTCCTCCGGAGTCAACTGCGAATGAGTGGTCGACGCGGGATGGATGACTAGTGAACGCACGTCCCCGATGTTAGCGACATGGCTGTGGAGGCTCAGCGCGTCGACGAACTTCTTGCCCGCGTCCACGCCGCCGGTCAGTTCGAACGACACGATCGCGCCCTGTCCCTTGGGTGCCAGCTTCTGTCCTCGCTCGTACCACGGTGAGGACGGAAGACCCGCATAGCCGACGCTGGAGACGTCCTCGCGTGCTTCGAGGAACGCGGCGACCTTCTGCGCGTTCTCGACGTGGCGCTCGATACGCAGGCTGAGCGTTTCGAGTCCCTGGCTGATGAGGAAGGCGTTGAACGGGGACACGGCCGCGCCGATGTCGCGGAGCAGCTGCACACGAGCCTTGAGCGCGTAGGCAGGCGCACCGAGTTCGGCGAACACGACGCCGTGGTAGCTCGGATCGGGCGTCGTGAAATTCGGGTGACGGCCCTGCGTCCAGTCGAACGTGCCGCCGTCGACGATGACGCCTGCGATCGCGGTTCCGTGGCCTCCCAGGTACTTCGTCGCCGAGTGCACGACGATGTCGGCGCCCAACGTCAACGGCTGGATGAGGTACGGGGTGGCGACCGTGTTGTCGACGATCAGCGGAATCCCGCTGGCGTGTGCAACCTCGGCGACACCGGGAATGTCGAAGATGTCGTTCTTCGGGTTCGAGATGGTCTCGCCGTAGAAGGCCTTGGTGTTCGGCTTGATCGCGGCCTTCCACTGTTCGAGGTCGTCGGGGTTCTCGACGAAGGAGACCTCGATGCCGAGCTTGGGCAGTGTGTAGTGGAAGAGGTTGTACGTGCCGCCGTACAGTCGCGGACTGGAGACGATGTGGTCGCCTGCCTCGGCGAGGTTGAGAATGGCGAGCGTTTCGGCGGCCTGTCCCGACGACAGCAGCAGTGCGGCGACGCCACCTTCGAGCGCGGCGATGCGCTGCTCGACGGCGTCCTGCGTCGGATTCATGATGCGGGTGTAGATGTTGCCGGGTTCGGCGAGTCCGAACAGTGCGGCGGCGTGGTCGGTGTTCTCGAACGTGTACGACGTGGTCTGGTAGATCGGCAGAGCACGCGCACGGGTGACTCCGTCGGCGCTCTGGCCGACGTGAATCTGCTTGGTCTCGAAACTCCAGGACGCGGTCGGATCCTCGATCGGGGCGCCTGCGGCGTCGACTACGTCGGGGTTGTTCTCGGTCATGTCGTGAATACTCCGTCTTCGAAGGATGTGCAGAATTCGAAACGGCACTCGCATGCGAGGGCCGGGCGGGGCCTATCGAGACAACAACACATGCAAACCTCCTCGGGGGCCTTCGCGGTCCAGTCGTGCCCGTCTGGCCAGTCGTGCCCGGTCAGTGGGCCCGCCGAGTCGGCCTGAGACCGTCCTGCGGACCCGCGCTTGTTCTTCGGTTGCGTTCTGCAACCGAGTAACCAGGTCTTCACCCGGAGCACCCCACCGCGGTTGGAGGGTTGCCGGCCAGCAAGCCGGGGCTCGATGCTGGCGCTCATGACCTGCTGGAATCCTAGCGGTGCGCCCGGGCGGGAGGAATAGCGACGTCGGAACTCCGAAATCGTGCACTGTGACCTGCGGATAAGTGTCTCGTGAGCACAATCACCGCCGATCAGGAAGAAAATCCGTTGCGTGCGGGACGACAATGGATCGCAGGGACGTTCCCTCCAGGGTCCGTCCCTTCTTCATGCTTCCGTTCCCCCTCTCGAGACAAGGTCGTTCTGCTGTGTCTGTCACCGATTCCGCCCTCGCCAAGAATGTCGGCGCCGTGCGTTCGAAGGTGTCTCACGGCCTGAGTACCGAGAAGCGGCCGCACTCCACGAGTAGACGGCTCGCGATGGTGGCGTTGTCGATCGGCGGTTTCGGCATCGGAACCACCGAGTTCGCATCGATGGGTCTGCTGCCGGACGTCGCGTCGTCGATGGGAATTTCCGAGCCGTCCGCCGGCCACATGATCTCTGCGTACGCGTTGGGTGTCGTCGTCGGAGCTCCTGCGATCGCCACGCTGGCCGCACGTGTTCCGCGAAGGCTTCTGCTCATCCTGCTGATGGCCGCGTTCACGCTCGGCAACCTCGGCACGGTGTTCGCGCCGAGCTTCCACGAGTTGGTCGCATCGCGGTTCGTCGCCGGACTCCCGCACGGCGCGTACTTCGGTATCGCCGCGCTCGTGGCCGCGCATCTCGCGGAGCCCGGCAAGCGCGCGAAAGCCGTAGCCATGGTCATGATGGGACTGTCCATCGCGAACGTCGTCGGCGTGCCCGCGGCGACGTGGCTCGGCCAGAGCCTCGGATGGCGCAGTGCTTTCGCCGTCGTCGCCGTCATCGGTGCGCTCACGGTCACGGCGCTGATCATGTGGATGCCGCGTCTGGACGGAATGCCGACGACGAACCCGATCACCGAGTTGGGTGCACTCCGGCGCGTCCAGGTCTGGATGACACTGCTCGTCGGCATGGTCGGATTCGGTGGAATGTTCGCGGTGTACACGTACATCGCGTCGACGCTCACCGACGTCTCGGGCCTGGCCAAGGGGCTCGTCCCGGTAGCACTGATGATCTACGGACTCGGCATGATCGCCGGAAACTACTTCGGCGGTTGGATCGCGGACAAGCTGCAACTGCGCGGTACGTTCGTCTCGATTTCTGCCATGGCCGTGTTCCTCGCGCTGTTCGTGATCGCCTCGCACAACTCGGTCACCGCGCTCGTTCTGTTGTTCCTCATCGGTGCGTCGGGTTCCTCGGTCATCCCGGGTCTGCAGACTCGGCTGATGGATGTCGCCGACGATGCTCAGACGTTGGCGGCGTCGCTGAACCACGCTGCGTTCAATCTCGCGAACGCCATCGGTGCCGCGCTCGGCGGCGCGGTCATCGCGGCCGGGTTCGGGTACACCGCGCCCGCCGCTGCGGGTGCGATCCTCGCGGTGGCCGGACTCGGCGTCCTCGCCACCGCGATGTGGATGCAGCGCCGTGACGACGCCAAGGCTGTGCGCGCGGATGGTTCCGCAGCTGCTTAGCGTCGCCCGCGGGGCTAACTGCTGGTCGTGGCCGCGCCGTCCCCGGCAAGCGTGCTCGCGAATGCGGGCGTCAACTTGTCGACCACGTACGGCAAGCTCAGCAACGACGTGAAGTAGATCGCCCCCGCTGTGATGCCGTCGGTGAAGACCAACTTGTCCTCCTCGACGGCATCGAGGTTTCGGTACACGGGCTCCTGCTCCAGCGCGGTGCGATCCTCCGGCTTCTCGGTTCCCCACAGCAGCACGTCCGCGGTGTCGAGCACCGACAGGTTCTCCAGCGGGATGGCGGCCTGACCGCCGCCTTCCGGTGGTGCGTATCGATCGATCTCCGACGGGACGACGAACCCGAGGTCCGTCAGGAAGTCCGTGCTGAGTCCGTTCTGGTACGCGATGGCTGCGCCGTCGTAGAACGCGTTCTGCAGGAAGATCGCCTTGGTTCCCACGAACTCGGGGTGCTCGGCCCTGGCGGCCTCGAACTTCTGCTCGACGGCGTCGATCTGCTGGTCGACCTCGTTCGCCTTGCCCAGCGCCTTGCCGATGTTGCGAGCCTGAACGTCCCACGGTTCGAAGTACTGCGTGTACTGGCCCGAGTGCGCGATCGTCGGTGCGATCTCGGACAGTTTGTCGTAGCTGTCGCGGTCGAGTCCGGCGTTGGTTGCGATGATCAGGTCCGGGTCCAGGGCGACGATGCGTTCGTACTGGAAGCCGTCGTCGGCACTGAGGACCTCGGGCGTCGCGTCGCCCAGTGCTTCCTGCGCCCACGGCCACGTCGCATAGGGCTGTTCGCCGTACCACTCGGTGACGGCGACTGGTGTCACGCCGAGGGCGAGCACCGTGTCCTGCTCGGTGTACCCGGCGACGACGACGCGCGTCGGCTCGGCGGCGACCGTCGTGTCACCGAACGCGTGCTCGACGGTGACCGGGAAGGCGCCGTTGCCGGCGGCCGTCGCGTCGGCTTCACCGTCGTCGGACGGGGTCGAGCACGCGGACAGCACCAGCGCAGCCGCGAAGGCAACGGTGGCGATCTGGAACGAACGGGGGAATTCGACCATCGAGGTCCCTTTCGGAGGATGAATGACGGCTAAGGGTAGCCGACCCTAACGAATCGCGTGGTGTCGATCTTCACGGAACCTCCACATTTCCTGCCGAACTCCTCCATGACGGCCCTCTAGTGTCGTGAACATGAACCGCACCGTGCTCGTCGTCGACGACGAACCGACGATCTCCGACGCGCTCGCGGCACGCCTGCGCGGCGAGGGCTTCGACGTCGTGACGGCCGCGGACGGGCCGTCGGCCGTGCAGGTATGTGCGCGCGTCGATCCCGACGTGGTGGTTCTCGACGTCATGCTTCCGGGGTTCGACGGGCTCGAGGTGTGCAGGCGTATTCAGGCCGACCGTCCCGTACCGGTGCTGATGCTCACCGCGAAGTCCGACGAGACCGACATGCTCGTCGGGCTCGGTGTCGGCGCCGACGACTACCTGTCCAAACCGTTCAGCATGCGAGAACTCGTCGCTCGGGTTCACGCACTCGTGCGTCGCGCGAACCGAAACGCGTCGGCGACGGCTCTGTCGTTCGGCCCCATTCGAATCGACCACCAGGCTCGGCGCGTGTGCCATGGGAGCGACGAAATACATTTGACGCGTACCGAATTCGACATTCTTGCGTTTCTGTCCCATCGTCCGGGTGCGGCCGTGACCCGCGAGACGTTGCTCGCCGAACTGTGGGGTTGGGGAGATTCCGCCAGCAGCCGAACCGTCGACAGTCACGTCAAAGCGTTGCGTCGCAAGATCGGTGGCGACATGATCCGAACCGTCCACGGCGTCGGGTATGCGTTGGACGTGCCGCGATGACGCGCACTATTCCGCGGCCGCTCGACGCACTGACCTCGTTCAAACTCAAGGTCTCGCTGATCGTCGGCGTCGTGTTGGTCGTCGCCAGCGTCGTGTTCTGGATCGGCGCGGGATGGCAGTTCAGGTATGCCCTCGTGGCGGCGCTGGTCATGTCGTTGGTTGCGGTGCAGGTGCTGGCGCACGGCATGACGTCGCCGTTGCGTGAGATGACGTCGGCCGCGAAAGCCATGGCCCGCGGGGACTATTCGACGCGGGTGCGTGCCACGTCACGCGACGAGGTCGGACAGCTCGCGGCGGCGTTCAACACCATGTCCCACGATCTCGAAGCTGCCGATACGTATCGACGAGAACTGATCGGCAACGTCTCGCACGAACTCAAGACACCGATCGCCGCTTTGCGAGCCGTGCTGGAGAACATGGTCGACGGCGTCACCGTGCCCGACCGAACGTCGTTGGAGCTCGCGCTGCGGCAGACCGAGCGGCTCGGCGATCTGGTGACCGAGCTGTTGGACCTGTCTCGGCTCGAAGGGGGAGTGCTGCCGCTGCGCCCCGAGTCCTTCGCCGTCGGCTCCTTTCTCGACGAGGTGACCGTCGAATATGCCTGTGTACGTGCCGATGTCGATCCTGCTGACCTGACCGTGACGGCCGACAGATCCAGGCTGACGCAGGTTGTCACCAATCTCGTCGAGAACGCGGTCCGGCACGCACCGGCAGGGTCGGAGGTGACGGTGTCCGCACGCGCGACGTCAGCCGGGCTGCACCTCGAGGTTGCCGACGCCGGCCCCGGAATCGCACCCGAGGAACGACTTTCGGTGTTCGACCGATTCACCCGGGGTGGCGCAACCGACGGCAGCACCGGTCTCGGGCTCGCTATCGCTCGATGGGCTACGGAACTGCACGGCGGGACGATCGAGGTTCTCGACCACAGTCCTGGGTGCCGCATTCGCGTCACCGTCCCACACGCCTGAATCTCTCTATACGCCAACAGTTCTCCGAATCCGACGCAGGGCTCCTGCGTTCATCTCGTCGTGCCCGAAACAGAAAGGTCGTGCCGTGATCGTCGACGTCGAACCGAAAGCTGTCACCCGTGCACCCATGGAATCGTTGTGGCCCCCGCGCGTCTGGCCCAGGCGGGCCTATCGCGCGGCGTCGCCCCGTGTGCTGCTGGCGGCAATCGCCGCGGGTGTCGCAGGGGCAATTCTCTTGGGCGCCCCAGGCATCGGCTATCAGCTCACGGCCGTAGCCGTCACCGGCGTCGTGCTCGTCGCAGCGCGACGTCGTCCGACCGCGTGGGGCGTTGCCGGAGCAGCGGCAGTACTCGCGCTCGTCTCGGTCGCGTCGTTCCGGACGTCCGAGTGGCTGGTGACGCTGTCGCTGTGGCTGGCCGTGATCGTCGCAGGCGCCGTCGCGTGCCGCGGGCGTACGTGGATCGGTCTCGCACTCGGCGCGCTCGTACCGCTCTTCGTGCCGGCGCGGCTGTACCGGTGGTGCTCGCGAGGTGCCAGAGACGTGCGGGCCGGCGAGCTACGTGCAGGTCGGGTCGTGGCAGTTCTCGCGACGACGGCTGTGCTCGTCGTCGTGTTCGTGACCTTGTTCGCCGGAGCGGACCCGGTGTTCGCGCGGGCGGTCGACGCCGTGACACCACGGTGGCGATCCGACGTCGTCGTCGCGCGAGTCGTGCTGTTCGTACTCGTGACGCTCGCTGCGCTGACGGCTGCGTACGTCGTCGGACATCCGCCACGGTTCGATGTTTTCGCCCGCGAACCGCGCTCGCGTGTTCGGCTGTGGGAGTGGGCAATTCCTCTCGGCGCGCTCGTCGCCGTGTTCTGTGTGTTCGTCGCGGTACAGGCGGCTACGTTGTTCGGGGGACAAGAGCACGTGCTCGTCACCGACGGATTGACCAACGCCGAGTACGCCAGACAGGGCTTCTGGCAGCTGCTCACCGTGACGGGACTGACGCTGCTGGTTCTGGCAGTCACCGTTCGGAAGGCGTCGCGCGAGACTCGACGCGATCGCGTCGTGTTGCGGGTACTTCTCGGTGCGCTGTGTCTGCTGTCGCTCGTCGTCGTTGCCTCCGCATTGCACCGGATGTCGCTGTACGAGGAGCAGTACGGCTACACCACGTTGCGGCTGTTCGTCACCGCGGTCGAGTTACTGCTGGGTGTCGTGTTCGTTCTGGTGCTGATCGCGGGTGTGTCCATGTCGGGCCGCTGGCTGCCACGCGCCGTGGGTGTCGCCGTCGTCGCGGCCGTCCTCGGGTTGGCGCTGCTGAACCCCGACGCGTACATCGCTCGGCACAACGTCGACCGGTTCGAAGAGACCGGCAAGATCGACACGCGCTACCTCGCCGGTCTGTCCACCGACGCGGCGGGCGAACTCGATCGTCTGCCCGAGCCGTACCGCAGTTGCGTCCTGCCGCGCGTCGAGCCTCGACGTTGGAACGAATGGAACGTCGCCGACTCCCGTGCGCGCACCGTTCTGGACGGGCGCCCGGTTCTTCCATGCCCGTCGATACGGTGAGGGTCTTTCACAGGGAAAGCCGACGGGATCGACGTCTGGACGACGTTCGCGATTGCCGGTCTGTCGGTGGTCTCCGCTACGGTGCGGGACGTGACTGACTCCCCGTTCACCGTTTCCACTGTCAATGTCAACGGAATCCGCGCTGCTGCCCGCAAGGGAATGTTGCCGTGGCTCGAGACCACCGACGCAGACGTGATCTGTCTGCAGGAAACACGCGCGAACGACGGCGAGCTCACGAAGGCCCTGGCTCCGGCGCTCGACGCCGGGTGGCATCTGGCATCGGCCGAGCCGTCGGCCAAGGGGCGCAACGGTGTCGCGATCCTGTCGCGCACCGCACCGGATTCCGTCCGAGTCGGTATCGGTGCCGATGCGAATGCTGCCGAGTTCGCAGAGTCCGGGCGCTACATCGAAGCCGATTTCGACGACGTCACCGTCGCGAGTCTGTATCTCCCCTCGGGCGAGGTCGGTACCGAGCGTCAGGAGGAGAAGGAACGGTTCATGGCGGCGTTCGCCACGTATCTCGACGCGGCGGCGTCGGCAGCCACGTCGGCCGATCGTGACATCGTCGTCTGTGGGGACTGGAACATCGCGCACACCGAGAACGACCTGAAGGCGTGGAAGACCAACCGTAAGAATTCCGGGTTCCTCCCGGAGGAGCGCGAATGGGTCTCTGCGCTGCTGGCGGACGGCGCGCACTGGACCGACGTCGTGCGTCAGCTGCTCCCCGACGTCGAAGGGCCGTACAGCTGGTGGTCGTACCGCGGCAAGGCGTTCGACAACGACGCAGGCTGGCGCATCGACTACCAGTTTGCGACGCGCGCGCTCGCCGAACGTGCGAAGGAAGCCGTCACCGAACGTGCCGACGCGTACGACCAGCGGTGGTCCGATCATGCGCCCGTCACCGTTCGGTACCGCTGAGAATCGGCTTGCCGGGACGTGAAAAGATCGTGACCATGTCTTCTCCCGCACAATCCGACACTCCACAGGGACCGCGTCAGCGCGTCCTGTCCGGCATCCAGCCGACGGCGGACTCGTTCCACCTCGGCAACTACCTGGGTGCCGTGCGTCAGTGGGTGGCGTTGCAGGAAGACTACGACGCGTTCTACTTCATCCCGGATCTGCACGCCATCACCGTTCCGCAGGATCCCAAGGCCCTGCGTCAGCGCACCCGCATCGCGGCGGCGCAATTGCTGGCCGTCGGCATCGATCCGTCGCGTTCGACGTTGTTCGTGCAGAGCCAGGTTCCCGAACATGCTCAGCTCGCGTGGGTCCTCAACTGCCTCACCGGTTTCGGTGAAGCAGGGCGGATGACGCAGTTCAAGGACAAGTCGGTCAAGCAGGGTCGTGATCAGACGACCGTCGGTCTGTTCACGTATCCGATCCTGCAGGCTGCCGACATCCTGCTCTACCGCCCCAACCTCGTGCCCGTCGGCGAGGATCAGCGTCAGCACCTCGAACTGACGCGTGACCTGGCGCAGCGCTTCAACACTCGGTTCAAGAAGACGTTCCTCGTGCCCGAGGCGCACATCATCAAGGGCACCGCGAAGATCTTCGACCTGCAGGAGCCCACCGCGAAGATGAGCAAGTCGGGGTCCAACCCGGCGGGCATCGTCAACCTCCTCGACGATCCGAAGGTGACGGCGAAGAAGTTGCGGTCGGCGGTCACCGACAACGAACGCGACATCGTCTTCGATCCGGTTGCCAAGCCGGGCGTCAGCAATCTTCTGGTCATTCAGTCTGCGCTGTCGGATCGCACGATCGACGAGCTCGTCGCGGGGTACGCCGGCAAGGGTTACGGCGACCTCAAGTCCGACACCGCGGACGTGTTGACCGAGTTCGTGACGCCGCTTAAGGCTAGGGTCGACGGGTATATGTCCGATATTGCCGAACTGGACAAGATCCTCGCCGACGGTGCGGATCGGGCCCGAGAGGTAGCGTCACGCACGTTGGCGCAGGTGTACGACCGGGTGGGGTTCCTGGCTCCGCTCTCCTGACAGCGGGCTCGTTGGCAGTGAGGGCCTGACAGCGAGAGGGTGATTGTCGTTCCCGACTTCCAAGCGATCCTTGCGGAGCGTCGTGCGAAGTGGCCGTGGTTCGACCACACGGTGCGTGCTGCGTCGCGCTATCAGTCTCAGAAGGGCGATTACTACGCCGCCGGGATGACGTATTTCAGCGTCCTGGCATTGTTCCCGCTACTGATGGTGGCGTTCGCCGTCGCCGGCTTCGTGCTGGTCGGCCATCCCGAGTGGCTCGACGAGATTCGCAAGCAGATCACCGACAACATTCCGGGAAGCCTCGGCGACACGGTCAATTCGCTCGTCGACACGGCCATCGAGTCGCGCACCAGCGTCGGCATCATCGGTCTGCTCGGTGCGCTGTACGCGGGACTCGGCTGGGTGGCCAACCTGCGCGCCGCATTGACCGCGATGTGGGAGTCGACGCACGAGCAGGGCGGATTCTTGTCGACCAAGCTGCGCGACTTCGCTGCACTGCTCGGGCTCGGTCTCGCGTCGGCGGTGTCGTTGGGACTGTCGGCGCTGAACGGCAGCGGCGTCATGCGTGGCATCCTCGAACTCGTCAACCTCGACAATGCGCCCGGCGTCGGGGTCTTCCTTCGAATCGTGTCGGTGGTTCTGGCCATCGTTGCGTCGTGGTTGGTGTTCACCTGGGTCATCTCGCGGCTGCCCCGCGAGCCCGTTCCGTTCCGCAGCGCCCTGAAGGGCGGCCTGTTGGCAGCCGTCGGATTCGAAATCTTCAAACAGATCGCGGCCATCTACCTCGCGTCGGTGACGTCCGGTCCCGCGGGAGTGGTGTTCGGCCCGATCATCGGTCTGCTCGTGTTCGTCTTCACGACGTCGCGGTTCATCCTGTTCGCCACCGCGTTCGCGGCCACGACCCGGGAGGCGTTGGCGTTGGCGTTCGTTCCGCCGCCGGATTCGGCCGTGATCGCACCGCGTCTCGAGGTCAACAACGGACCGACGGTCAAGGGCGGACTCGCTCTGGTCGGCGCGGGTGCGCTTGCCGTCGTGGGTCTGGGAGGGTTCCTTGGCCGACGACGCTGAACGTCACGGTCGGCGATTGAGTCGGCGCGCACCGATCAAAAGGGCGAGGACGACGATGCCTCCGACCACGCCGATTCCGATGCGGAGCGCAGTCGTGTCACTGCCACCGTCGTCCGCCGCGGTGGCTCGCTGGGTGGCGTTGTCAGGTGGGGCAGCCAGGGTCGGGCTCTGCGGCGTCGGACGCGTACTGCTCACGGCGCCCACCGAATTAGCGTCGACCAGCTCACCGACGCTGGTGCCGGGAGCCGTCGCGAATCCGTAATCGAGAAGCCGAGCAGCCTGCTCCCACGGGCGGATCGGCAGGACGTCGCCCTTCATGATCGTGACCGCGAGCCGTCGGCCACCGCGTTCCGCGCCTCCGACGAACGTCTGACGTGCGTCGTCGGTGTAGCCGGTCTTCCCTCCCAGCGCTCCCTCGTAGTTGTAGAGCAGTTGGTTGTCGTTGGATAACGTGAAGCCGGGGCGATCCTGATCGTCGGGAATCGTCGGGTCCTTGGGAAAGCCAGGAAATTCGACCGTCTCCGTCGAGATCAGTTGCGCGAACATCGGGTTCCGCATCGCTTCCCGGAAGAACAAGGCGAGATCGTATGCAGAACTGGACATTCCGGGCCCGTCCAGGCCTGACGGCGTCGCGGTGCGCGTATCGAGGGCGCCCAGTTCTTTCGCTTTCGCGTTCATCTTGGCGACGGTTGCCGCGTCGCCGCCCATCTGTGCAGCGAGAGCGTGCGCCGCGTCGTTGCCCGACGCCATGACGAGTCCCTGCATCAATTGGAAGTTTGTGTAGACGCCGTTCTTTCCGATGCCGACAGCGCTGCCCTCCGCATTGGCGTCGTCGGCGGAGGCGACGATCGTCGTGTTCGGGTCGAGCTCGTCGAGAGCGACCAATGCGAGCAGGATCTTGATGGTGCTCGCCGGTCGATAGCGTCCGTGCGGATCCTTGGCGGCAACGACGTCGCCGGTGTCGAGATCGGACAGAACCCAGCCGGTCGCCGAGATGTCGGCCGGTAGCGGACCTGCACCGTCGGGAGTGATCGTGCCGCACGCGGCCAGAGCGTCACCGCCGACTGCCTCCGCGGGAACCGGAAGGGGCTCCGGTGTCGGATCGCCGGGTGCGGGGACTTCGGACAGATCGATCGCCGGGGGAGGCGACGCCGCGTACGGGCAGTCGTCGGTGTTCGGCGTCGTGAACGGCGTGGTGGTCGTCTCGTTCGGAGGCTGGACCGGAGATTGAGCGAGTGCCGGTCCGCCGCCTGCGAACAGCAGCGCCGTAGCAGTCAGGGCCGCTGCCGCCCGGAAAATCGTTCTCATCGCGAACTACCCTAGGGCTCGGAGTTCGGTGTATGCCGCCGACTCACCGAACTTACTCCCCAGGGCTACGCCTCGTGCGCGCGAATGTATAGCGGGCTATACATTCGCGCGCACGTGGGGGTGTCAGCTGTTTTCGGGGAATCCGAGGTTGATGCCGCCGTGGCTGGGGTCGAGCCAGCGGCTGGTGATGGCTTTGCCGCGGGTGAAGAAGTGGATGCCTTCGGTGCCGTGGGCGTGGGTGTCGCCGAAGAGGCTGTTCTTCCAGCCGCCGAAGCTGTAGTAGG
>NZ_QGNK01000037.1:0-19501 GCF_003336925.1 Rhodococcus sp. Eu-32 | reverse complement strand
TCACAGAGTTACGGCGGCCATAGCGGAGGGGAAACGCCCGGTCCCATTCCGAACCCGGAAGCTAAGCCCTCCAGCGCCGATGGTACTGCACCCGACAGGGTGTGGGAGAGTAGGACACCGCCGTGCATCTTTCGAAAAAGGGGACCCAGCCACTGGGTCCCCTTTTTTCGTTTCTTACTGCCTGTCTGATTTCATGGGTAGCGACCCGCTCGATCGAAAGGAACTGCTGTGCCGGAAGACAGCAACGAACGCCGCTCCTTCCGCGGCAACGGATCCTCCCGTTCTCAGGACCCACGCGGCGGAACCGGAGGCCGGTCGAGCGGCGGTCGTTCGGGCGAAGGGAATCGTTCCGGGGATTCTCGTCGAGCTGAAGGCACAGGTCGCTCCGATGCTCCTCGCGGCGATGGACGCGGACGTCCCGACGCCCGTCGGAACGACGGGCCCCCTCGTCGCCGCGGAGGCGAAGGCGGATTCGCAGGCGATCGACGCGGAGGTGCGCGCGGCCCCGCCGATCGGCGCCCTCCCCGTCCCGACGAACCCGATCTCCCCGACGAGGTCGAGCCCGGCGAGCTGGATCCGGCTGTTCGTCGCGATCTGCTGAGCCTGGACAAGAACAACGCGTCGGCCGTGGCGCGCCACCTCGTGATGGCAAGCCGCCTGGTCGACGACGATCCGCAGCTCGCGTTGCAGCATGCACGCGCCGCTCGTCAGCGCGCGGGACGGATTGCCGTCGTACGTGAGACTGCCGGCATCACCGCGTACCACGCGGGCGAATGGGCGGAAGCGCTGTCGGAACTGCGCGCTGCTCGCCGCATGGCCGGCGGGCCGGGGCACCTCGCAGTCATGGCGGATTGTGAGCGCGGGCTCGGCAGGCCCGAGCGCGCAATCGAACTCGGGCGTAGTGACGAAGCACGTGCGCTGACGGGCGACGAGGCGTCGGAACTCCGCATCGTCGTCGCGGGGGCTCGTATGGACCTGAACCAGTATGACCAGGCCGTCGTCACCCTGCAGACGCCGGACCTCGACGCATCCCGGTCGGGGACGGCCGCTGCGCGGCTGTTCTATGTCTATGCCGATGCGTTGGTCGCTGCAGGCCGTGTGCAAGAGGGCGTGAAGTGGTTCCTCAACGCGGCGGCTGCGGATGTCGACGGGGAAACGGACGCCGAGGAGCGCGTCGAAGAACTGTCGGGTGACGGTCGGTGACAACTCTGCGATCGGCGCACGACGTCCTACTTCTCGACCTGGACGGTACCGTCTACCAGGGCGACAAGCCCGTCGTCGGAGCTGCCGACGCGTTGCGCGGTGGAACCGAGAAGCGCTACTTCGTCACCAACAACGCAAGTCGCTCACCGAAGCACGTTGCCGAGCACCTTCGCGCGCTCGGATTCGACACGTCCGAGGATTTCGTCGTTACCAGTGCCCAGGTCGCGGCGCGGATGTTGGCCGAGAAGCTGACCCCCGGAGATGCCGTCATGGTGGTCGGTACCGAGGCACTGGCCGACGAGATCTCCACCGTCGGTCTGACGCCGGTGCGGTCGGCCGATCAATCGCCCGTAGCCGTCGTTCAGGGACACAACGTCGACACCGGCTGGAAGGCCTTGGCCGAAGCGGTGTTCGCCATTCAGTCCGGCGCCCTGTGGGTAGCGACGAACATGGATGCGACGCTCCCCACCGAACGCGGATTCGCACCCGGAAACGGATCGATGGTGGCGGTTGTGCGTACCGCTACGGGTGCCGAACCGGAGGTCGCAGGCAAGCCGGCGTCGCCCATCATGCGCGACGCGATCCGCCTGAGTTCGGCGTCGGTGCCCCTGGTCGTCGGTGACCGCCTCGACACCGACATCGCGGGCGCCCATGCGACCGGGATCCCGTCCCTACTGGTGCTCACCGGCGTCAGCAGCGCGGTCGACGCACTTCGCGCGGTCGAATCCGAGCGGCCCACCCATATCGGCTTCGACCTGGACGTGCTGAACCAGCCTGCCGAAGCGTCGTCCGTGGGCGTGAAACCGGGATGGTCGGCATCCGTCGGCGCCGGAGTCCTGACGGTCTCGCACGACGGAACCACTGCGGTGAACACCCTGGACGGATTGCTCACTGCCGCGTCCGTCGGGTGGTCGGCAACAGACTGGGACAGGATCGAGGTCGTCGGCTCGGGATTGGACGAGCTCCGCGCGCTACTCGAGGCGTGACCCGTCGTCCCGCGTCGCGGTACTGCGCTGGAACACCTGTCGGCCCGATCGGATAGCGTTGTGGGCGATGAGCACGTCCATTCCACTCCCAGGTCAGCATCGTCCGCACGATGTCAGCACGCCCGTGGTCGAACCCGGTGCCGTCGCAGCCGAGGTCGACCAGCTACTGGACCGGCTTCCGGATCGTGACGCACCTCCGATGGATCTGAAGGTTCAGGCGCAGATCCTCGAACGCGCGCACGACGTTCTCGTGCAGGCGCTGTCGTCCGTGGACAAGAGCTGACGTGGCCCGACGCGCACGTGTCGACGCCGAACTCGTGCGTCGAGGGATGGCTCGGTCACGCGAACACGCCGTAGAGCTGATCGACGCAGGCCGAGTCAAGATCGCAGGCACGGTGGCCACGAAGCCGGCGACTGCCGTCGAGGCAGGTACTCCACTCGTGGTGTCCGCCGAGGACAACGAAGTCAACTGGGCCTCACGCGGTGCTCACAAGCTCCTCGGCGCGCTCGAGGTGTTCGAGCAGAACGGGTTCTCGGTTGCGGGCAAACGCTGCCTCGACGCGGGTGCGTCCACCGGCGGGTTCACCGACGTTCTGCTGAGCAAGGATGCTGCCGAGGTTGTCGCGGTCGACGTCGGATACGGGCAATTGGTGTGGCGGCTACAGTCCGACGACCGTGTGACGGTCGTCGATCGCACCAACGTGCGGTCCATCGACGCCGACACCATCGGGGGACGGGTCGAGGTCGTCGTCGCCGATCTGTCGTTCATCTCGTTGAAGCTGGTGCTACCAGCGTTCGTCGCGTGCGTGGTTCCCGGGGCCGATCTCGCGCTGATGGTGAAGCCGCAGTTCGAGGTCGGCAAGGATCGCGTCGGTTCGGGCGGTGTCGTCCGCGACCCGGCGTTGCGTGCGGAGTCGGTGATCGACGTCGCGAACACCGCTCGCGATCTGGGTCTGGCACTTCGAGACGTGACGGCAAGTCCGCTTCCTGGTCCCTCGGGCAACGTCGAGTACTTTCTGTGGCTACGATCGCAGACTGTCGAGCAAGCGGACGACACGGAGCGCGACATCGTTGCCCTTGTCGAACGTGCCGTCGAGGAGGGCCCACAGTGACAACCGAGGGAGGGACAAGCACCGTGCGAGAGATTCTGCTCGTCGCGCATCCCGGCCGTCCCGACATCGCCGATACCGTCCGTCGGGTCGGAAAAGTACTGTCGCAGGCCAACATTCGGCTTCGTGTGCTCGTCGACGAGGTCGATTCCAGTCGTATCGAGCCGTCGGGCCGTGACAAGGGCGACGACTCCCTCGAGTCCGAACTCGAACTCCGAGTCGTCGAATTCGGACCCGAAGCCGCTGTCGGCTGCGAACTGGTTCTCGTGCTCGGCGGCGACGGAACGTTCCTACGCGCCGCCGAACTGGCGAAGACCGCGGACATTCCGGTGCTGGGAATCAACCTCGGGCGCATCGGTTTCCTGGCCGAAGCCGAGGCCGACCATCTCGAGGATGCGTTGGCTCGCGTCGTCACCGGTGACTATCGCGTCGAGGATCGGATGACGCTCGACATCGTGGTTCGGGCGGGTGAACGCGTCGTGGACCGTGGTTGGGCTCTGAACGAGGCCAGTATCGAGAACGGTTCGCGCCTGGGCGTTCTCGAGGTCGTCCTGGAAGTCGACGATCGTCCGGTGTCCGCGTTCGGATGCGACGGGGTTCTGATCTCGACGCCGACCGGATCGACCGCCTACGCGTTCTCCGCCGGCGGGCCTGTGGTGTGGCCGGAACTCGAAGCAATTCTGGTGATACCGAGCAACGCGCACGCCTTGTTCGCCCGGCCGCTGGTCACGAGCCCCGAGTCGATCATCGCCGTCGAGACCGTCGCCGGAAGTCATGACGGAGTCGTGTTCTGCGACGGTCGTCGAACACTGCAACTGCCTGCGGGCGGGCGCGTGGAAGTCGTGCGGGGCGCGTCGCCCATCAAGTGGGTGCGCCTGGACTCGGCGCCGTTCGCCGATCGAATGGTCACGAAGTTCGCACTGCCCATCACTGGATGGCGGGGGAGAGCGAGGTAACCATGCTCGAAGAGATTCGAATCGACAGCCTCGGTGTCATTTCTTCGGCTAGTGCCCAGTTCCACGAAGGTCTGACAGTTCTGACCGGTGAGACCGGTGCGGGTAAGACGATGGTCGTCACCAGTCTGCATCTGTTGTCCGGCGCGCGTGCCGACGCAGGTCGAGTACGGCTCGGTGCCGATCGTGCAGTCGTCGAGGGCCGTTTCAGTACCGAGACGGCGTCGGCGCAGGTGGTCGACGAGGTCGAGCGGGTGCTCGAATCGGCAGGCGCGCAACGAGACGAGGACGATTCCATCATCGCGCTGCGCACGGTCAATGCCGACGGTCGCTCCCGCGCTCATCTCGGCGGTCGCAGTGTGCCCGCGTCCGTGCTGTCGGGATTCACCGACTCCCTGCTCACCGTTCACGGCCAGAACGATCAGCTGCGACTGCTCCGACCGGATCGTCAGCTGGGCGCGTTGGACCGCTTCGCCGGTGACGCGGTTTCGGGCCCGCTGAAGAAGTACCGTTCCGCCCGTTCCGCATGGCTCGCTGCTCGCACGGAACTCCTCGACCGCACCGAACGCAGCCGCGAACTGGCGCAGGAGGCCGATCGCCTTCAGTTCGGACTGCAGGAGATCGACGCCGTCGCACCCGAACCCGGTGAGGACATCACCGTCGCAAACGATGTCCGACGCCTCGGCGACCTCGACTCGCTGCGCGAATCCGCCGAATACGCCAGTGCGGCACTGTCCGGAGACGACGCGGGCGAAGGGTTGTCCGTCCTCCACCTGCTCGGGGAAGCACGTAGCAGGCTGGAATCCGCCGACGACGCTGTGCTCATGGAGCTCGTGCCGCGGCTCAACGAGGCGTTGGCCGTCGTCACCGACGTCGGAGCCGACATCACCTCGTATTTGGCGGACCTGCCGTCGGATCCCAGCGCACTCGAGACGCTGCTGAACCGTCAGGCCGAGTTGAAGGGCTTGACGCGGAAGTACGCCGCGGACGTCGACGGCGTCATCGCATGGGCCGACGACGCACGCGAGCGCCTCGGAAAGATCGACGTGTCCGCGGACGCGCTGGCCGAACTGTCCGCTCGCGTCGACGAGACCGCAGCCGAAGTCGCCGCTGCAGCAAGCAAACTCAGTGCGGCCCGCGCGAAGGCTGCCGCGAAACTGGCCAAGGCCGTCAGTACGGAACTCGCCGGGCTCGCGATGGGCAAGGCCAAACTGCAACTCGATCTCCGCACGATGCCGGCGGGACCGAACGACAGCGCGCCCCTGACCGTCGACGGCGCCGAGCTTCATGCCGGACAGAGTGGCGTCGACGAGGTCGAATTCAAACTGTCCGCGCACGACGGTGCTCAGGCTCTGCCGATCAGCAAGAGTGCGTCCGGCGGTGAGCTGTCACGCGTGATGCTCGCCCTCGAAGTGGTGCTCGCGGGCTCGGACAAGGGCGCCACGATGGTCTTCGACGAGGTCGATGCCGGAGTCGGTGGCCGGGCTGCCGTCGAGGTGGGCCGTCGTCTGGCCAGACTCGCGCGGACGCATCAGGTCATCGTCGTCACCCACCTTCCGCAGGTGGCGGCGTTCGCGGACACACATCTCGTCGTGAACAAAGCGGACGCCAAAAAAGGTGCTGCGAACAGCGGTGTGAAGTCGTTGTCGTCGTCGGAACGCGTCGTCGAACTGGCTCGCATGCTGGCCGGACTGGACGACACCGAGACCGGACGCGCACACGCGGAGGAGCTGTTGGCGACGGCCAGAGCGGACCGAGAGAACTGATCCACGGCTTGGTACTCGTGTGGCCAGTGTGGTAATTGTTTCGGCGCGCCTCCGCCGTGGTGCGTGACGTCGGGGTCATCATGGGTGCCATGAAGATGCCCGCTCTGTTATCACGAAGTCAGGATTCGCTACCCGGAATCAGTGGTATCGCCCGGGTGGATCGCAACACCGCCAAACTGCTGAAACGGGTAGGCCCCGGGGACATCGTCGTGCTCGACGAGTTGGACCTCGACCGGCTGACCGCCGACGCACTCGTCGCCGCGGGCGTCCTCGCGGTCGTCAACGCGTCGCCGTCGATCTCGGGTCGATACCCGAATCTCGGACCGGAGGTGATCGTTGCCAACGGGATCACGCTGATCGACTCGGCGGGCACCGAGGTCTTCAAAAAGATCAAGGACGGCACGAAGATTCGCCTGAACGAGGGCGGTATCTACACCGGCGATCGCAGGCTCGCGAAAGGCGAGGAACAGAGCGAAGCCGAGATCTCGGACCGGATGATCGAGGCCAAGACCGGTCTGGTCGATCACCTGGAAGCGTTCTCGGGCAACACCATCGAGTTCATTCGAACCGAGAGCCCGCTGCTCATCGACGGTGTGGGCGTTCCCGACATCGACATCGTGCTGCAGGATCGTCACGTCGTCGTCATCGCCGACGGCCCCGGCCACGCAGAAGATCTGAAAGCCTTGAAGCCGTTCATCAAGGAGTACGCCCCGATCATCATCGGTGTCGGTGCAGGCGCCGACACGGCGATGAAGGCGGGGTACCGGCCCGACCTCATCGTCGGCGACCCGGAAGAGATCACGGCGCAAACGCTCAAGTGCGGCGCCGAAGTCGTACTTCCCGCGGATTCCGACGGCCACGCGAACGGTCTCGAACGCATTCAGGATCTCGGTATCGGGGCGATGACGTTCCCGGCGACCGGTGCTCCCGCCGATCTGGCGCTGCTGCTGGCCGACCACCACGGCGCGTCGTTGATCGTCACCGTCGGCAGTCCGGCGAGCCTCGACGAGTTCTTCGATCGAGGTCGACGCAACACCAATCCGGCTGCGTTCATGACGCGTCTCAAGGTCGGCGCCAAACTGGTCGACGCGAAAGCCGTTGCGACGCTGTATCGCAGCCGCGTGTCCGGGGGCGCTGTCGCGCTGGTCGTTCTCGCAGCGCTCGTCGCGATCATCGTCGCGCTGATGGTGTCGAACATGGGCACCGAGGTTCTCGACTGGGCCGTCGACCTGTGGAACAGCTTCGCCCTCTGGGTTCAGGGGCTGCTCGCGTGATTTCGATGCGTCAACATGCCATTTCGATCGCGGCGATCTTCATCGCTCTCGCGATCGGAGTGGTACTCGGCTCCGGCCTGCTGTCCAGCGGGCTCGTCTCGGGCCTACGGGACGACAAGACGGGGCTCGAAGATCAGGTCGACTCGCTGCAGAGCACCAACAACCAACTCGGCGAACAACTCAACTCTGCGGACGGGTTCGATGCCGCGGTGTCGGGGCGTGTGGTTCGGGATGCGTTGGCGCAGAGAAGCGTCGTCGTCATCACGACGCCGGACGCCGATCCAGGCGACGTCGACGGAGTCACCCGCTCCATCGAGGCGGCGGGTGCAGCGATCACCGGGCGTGTGTCGCTGACGGATTCGTTCGTATCCGCCGCGAGTGGCGACGACCTGCGCACCAGACTCACCAATGTCGTGCCCGCCGGAACGCAGCTGCGGACCGGGGCCGTCGATCAGGGGAGCATGGCAGGTGACCTGCTCGGTTCGGTGCTGCTCCTGAACGCACAGACGGCGGAGCCGCAATCGTCGCCCGAGGAGCTGTCCTTGGCGCTCGAAACGCTGCGCAGCGGCGGGTTCATCGCGTACGACAACGGCGCTGTCGCGCCGGCCCAGCTCGCTGTCGTCGTCACCGGCGGGAACACCGGTTCGGACGACGGCAATCGCGGTGCGATCGTTGCCCGCTTCGCCGGCGGACTCGACGGCAGGGGAGCAGGGACGGTTCTCGCAGGCCGGACCGGAGCTGCGGAGGGCAACGGCGCGGTAGCCGTCGTTCGCGCCGATGCGGCGCTGTCCTCGGGCGTCAGCACAGTCGACAACGTCGACCGCGAGGCAGGCCGCATCACGACCACGCTCGCGTTGCAGGAGCAGTTGGACGGCGCGGCGGGCCGCTACGGCACGGGAGCCAACTCGACGGCCGTCACCGTCGGAGCGCCTGCACGGTGATTCGCACCGCTCCGACGCGCGCGTCGTTCGCGGTATGTACCCGACAGGTGTTACCGTGAAGACCCGTGGGTAGCAGGCCCATTATGGACGTAATACCTCTCTTGCCAGCTCTCTGGCAGGAGCAAGCCCTGCAGATTGGTCACGGGAGCATCATTGTCACGCCTTCAGTCGCGATCTGACACCAAGCACATCTTCGTCAGCGGGGGCGTCGCGTCCTCGCTCGGCAAGGGCCTCACGGCGTCGAGCCTCGGCCAGCTACTGACAGCACGCGGACTTCGCGTCACCATGCAGAAGCTCGATCCCTATCTCAACGTGGATCCGGGCACCATGAACCCGTTCCAGCACGGCGAGGTGTTCGTCACCGAGGACGGTGCCGAAACCGACCTCGACGTCGGCCACTACGAGCGCTTCCTCGATCGCGACCTGTCCGGATTCGCGAACGTCACCACCGGCCAGGTGTACTCGGCGGTCATCGCGAAAGAACGCCGCGGCGAGTACCTCGGCGACACGGTCCAGGTCATCCCGCACATCACCGACGAGATCAAGAGCCGAATCCTCGCGATGAACGGCCCGGATCTGCAGGGGCATCAGCCCGACGTGATCATCACCGAGATCGGTGGCACCGTCGGCGACATCGAGTCGCAGCCGTTCCTCGAGGCCGCACGGCAGGTGCGCCACGACGTCGGCCGCGAGAACGTGTTCTTCCTGCACGTGTCGCTCGTTCCGTTCCTCGCCCCGTCGGGTGAGTTGAAGACCAAGCCGACGCAGCATTCCGTCGCCGCTCTGCGCAGCATCGGTATCCAGCCCGACGCGCTCATCCTGCGGTGCGACCGCGAGGTCACCCCCGGCCTGAAGAACAAGATCGCCCTGATGTGCGACGTCGACGTCGACGGATGCATCTCGACGCCCGACGCGCCGTCGATCTACGACATCCCGAAGGTCCTGCACAAGGAAGGTCTCGACGCCTACGTCGTCCGCAAGCTGGGTCTGCCGTTCCGCGACGTCGACTGGACGGTGTGGGGCGGTCTGCTCGAGCGTGTGCACGAGCCTCGCGAAACCGTGCGGGTCGGCCTCGTCGGCAAGTACGTCGACCTGCCCGACGCGTACCTGTCGGTCACCGAGGCGCTGCGTGCCGGCGGTTTCGCGCACCGGTCGAAGGTGGAGATCAAGTGGGTGCCCTCCGACGAGTGCCAGACGCCTGCGGGCGCTCAGGCTGCACTGGGTGACGTCGACGCGGTCCTGATTCCCGGTGGATTCGGAATTCGTGGCATCGAGGGCAAGCTCGGAGCCATCGAGTTCGCGCGCACACGAAAGGTGCCGCTGCTCGGACTGTGCCTCGGCCTGCAGTGCATGGTCATCGAAGCTGCCCGGTCGGTCGGCCTCACCGACGCCAATTCGGCGGAGTTCGAGCCCGATACCGAGTACCCCGTCATCTCGACGATGGCCGACCAGGAGGACGCCGTCGCCGGTGAAGCCGACCTCGGTGGCACCATGCGCCTCGGTGCGTACCCGGCGAAGTTGATCAAGGGTTCGGTCGTCGCAGGTGCGTACGGTTCGACGGACGTTTCCGAGCGTCACCGCCATCGCTTCGAGGTCAACAACACCTACCGCGATCGAATCTCCAAGAGCGGCTTGGTCTTCAGTGGCACGTCGCCCGACGGCCATCTCGTCGAGTTCGTCGAGCTGCCCGCGTCGAAGCACCCGTTCTTCGTCGGCACGCAGGCGCACCCGGAGCTCAAGAGCCGGCCGACGCGTCCGCACCCGCTGTTCGCGGCGCTGATCGACGCGGCTCTGAAGTACAAAGCGGCAGAACGACTTCCCGTCGACGTGCACGGTGAGGACGCCGCGGCCGAGGACTCCGAATTCCCGGTTTCGGGTGCTACCGCCGAGAGCATCGGATGACCGAACGGCATGCGTTCGAGACGACCGGCTCCAGGACGGTCTACGAAGGCGCAATCCTGGCGCTGCGCTTGGATCAGGTGCAGATGCCGGGCGGACGCGTCGCCGAGCGTGAGGTCGTCGAACATCACGGTGCCGTCGCGATCGTCGCGCTCGACGATCAGGGCCGGATCGCGATGATCGAGCAGTACCGTCACCCGATCGGGCGTCGACTCTGGGAACTCCCTGCAGGCCTGCTCGACGAGCTGAACGAGCCTCCCGTCGATGCGGCCAAGCGCGAACTCGCCGAGGAAACGGGACTCGCCGCCGAACGGTGGTCCGTACTCGTCGACGTCATGGCATCTCCCGGCTTCACGGACGAGTGCGTGCGAATCTTCTTGGCAGAAGGGCTGTCCGAGGTCGACCGTCCCGAAGCGAGGGACGAGGAAGCCGACATCGAACTCGCTTACGTGCCATGGGAAGAAGCCGTCGAGCGGGCCCTGGCGGGCGAGTTCGTCAACGCGTCGGCCGTGTCCGGTGTGCTTGCCCTCGCCGCAGCGAAGGCAGGCTCGAAGACACTCCGGCCTGCGGACGCCGAATGGGTGGATCTGCCGACCACGTTCGAGCGTCGGAAGAACTCACACGGGTAGCGACGTGCTGCCGGCGCAGATCGGGGCGTACGTCGATCACCTCGAGGTCGAACGCGGTGCTGCCGCCAACACGTTGTCCTCGTACCGCCGCGACCTGCGGCGGTACGAGGCGTTCCTCGGCGACCACGGCATCGACGATCTTGCGAAGGTCGCCGAAACGGACGTGGCCGAATTCGTCGTCGACCTCCGACGTGGGAGTGACGAATTTCCCGCTCTCGCAGCGAGTTCGGCTGCGCGGACGCTCATCGCCGTTCGCGGTCTGCACAAGTTCGCAGCGGCCGAAGGACTCGTGACGACCGACGTCGCAAGTGCGGTGAAGCCGCCCGCACCCAGTAGGCGTCTTCCGAAGTCCCTCCCGGTGGAGCAGGTCGTCGCCATTCTGGATTCGGCGTCGACCGGAGGTCCCGATGCGCCGCGCGGATTGCGAGACAAGGCAATTCTCGAATTGCTGTACTCGACGGGTGCGCGCATCTCGGAAGCCGTCGGACTCGACGTCGACGACATCGACACCGAGACGCGTTCGGTGTTGCTCCACGGCAAGGGCGACAAGCAGCGACTGGTCCCGGTCGGACGTCCGGCCATCGAGGCGATCGACGCGTACCTCGTGCGCGGGCGGCCGGGATTGGTCAAGCGATCGACTCCGGCGTTGTTCCTGAACGCACGCGGCGGACGACTGTCGCGGCAGAGCGCGTGGCAGGTACTCCACTCGGCGGCCGAACGCGCAGGCATCGCGACTCCCGTCTCGCCGCACACACTCCGCCATTCCTTCGCCACCCACCTGCTCGACGGCGGCGCCGATGTGCGCGTCGTGCAGGAGTTGTTGGGGCATGCGTCCGTGACGACGACGCAGATCTACACGCTCGTCACCGTCAACACGCTGCGTGAGGTGTGGGCGGAAGCACATCCACGCGCGCGATGACTGCTCCGGCGTGTTTTGCGCGTGTCCCGCGACGGCGCGGACGAGCCACACGGTAGCGTTTAGCCGACGGTCGTCGTGCAACCGGACGAGCCGAGGTCAACGGACAGGGGAGCGTAGGAGAAGTGTCGACACCGCAACTGCCAGCGACCGAGTCAGGCTCAGGATCGACCCTGGGCGACTCCACGCAGGTGAGTCCGCGGTCGACCGAGGATTCTCCCGCTGCTACGCCCACCGAAGTGCAGCCGACCAGCTCGCCCACCGACCAACCACACCATGACGGCGCGTTGTTCCATACGCGTCGACCCGAATCGAGCCGTGAGACGAGAGAGACCATTCCTGCGGCCAACGAGCTAGGACCCACGGGTCGCAAGACCCGCGAAGTTCCCGAACCCACCCCACTGGCCAGTCATGGACCGGCCAAGATCATCGCGATGTGCAACCAGAAGGGTGGCGTCGGCAAGACGACGTCGACCATCAATCTCGGTGCCTCCCTCGCCGCATATGGACGGCGTGTTCTGCTCGTCGATCTCGATCCGCAGGGCGCCCTGTCGGCAGGCTTGGGCGTCGCGCATCACGAGCTGGACCTGACGGTCTACAACCTGCTCGTGGAACCGAAGATCTCGGCCGACGACGTGCTGATGCGTACCCGCGTCGAGAATCTCGACCTGCTGCCGAGCAACATCGACCTGTCGGCCGCCGAAATTCAACTGGTCACCGAGGTCGGCCGCGAGCAGACGCTGGGCCGCGTCCTGCATCCCGTGCTCGACCGGTACGACTACGTGCTGATCGACTGCCAGCCGTCCCTCGGATTGTTGACGGTGAATGCGCTGACGTGCGCCGACGAGGTCATCATCCCGATGGAGTGCGAGTACTTCAGCCTCCGCGGCCTGGCGCTGCTAAACGACACCGTCGAGAAGGTTCGTGACCGGCTCAATCCCAAGCTCGAGCTCGCCGGCATCGTCGTGACGATGTTCGACGCCCGCACGCTGCACTCGCGTGAGGTCATGACGCGCGTCGTCGAGGTGTTCGGCGACGTCGTCTACGACACCGTCATCACGCGGACCGTGCGGTTCCCGGAGACATCCGTCGCGGGTGAGCCGATCACGACGTGGGCACCGAAGTCCTCGGGTGCACTGGCCTACAAGTCGTTGGCCCGAGAGGTCATCTACCGGTCCGGCCCGTGACAGCGACGGTATCCACGTCGAGTGACACGCAGATCGAGGTTCCGGAGAACGAAGACCCGTCGCGGTTCCGGGTCCGGCTGCTCAACTTCGAGGGGCCGTTCGACCTGCTGCTGACGTTGATCAGCCAGCATCGGCTCGACGTCACCGAAGTCGCGCTGCACACCGTCACCGACGATTTCATCTCGTTCACCAAGAGCCTCGGCGACGAGGTCGGCCTCGACCAGACGACGGAATTTCTCGTCGTCGCCGCCACGTTGCTCGACCTGAAGGCAGCCCGGCTGCTGCCGTCGGGAGATGTCGAGGACGCCGAGGATCTCGCGCTGCTGGAGGTACGAGATCTACTGTTCGCCAGGTTGTTGCAGTACCGGGCCTACAAGCAGGTCGCGCAGCTGTTCGGTGAATTGGAGGCTGCTGCGCTACGCCGGTATCCGCGGTCGGTGTCGGTCGAGGATCGCTTCACGGATCTGATCCCCGAGGTACTGCTGGGTGTCGATCCTGCGCGGTTCGCCGACATCGCTGCCGCTGCGTTTCGGCCGAAGCCGGTGCCGAAGGTCGGCCTCGATCACATTCACCAGCATTCGGTGTCGGTGCCCGAACAGGCGAAATGGATCATGGACAAGCTCAGGAGCAACGGCGAGGGTGCCTGGACGCCGTTCGGCGACCTCACCGAAGGGTGCGAGCACACCGTCGAAATCGTTGCGCGGTTTCTGGCGTTGCTCGAGCTGTTCCGCGAGCAGGTACTCGCGTTCGAACAACCCGAGCCGCTGGGAGAATTGCTGGTGAGCTGGACGGGCAAGGCGAAGTCCGACGACGTACTCGTCGCGGCGGTGGATTATGGATGAGGACGTGACACAGCTGGACGAGCAGGCCGAGGACGACTCGGAACTCGACGACGCGACCCTGGAAGCTGCGTTGGAGGCGGTACTGCTCGTCGTCGACTCGCCCGCATCGAACGAGCAACTGGCGTCGGCGGTGGGTAGCGACGTCGCGCGCGTGAAGTCGACGCTCGCGCGAATGTCTGCCGGGTTCACCGAACGCGGCAGCGGAATCGACCTTCGCTACGCGGCCGACGGATGGCGTTTCTACACGCGCACGGCGTACGCGCCGTATGTCGAGCGGCTCCTTCTCGACGGTGCTCGGTCGAAGCTCACACGTGCGGCATTGGAGACTCTGGCCGTTATCGCATATCGTCAACCGTTGACTCGCGCGCGGGTCAGTGCTGTGCGCGGCGTCAACGTGGACGGGGTGATGCGCACATTGCTCGCTCGCGGACTGATTTCGGAGGCCGGAGTGGATTCGGAATCGAACGCGACGACGTACTCCACCACCGAGTTGTTCCTCGAACGACTCGGCCTGGCATCGCTGACGGACCTGCCGCCGCTGGCACCGTTGTTGCCGGGTGTCGACCTGATCGACGAGATCAGTGACAGCATGGACACGGACCCGAGAGTCACCCGCTCCACCAAGAACCGCGGATCGAAACCCGATCCGGTAGCCGAGCTCGACTCGGACGACTGAATAGGTACACAAAAGTGAACAAGCCCGCTCGCCGTGATGGCACACCGGACAGGAACAGACAACAGGCTCCGCGCAGGAAGCCGACCGCAGGTGGCAGGTCGGAGGATCCGCGCAGCGGAACCGCACGCGGAAGCGCCCCCCGCAAGGCCGCACCGCGCAAAGCCGCCGATTCGTCGGGACACAGCGGCATCAACGACCGCAGCAACGACGCGGTGCCCCGCAAGAAGCCTTCTCGGCCCAAACCCCCGAAGCCGCAGAAGAAGCAGGTCCCCACGACCACCATCAGCAACGCCAAGCCGGCGAAGCATCAGTACGCCGACGCGGACAGCAAGCGTCGTCACGTGCCCCGCGGTGAGGGCGTTCGCCTGCAGAAGGTTCTCGCGCAGGCAGGCGTCGCATCGCGGCGTGCCGCCGAGGAACTCATCGCCGACGGACGCGTCGAGGTCGACGGTCGGATCGTCACCGAGCAGGGCATCCGCATCGATCCGAACGTGGCGGTCGTGCGTGTCGACGGCACACGCGTCGTCGTCAAGGAAGAGCTCGTCCACCTCGCGATGAACAAGCCGCGTGGCTGGCAGTGCACGATGTCCGACGACCTGGGACGTCCCTGCGTCGGCGACATCGTGTCCGAGCGTGTCCAGGCCGGTCAGCGCCTGTTCCACGTCGGCCGTCTCGACGCCGACACCGAAGGCCTGCTGCTGTTCACGAACGACGGCGACTTGGCCCATCGGTTGATGCACCCGTCGTACGAGGTCTCGAAGACCTACCTGGCGACGCTGTTCGGCGCGATTCCGCGTGACCTGGGCAAGAAGCTGCGCGACGGCGTCGTCCTCGACGACGGTCCGGTCAAGGTCGACGGCTTCGCCCTTCTCGACATCTCGAACGGTTTGTCTCTCGTGCGCATCACGCTGCACGAGGGTCGCAAGCACATCGTTCGACGCCTGTTCGATCACGTCGGGTTCCCCGTCGGCCGCCTCGTGCGCACCGACGTCGGCAACATCGCTCTGGGCGACCAGCGTCCCGGCACGCTGCGTGTCCTCGGACGCGGTGAGGTCGGCAAGCTGTACGAATCGGTCGGCCTCTGATGGCGGGTCTCGTCGTCGCCATGGATGGTCCGTCGGGAACCGGGAAGTCGACGGTGTCGCGCAAGCTCGCCACCGCGCTCGACGCCCGCTACCTCGACACGGGCGCGATGTACCGCGTCGCGACGGTGTGGGTGCTCCGCGCGGGCATCGATCCGACCGACCCGGACAAGGTTGCGGAGGTCGTCAAGACACTGCCACTGGACATCGGCACGGACCCGACCGCCGAAGCCGTCACGATGGGCGGCGAGGACGTCTCCGCCGAGATTCGTGGCGACGCCGTCACCAAGGCGGTTTCGGCGGTGTCCGCCGTTCCGCGTGTGCGTGAGCTTCTGGTGCAGATGCAGCGTGACATCGCTGCGTCGTTCCCGCGGATCGTCGTGGAAGGGCGCGACATCGGCACCGTCGTTCTGCAGGATGCCGACGTCAAGGTCTTCCTGACGGCGTCACCCAAGGCGCGTGCGGATCGACGCAACAGGCAGAACATTTCTCAGGGACGAGGCGACGACTACGAAGCCGTCCTCGCCGACGTCCAACGCCGCGATCACGCGGACTCCACCCGCGCGGTGTCGCCGCTGCGGCCTGCGGAGGACTCGGTGATCGTCGACACCAGCGACCTGGGCATGGACGGCGTCATCGCCGCGTTGTTGCAGGTCGTAAGCGACAGAACTGGAGTTGTGCAGTGACCGACGATTTCTACGCGGCAGAAACGGCCGGCGACGGCACCTGGAGCGACGAGGGGGAGTGGGACCTCGCCGACTTCGTCGACGGTGACGAGGAAGGCGCAGACGTAGCTGTTCCGACGCTCGCGGTGGTCGGACGTCCCAACGTGGGCAAGTCGACTCTCGTCAACCGCATCATCGGCCGTCGTGAAGCGGTGGTGGAGGACATCCCCGGTGTCACCCGCGACCGCGTCTCGTACGAGGCCAACTGGGCCGGACGCCGATTCCTGGTGCAGGACACCGGCGGTTGGGAACCCGACGCCAAAGGCATGATGCAATCCGTTGCGCGCCAAGCGGAATTGGCGATGCAGACCGCCGACGCAATCCTGCTCGTCGTCGACGCACGAGTCGGTGCGACGACCACTGACGAAGCGGTCGCACGCACGTTGCGTCGATCGAAAACGCCGGTGATTCTCGTGGCCAACAAGGTCGACGACGCACGGACCGAATCCGAGGTCGCCTCGCTGTGGTCGCTGGGTCTCGGTGAGCCGCAATCGGTTTCGGCGACGCACGGCCGCGGAACGGGTGACTTGCTCGACCTCGTGCTCGAAGCGCTGCCGGAAACACCGCGGGAAGGAATCCCCGGTGGGGGTCCGCGCCGAGTTGCGTTGGTGGGCAAGCCGAATGTCGGCAAGTCGTCACTGATCAACAAGCTGTCGGGGGACGAGCGGTCGGTGGTGCACGATGTTGCCGGTACGACGGTCGACCCTGTCGACTCGCTCGTCGAATTGGGCGGCAAGACTTGGCGATTCGTCGATACTGCTGGTCTGCGCAAGAAAGTGTCGCATGCGAGCGGTGCCGAGTTCTATGCGTCACTGCGGACGAAGTCGGCGATCGAGGCTGCCGAGGTCGCAATTCTGTTGATCGATGCTTCGCAGGTGATTTCGGAGCAGGACCTACGGGTGCTGAGCATGGTGGCCGACGCCGGTCGCGCGCTCGTGCTCGCGTTCAACAAGTGGGACCTCGTCGACGAGGATCGTCGCCTGCAGCTCGAGAAGGAAATCGACCGCGATCTGGTTCGTGTGCCGTGGGCGCAGCGCGTCAACATCTCGGCGCACACCGGTAGGGCAGTTCAGAAGCTCGTGCCGGCGCTCGAGACGGCGTTGGAGTCCTGGGACAAGCGAATCCCGACCGGGCGACTGAACAGCTGGCTCAAGGAGGTCGTCGCCGCGACGCCGCCGCCGATGCGTGGTGGCCGTCTGCCGCGAATCATGTTCGCGACGCAGGCGACGACGCGTCCGCCAACGTTCGTGCTCTTCACGACGGGCTTCCTCGAGGCCGGCTACCGCCGGTTCATCGAGCGGCGCCTGCGCGAGGAATTCGGATTCGACGGCAGCCCTGTTCGCGTCAATGTGCGCATCCGCGAGAAGCGCGAGAGGCCCGGCAAGCGTCGATGAGCTGACCCGCCCGGCCCCTGAGCAGGCGATTTCCTCTCAGGGGCGGGGCTGGGGTAGTCTCATCGAGCACCCCGAGAGGGGTGCGGCGGGCTGTGGCGCAGCTTGGTAGCGCACTTGACTGGGGGTCAAGTGGTCGCAGGTTCAAATCCTGTCAGCCCGACACAGATAAGCGCAGTTCAGAGGCGGTTTCGGAGAAATCCGGAGCCGCCTTTCTGGTCTCGGTGCCGCAGAGTGTTACTACTCGATCCTTACATGCCTGAAAACGGACATCACTGAGCGTCCGTTCACGTCCGTGATAGTCCGGTTGCGGCAGTTCCTGCTCCTGAGTACTGCTGTGGACGGAACCCACTTGATCCATAATCAAGTGCCTCGACTGAAAGCCTGAACGCCGCCGCGGCGCGTCAGCAAACGCTTCGAGTTGTCAACAGTCTTTCATTCGCCACGTCGAAGCCTGTCGGTATCACTGGGTAGCATCCCGTTGATGACCGACGCAGGTTTTCCTGACTTCAAACATCCTAAGTGCTACGCAAATACAGAAGGCGGATGCTCCACCAAGATCTCCGGTGAGCACTTCGTTTCGCACAGCCTGATCAAGCTCTACACTTTCGACGATCCAACCGTCACGATCTGCCACGACAACGGGTTCGGGGTACGTCATCCGGTACCGCCAAGAAGGTTCGTGGCAAACGTGTTGTGCGAGGCTCACAACAACGGCCTCTCAGACGCGGATTCTGGGGCGTCAATGAGTCCATCGAGGTTTCTGGAGACGATTTTCAAAGATGGGTTCTCAAACTCCTTGCGACGCACGCTGCTGGTAAAGCGCTGACCGCCAACGGCGAGTTGGTAAAGAGTCCGATTTCGAACGACTCAATCCACCTCCTGTTGAACCGAGCAGCGTGGCCGGCGACGTGGGGTTTATGCGTTGCTGCTGACGTTGCTAATCCCGAACTCAAATTTGATCCCTTCAGCCGCATCGACACGGTGACGGACGACTGGTGGGGCGTAACTCCGATGCTCAAGAACGGCGACCAGACGCTGATCGGTGGTGTCGTCGAACTGGCAGGTGTCGGGTTCGGACTCAGCCTCTACAACCCAGGTCGAGAATTGGCGGAATTCAATCTTCCGGCAAACCCACTGCGCGGATCCATGCAGAGGCCGTCTTCTATGGCGTGGGAACTCAAAGGTGTACGAAAGCAGATTAACTTCACCTGGGACGACCATCACGAGCACAAGAACATCACCTACACGATGCAACGTCTGTGATCGATTCGGACTGTGCCGGTGTAGTCGGCACTGGGGTCGGAACATCGCCGGTAGCGCGGCTCGTTATTCGCTTCACTTGACATGCCGGGCGCAGGCAGCCTGTCGGTGTGAGCGACTGGGCGCGAACCTGTGTCACTACGTGACTCTTGGACCGCTAGTTGGCGGACTTCCAACGATCTCTGCCGTCGGAACCTTCGCCGCAGACCATCAATGTGCCTGCGGTCGTGAAGCCGGTGTCACCGGGAACGCTGCAGAACGAACCCGGGTGCACAGTCTGCGGTATTACGGCTGGGGATGATGCAGGCGGGGCAACCACGGTCGTCGGTGCGGTTCGTTGTGTCCACGTCGAGCCGCAGAGAGCGTCACCTTCGAGGCCCATCGATTCGCGCCAGGTCGCGTCGCTGCACGAAAACTCAAGCGATGTTTCGTTTAGCTCCGGTGGTTCGGTGGAGGCGGTTTCGGTTGTCTCAGGGAGAATCTCGGTCGTTGCAACGTTCTGTGGGATCAGCGGGACAGGGGATGGGGTCACTGAATCACCCCAGGTTTGATGCCGCTTCCTTCTGAGTCAGGAAGGATGAGCACATGCCTAAGAAGATCGATCCGGAGGTCCGTGCGCGGGCGTTGCGGTTGTTGGAGACCCACGGCGGGGAGTACCC
>NZ_QGNK01000036.1:0-34707 GCF_003336925.1 Rhodococcus sp. Eu-32 | reverse complement strand
CTGAAGGGTGCTCCTGGCTTCTGCGTGTATTCAACCTTCGACAAGTCGAATTATCGCAGGTCGGAGCACCCTTCTTCGGCATTCACGCACGGGTGTTCCTCAAAGCGGTGAAAGCCCGAGGCTAGGTTCGCATAGAGATGGGCGCCTCACAGCGGTGGGCACGGGTTCGTGTTCGCCGAATTCTAAATCGAGCTCGGGGAACTTTACCTCGACTTCAGCGGGTCCTAAACCAACTCGATCCGCTCGAGCACCTCGTCGGCCCAGAACCCGCACCGTTCGCGAGCGGTTGTGACGAGGACCTTGATGTCGTCGACCAACAACGGGTACCGCGGGTTGCGGTGCGGGGCCGGTCCCCTGCGACGGTGTACTCCCGACCGACGGATTCCGGCCAGCGTCACGGTTACGGGCTCGTGTGCGGACGGCGGCAGGTGGCAGGTGGTGCGGTGTTGATGGTTGATTGCCGCGAGCCAGGTGCCGATGGTGGCGACGGCGTAGGCCCGCTCCCCCGTCTCGGCGCGGGTGCCAGCGGCGTCGACGAGGTACGCGGCGACTGTGACCGGGTGCGCCGGCAAACGCCGCATCCCCTTCGCGGTCGGACCAGCCGACGAACCGACACCATCCCGCAGCGTAGGTGCGACCCGCCCCCCGTACCGCGAGAATTCGACGGCTTTCGCGATCCGCTTGGCCACGGCCGACGGGATCTCAGGCTCCACATCCAATGCCACCGTCGTTGGTTTGCCTACCGCAGGCATTCGGGCGGGTCGGGCGTCTATGTGTGGAGCTAAGCGCAGGCCACCGACACCTCTACGAAGCTAACACTGCGCTGAACTGGTGTTTCGACGCAGATGAGGCGGAAAATACAGCTACCTCCCTGACCGTTCCCCATGTGTCAACGGTGTTTCTGAATCGACCGGTTCCCTCATTGCGGCAATTTTGGCAAACGCTTCGATGGAGGGGGAATGAGCTCCCTTTCTGCTGACCACGTAGATCGGCCGGGTCAGACCGTTGGCGATCGGCCTGATCACGCAGCGCCCGATCATCGAGCTTGTCATGGGAGTCCACCACAGGGCGTAGCCCGTACCGGATAACACCAACGGCAATATTGCTGTGACACTGTCCATTTCAATGTGAATCTTCGGTTGAATCGACTGCTCGCCCAGTGTCTTTTCGAACCATCGTCGTGATGATGATTTTTCCCGGTGCATCGTGATGAGTTCCATGTCGGCAAGCTCCTCGACACTTACGGGTTTGCCCCCATCAGTGGTGTTCGGGGGCAGTAGAGCGACCATTCGTTGACTTCCCACCCGCGTCGCTACTACACCAGGGTCAGCGACGTCCGAGACTACGAGGCCGAAGTCGAAACGACCGGAAAGCACACCGGCGACGATGCGACGATCGTCGGCATCGTCAAATACCTTTACGGCAACTGCGGGGTGAGCGCACCGAAAACCAACAAGCACGCCGGTCAGCCATCCGGCGGTGACTGCAGGAACGGCGCCAACGATGATATGACCCCCGCCTACTCCGAGCGCGGCCCTGGTGGTGTCGAGCGCGACCTCGAACTCGCGAACGGCTCGTCGTGCTGGGTCGACGAGCGCGCGTCCTGCAATGGTAAGCACTAAACCATTTGGTCTTCTTTCGAAGAGCGCACCGCCAATCTCTTTTTCCAAACCCCGAATAGCAACGGACAAGGTCGGCTGGGTGATGTGTAGACGTTCTGCAGCCCGGGTGACGCTCCCGTGGTGTGCAACCGTCAAAAAGTACTCCAACTGGCGTCTGTCCACCCAACCAGTATAGCTCGATTCTATAGGGTTCATAGATAGAGATAATTCGATTTTATGGTCGTCGGTTTGTAACGTAGGCCACACCGACCGACCGAAAGGTCGGTAATCATGCTGAGGCCTACAGGAAAGACCAGCAATGACGACCAATTTTTTGATCCTCATGTCGGATCAGCACACACCTGCCGCGTACGGCGCATACGGTAACGAGGTAGTTCACACTCCGAACTTGGACGGCCTTGCATCTGCAGGCACCGTTTTCGATGCTGCCTACTGCAATTCACCGATTTGCGTTCCGTCACGGGCTTCCATGGCCACCGGGCGTTACGTACATGAGACGGCCAATTACGACAACGCCTCACCCTACCTGGGCACGGAGGCCCCTAGTTGGGGCCACCGAGCAGAAGCCGCGGGTATCACCGCCACAACTATCGGGAAGCTTCACTACCGGGCCGTCGAGGATGCAACCGGGTTCTCCGATCAAAGGGTGCCTCTACACGTCAGAGGGGGTGTGGGCGATCTCTTCCACGCGCTACGCGATCGTCAGCCGCCAGCTGTGCAGCTTCGCCACGCGGTCCAAGACGTGCGCGCCGAGGAGTCGGATTACAGCGTTTTCGATCGGACCGTGGCGCAGGAAGCATCGCGCTGGTTGCACGATGCGGCGGGCAGCGACAAGTCGTGGTTGTGCAAGGTGTCCTTCGTGACCCCGCACTACCCCTTCCTTGTTCCTGAGGAGTTTCTCGATCTTTACGACGCGGACTCGCTTCCAGTTCCCACACGAGGCGCCGTGGACGAGTGGAATCGGCATCCCGCCGTCGACATCTATCGCGCAGCTTGCGGACTCGACGTACCGCTGTCGGACCAGGAGACGAAAGACGCGATTCGGGCATACTACGGCCTGGTTTCTTTCATGGATGCCCAGGTGGGTATCGTGCTGGACGCTCTGCGTGACAGCGGGCAGCTCGACAACACCATTGTCTTGTACGTGTCTGATCATGGTGAGCTGCTGGGCACCGACGGCCTGTGGTTCAAGGGGACCATGGGTGAAATGTCCGTGCGTATTCCGATGGTGCTCTCTGGACCGGGAATCCCTACCGGGGTTTGTTCGACCCCGGCCTCGCTGGTAGATGTCTTTCCCACTGTGATCGACGTTCTCGATCTCCCTGCAAACGATGCCGACTCGACGTTGCCGGGCCGTTCCTTGCGCGAACTTGCTACTGCGCGGGAAAGGGTCGACCGTGCAGTATTTTCCGAGTACCATTCGGCCAATTCCCACTCGGGTTTGTTCATGATTCGTCTGCGCAACTGGAAGTACATCTACTGCGTGGGGTTCCCGGAACAGCTCTACGATCTCGACGCAGATCCCACCGAATCGCATGATCTTGCGGCAACTCCCGAATTCAGCGAGATTCTGGCTGAATGCAAGAAGGCGATGTTCGAGATCTGTGACCCGGAGGCAGTCGACACCGAAGTCCGAATCTCTCAGGATCAACGTGTCGAGGCGTACGGCGGCGTAGCCAAAGTTCTCGAAAAACCGCTCATGGTGTACTCGCCGACCAGTGGCGTTTGACGTAACTGACGACAACCCCCAACCGACCGAAGGCATCCAATGTCAACTCATGCTATCCCCAAACCCCAGATGGCCATGGTTCGTAAAGCGGCCACCGGTAGCGCAGTGGGTACTGCCATCGAGGCGTACGATTTCCAAATCTACGGCGTCGCCTCGGCGCTCGTATTCAGTCAGGTGTTTTTCTCGAACGTCCCGACGTCCCTGGGCATTGTTCTGTCGTTCGCCTCGCTCGCCGTCGGATTCCTTGCCCGGCCGTTCGGCGCGATCGTGTTCGGTCACTTCGGCGACAGAATAGGCCGCAAGAAACTCCTTATTATTTCTTTGATGGGTGCTGGCGGCTGCACGACACTGATGGGCGCGCTACCGACACACGCTCAGGTGGGCGTTCTGGCGCCTATCTTGCTTGTGGTTCTTCGTTTGCTGCAGGGCATCTTTCACGGCGGCGAGCAGGGCGGCGCAGTTCTGATGGCCGTCGAACATGCACCAGAAAACCGCCGCGGCTGGTACGGATCCTGGGCATTTCTGGGTAGCCCCGGCGGCACGCTCCTGGCCGCCGGCGTCATGACTGTCACGATCGCAGCGACCGGTGACAGCTTTCTCGACTGGGGCTGGCGCATTCCCTTTCTCATCAGCTTTATTCTCCTGGGCGTCGGACTGATCATTCGTGCCACCGTCTCCGAGAGTCCAGAGTTCAAGAAGGCGGGCGGTTCCGCCCATGCAGTCAAGGCGCCGATGCTCGAAGTCATTAAGAAATCCTGGCGTCTAGTGCTTTCTGCAATCGGCGTCAACCTGGGATTCAATGCCTTCATCTGGGTTCTATTGACCTACAGCCTGGCGTACGGAACCGAGTACCTAGAGCTTCCCAGGGAATTCATGCTCAGGGGAACACTCATCGGAGCGGTCGCGATGATGGTCTCGATGCTCTTTTTCGCTCGTCTGTCCGATCTGCTCGGACGAATGAAGGTGATGATCGCTGGGGCGGCGTTCCTCGCGGTGTACCCGTTCATTCTGTTCGCCCTCCTCGACACCGCGGACCGCGCGCTCGTCCTCACTGGAATGATCATCGGTTTCATCGGATCGTCGGCACTGTTCGGACCCCTCGCTGCGTTCCTCGTCGAGCTGTTCCCCACCAAAGTGGCCTACAGCGGCGTGTCGCTCGGATACTCGCTCGGTGCGGTACTCGGAGGCGGTCTGGCGCCCTTCCTCGCCAGCGTTCTGATGCGTGCGTCCGACGGGAATTCGTGGAGCGTATCGCTGTACCTCACTATCGGTGGTGTCGTCACTCTGACGTCCTTGCTGTACCTTCGTGCGACTACCGCGTCGTTCCGAAAGCCGTCCAGTGCGACGCCGGAGACACGCGGACACGTCGACAAGGTAAACCTCGACGCATGACGAACGAGCACCGTTCCCCGTGCTGCGCTCCTGGGCGCAGCACGGGGTTGCCCATTTTCACACCCGAGGGACCCACGACGAGCTCATCGGCACCGGCCGCAGCGCGCGACGAGATCAGGCTCCCGTCTGGAGCTTTCGAGATGGGAGATGCATGGGCGGAAGGCTACGCTGCTGATGGCGAACTCCCGGTACACACAGTCCGCGTTTCATCGTTCGACATCGATGCAACAACGGTGACGAACCAGGATTATGCTGCGTTCGTCCGCGAGACCGGTTACCGCACCGAGTCCGAGCGGTTCGGCGCATCCGCGGTGTTCCACTTGCTCGTGTCTGCATCCGATGACGACGTCGTCGGCTGGATGCCCGGGGCGCCGTGGTGGCTCGAGGTTCGCGGCGCAGACTGGTCGCATCCACGAGGTCCACGATCGCAGTGGCAGGACATCCCGAACCATCCAGTCGTACACATTTCGTGGTCGGACGCGAATGCGTACTGTGACTGGGCCGGACGACGGCTGCCGACGGAAGCCGAATGGGAATATGCGGCGCGCGGCGGCATTCAAGGGGCACGGTACAGTTGGGGCAACGAGCTGGATATGTCGGCGACTGTGCTGCCCTGCAACATCTGGCGTGGGGACTTCCCGAATCGGCACGACTCAGGTAGCTCGTTCACCGGTACTGTCGCAGTGAAATCGTATCCGCCCAACGGATTCGGATTGTACGAAACGGGCGGTAACGTGTGGGAATGGTGCCACGACTGGTATCTACCGAAGTACTATCGGACCTCACCTACGAGCGACCCGCAGGGTCCTAAACTGGGCCGGGGGCGTGTCCTACGCGGCGGATCGTTCTTGTGCCACGATTCGTACTGCAACCGGTACCGTGTTGCGGCTCGGAGCTTCGCCCCTCCGGACTCCGCAACCAGCAACTGTGGATTCAGAACCGTCGCTGACCTGACTACCCGGTCCAGCAACGACTCTCAAACGAACGACAAGCCAGGAGCATCATGACCGGCCACGCAATTATTGCTGAACTTATTCGGTGCTTGCCCGCGAAAAGCGTGGTTACCGACCCGGACCTGCTCGCGAGCTATCAACACGATTCCGCTGCACTTTGCGAATCTCACCCACCGATGGCCGCCGTCCTCCCGACGTCGGAGTCAGATGTCCAGACGACCATGGAGATCGCCGCAGCGTTCGGTGTACCGCTGGTACCCCAGGGGGCGCTCACGGGTCTGTCGGGTGCGGCCAACGCCGTTCGTGACTGTATCGTCCTCAACACCCGCAAGATGAACCGTGTCATCGCAATCGACGCAGTCAACCGCATTGCGGTAGTGCAACCCGGTGTGACCAATCGCGAGTTGAAGCTCGCTGCGGCAGAGGCGGGATTGACGTACAAGCCAGACCCGTCGAGCTGGGAGTCATCGACCATCGGCGGCAATATCGCCACGAATGCAGGCGGCCTCTGTTGTGTGAAATACGGTGTCACGCAACGCTTCGTGCGCGGCCTGCGGGTCGTTTTGCCCGACGGGCGGGCGGCGGCACTGGGCCGAAAGACCGTCAAAGGCGTTGCCGGCCTGAATCTGACAGAATTGTTCATCGGGTCCGAGGGCACCCTGGGAATCATCACTGAAGCCACAGTGTCGCTCGATCCAACCCCTCCGACTCCCCTCACGATGGCAGCATCCTTTCCCGACGCTACGGCTGCCGGCCGAGCGGTGGCTTCCATACGTGCGGCAGGCATTACGCCGAGCCTGCTCGAACTCATGGATCGAACGGTTCTCAGGGCGCTCGAGAAGCATGCGCGTATGGGAATCGACGACGCGGCCGGTGCTCTCCTCATCGCGCAGTCGGACACAGGGCACGCGGCAGCGCATGAACTCGAGGACATGGCGGCGCGGTGCGCTGACGCCGGTGGGTTCGACATCGTCGTCGCGGACGACGAGCACGAGGCCGAGCAACTCGTCGCATTTCGTCGTTTGTCTTATCCCGCGCTGGAAACGATGGGCTCCCCCCTGGTCGACGATGTGTGCGTCCCAATCTCGGCGTTGGCCGAAATGATCGACTACATCGAAGAATCGGCAGCCAAACTAGGGGTGACCATCGGCGTCGTCGGTCACGCAGGGGATGGCAATCTCCATCCGACCGTCATCGTCGATCCGACTCGTCCCGAAACATTGGACCTCGCGCACCGCGCTTTCGACGATATCGCCGACAAGGCGTTGCAGCTCGGTGGCACGATCACCGGCGAACACGGGGTGGGGCTGTTGAAAGTCGACCTGTTGAGCCGCGAACTGGACCCTATCGCAGCTGAACTTCAATCCAACATCAAGCGGCTTCTCGATCCGCACGGTTTGTTGAACCCGGGCAAGGTCATGCACATTTGTAACGAAGCAATGGCGTGATGAAGAATCGAGCCGTCGCCGAGCGTTTCCCGCGAAGTCTCTACTCGACCGGGGAGGAGCCTGATCCTCGATTCTCTTTCGCCAACGAGCGAACGTTCTTGGCATGGATTCGGACTGCGCTTGCCCTTCTGGCAGGGGGTGTTGCAATCAAGGCCTTGCCCCTGGACATCGCTCCCCTTCTACGCGCTGCAGTGTCGATCGCGCTGGTCGCGACGGGGACGGTGGGTGCATTGCACGCGTGGTTCACCTGGTTTCGGGCTGAACGGGCCATGCGTCAGGGCGAGCCGTTGCCGGCGGCATCCGGGACGACACCGTTGGCTTTGGCGTTGGTTTCGATCGGACTCGCCGTCGGCGCGGGTGTGCTGCTGGCGTGAACGAACGCACCACATACTACGACGCCGGCTTACAGCCCGAACGTACGTCGCTGGCCTGGCGGCGGACCGTTTTGTCTCTCGCTGCGGGCGCGCTGGTGTCTGCCCGATTGTTGGAAGCGATTCTAGGACCGTCGGCACTGATCGTCGGTGCCCTCCTGCTTGTTCCGTGTGCACTGAGCCTGTTCTCTCTACACCGTCGGCACCTCGCGATCGTAAGGTCATTAACTGTTCCGAGCTCCCCCGGGTATCGCCCAAGCGGGTTGTTGCAGCTTCTTGTCACGACGTCGACCGCTGCACTCGGAGTCATTGCGTTCGCGTTCGTCGTGGCTAGCTAGCTGACCTTGGGACCCAGTGGCTTCGCAGTGCAAGGTTCGACGGTTACGCCGTGGTCTCGTCGAGACCGCCCCTGTCCTCGTCGAAAATGAGCCACGTGCGTGTCGATCGGACACCGTCGAGGCTTTGTAGCCCTTCGAGCACTACGCGCCGCAACGTTTCGTTATCTGGAGCTCGCACGAGAACAAGAACGTCGAAATCACCGCCCAGCAGACTGAAGTGGTCCACGAATTTCATCGCGCGTAGCGCTTCCGAAACAGACCGCCACGAGTCCTGCCGGATCGACAGAGCAACGAACGCAGAAGTGTCGAGCCCAGACGCCGAGTGATTGATTCGCACCGTGAAGCGCTCTATGACTCCCGCGCTTTTCAATCGCTCAAGCCGGTTGTAGGCATGGGCTCGCGAGACATGCACCCGGTCGGCCAGCACTCGCATCGACAACCGTCCGTCGACGGTCAATTCGGTGAGGATCCGGCGATCCACGTCGTCCAGCTCGTTTCTCATAAAAACCCCGCCATTTGTCCATCGATTGCGTCTGTGTCTCACATCCTCGTGGACATGACGACATTTTAGACGCCAAACTGCGCCAATCGTCCACGACAGTCGTTACCTGAGCAGAATTTTGCGTCTAAGCGTGCAGAATCGGATTACAAGTTGAGTCAAGGAGAGTTCGATCATGACGACCATCGAGACCACGGCAGATGCTGCTTATCAGCGCTTCATGCCTGCCGATGTACCAGTCCAGTACCTAGGTGCCGACGGCAAGGCCGTCGACAGTGCCGCACGCTACGCTCGCCCGTCGGACGAACGACTGCTCGAGATGTACCGCACCATGGTGAACGGTCGCCGATTCGACCAGCAGGCAACTGCATTGACGAAACAGGGGCGACTCGCGGTATACCCGTCGGCGCGCGGCCAGGAAGCATGTCAGATCGCCGCGGCGATGTGTCTGGGCGAGTCGGACTGGATGTTTCCGACGTACCGGGACTCCATGGCACTGGCCGCGCGCGGTGTCGATCAGGTGGAGCTGCTCGGCATGCTCGCCGGTTACTGGCACTGCGGCTACGACCCCAAGCAGTACCGCGTCGCTCCCCAGTGCACTCCTCTCGCGACACAGTTGCTGCACGCAACGGGCTTTGCTTACGCAGAGCAGAAGCAGGGGCGCGACACCGTCGCTCTCGCGTTCTGCGGCGACGGCGCGACCAGTGAGGGCGACTTCCACGAAGCGCTCAACTTCGCGGCCGTCTTCAAGGCACCGGTCATCTTCCTCGTCCAGAACAACGGCTTCGCGATCAGCGTGCCGCTCGCTCGTCAGACTGCAGCACCCTCGTTGTCCCACAAGGGAGTCGGTTACGGAATCGGTAGCGAGCAGGTCGACGGAAACGACCCGGTCGCGATGATGAGCGTCATGGACGAGGCCGTGGCCTACGTGCGTGCCGGTAAAGGCCCGGTCGTCGTGGAGGCACACACCTACCGCATGGACGCGCACACCAACGCTGACGACGCGACTCGCTACCGCAAGGCCGACGAGGTCGAGGGCTGGCTGGCCCGCGATCCGATGGTCCGTCTCGACGCCTACCTCGAATCACGCGGTGTTCTCACCGATGAATTGCGTACGCAGTACACCGAATCCGCCGACGCCGACGCCGCAGCCCTCCGCGCCGGCATGAACGTCGAACAGCAAGTCGATCCCGAAGACCTGTTTCGATTCGTGTACTCCACACCCACACCGAATTTGATCGAACAGCGCGACCAGGTTGCTGCCGAAATCGCAGCCGAGGAGAACTGACATGACCACGATGACCATGGCCGGGGCACTCAACTCCGCCCTGCGCGACGCACTGACCGCAGACGAGAAGGTCGTCGTCTTCGGCGAAGACGTCGGAACACTCGGCGGCGTATTCCGCGTGACCGATGGACTGACGCGCGACTTCGGCGAAGAACGCTGCTTCGACACACCCCTCGCCGAGTCCGGAATCATAGGTTTCGCGATCGGCATGGCGATGTCGGGTTACAAGCCCGTCGTCGAAATGCAGTTCGACGCCTTCGCCTACCCCGCCTTCGAACAGATCGTCTCGCATGTAGCCAAATTGCGGAATAGAACCCGCGGATCACTGACCGCGCCCATGGTGATCCGCATTCCCTTCGCCGGCGGCATCGGCGGCGTCGAGCACCACTGCGATTCGAGCGAGGCGTACTACGCCCACACACCGGGCCTGAAGGTGGTCTCCCCCTCCACCGTCGCCGACGCGTACTCGATGATGCGCGATGCTATCGCCGACCCGGATCCGGTAGTGTTCCTCGAACCCAAGCGCCTGTACTTCTCCAAGGCCGACATCGAACTCGTTGGCACCGAACCCATCGGCACCGCAGTCGTACGCCGGCAGGGCACGGACGTGACTCTCCTCGCCTACGGACCGACCGTGTCCGTCGCCGTGCAGGCAGCCGAATACGCAGCCGAGGACGGCCGCAGCGTCGAGGTCGTCGACTTGCGCTCACTCAACCCGTTCGACGACGAGACCGTCGCACGGTCGGTCCGCAAGACCGGCCGCTGCGTCGTCGTCCAGGAAGCCCAGTCGTTCGCGGGCGTCGGCGCGGAAATCGCCTTTCGGGTACAGGAACGCAACTTCCATCACCTGCACGCCCCCGTGCTGCGCGTCAGTGGACTCGACATCCCCTACCCTGCACCCAAGCTCGAGCACTTCCATTTGCCCTCCGCCGACCGCGTCCTCGACGTCATCGACCGACTGCAGTGGAACGACACCCCCGATCTCAGCAAGGCGGTACCGGCATGACCGCCCAGGTATTCAATCTGCCAGACCTCGGCGAGGGCCTCACCGACGCCGTGATCGTCGAGTGGAAAGTCGCATCCGGCGACACCGTCGCCATCGACCAGGTCATTGTCGAGGTCGAAACGGCCAAAGCTTCGGTCGAGGTTCCTTGCCCCTTCGAAGGCGTCGTCGGTGAACTCCACGGCGCCGAGGGCGATGTCATGCTCGTCGGCAAGCCTCTGATCACCGTTACCGGTGCCGCCGTTGCCGATACGGCCGACGGCGCCCCTGCAGCACACGAGCAGTACCGTGAGGAAGAACGCGCCGGCTCGGGCAATGTGCTGATCGGCTACGGAACGGGCCACGGGCCCACGGGGCGACGTCGCCGCGCCGGACACGACCGGCCCCGTGAGACGGAGTCGAAAGCCCCTGCAGCGCAAATGCAGACCACATCAGCGCAGCCCGCGTCGACCGGCGACGCGGTGAAGGTCCTCTCGCCGATCGTGCGCAAACTCGCGCTCGACGGCGGTCTGGAGCTCGAGGGCATCGATGCTTCCGGCGGGCACGGTGTGATCACGCGCGCCGATGTCGAGCGAGCACTCGAGGGAACTTCGGTCGCTCCCGCCGCTACTCCGACCACCGGTGGGATCACGCGAATTCCCCTCACCGGTATCCGAAAAGCCATCGCCGACAAACTTTCTCGTAGCCGGGCCGAGATTCCCGAGGCAACCGTGTGGGTCGACGTCGACGCCACCGCGCTGCTGCAGGCGCGTCGAGACCTCGATGCATCGATCGACGGGGTCAAGATCTCGCTGCTGGCAGTCCTGGCCAAACTGACGATCATCGCTCTACAGAAATATCCAGAGCTCAACAGCACGGTCGACACCGCAGCCGGTGAAATTCTCCGCTACGAGGACATTCATCTCGGCATCGCTGCACAGACCGACCGCGGACTCATGGTCCCCGTGATCTCTCAGGCCAATCGCAATGACCTTCGTGAGCTTGCAGAGCGTCTGGCCGAGACGACGGAGTTGGCTCGCACCGGGTCCATTCCGGCTGCCCGGTTGTCCGGTGGCACGTTCACGCTGAACAATTACGGCGTTTTCGGTGTCGACGGTTCCGCCGCGATCATCAACCACCCCGAAGCCGTCATTCTGGGTATCGGACGCATCATCGATCGCCCCTGGGTCGTCGAAGGACAACTCACCGTCCGCAAGGTCACGCAATTGTCGATCGCATTCGATCACCGCGTCTGCGACGGCGGAGTGGCCGGCGGCTTCCTTCGTACCGTGGCCGATTACATCGAGAACCCTGTTCTCGCGCTGGGAGGTGCTCGATGAGTGATGTCGATATCGTTATTCTCGGCGGCGGTTCCGGCGGTTACTCCTGCGCACTCCGCGCAGAGCAACTCGGACTGTCGGTCGTTCTGATCGAAGCGGACAAGCTCGGCGGCACCTGCTTGCATCGCGGATGCATCCCCACGAAAGCACTGTTGCACACAGCCGAAGTCGCCGACGCTGTTCGCGGCGCGGAACACGTCGGGGTGAGCGCGTCGTTGGGCGGTGTCGACGCCGCTGCTGCCGTGAAATATCAGCAGGGGGTCGTCGCATCGTTGTACACCGGCCTCAAAGGGCTATTGAAGCGCCCGAAGATCGAGATCGTCAGCGGCACGGGGCGTCTTATCGACAAGAACACCGTCGAGGTCGACGGGCGCCGCATCACCGGAAGGTCTGTCGTACTTGCCACCGGTTCGTTCTCTCGCACCCTCCCCGGCATCGAGATCGGCAATAGGGTCATGACCAGCGAGCAGGCGCTCGCGTTGGATCGGGTGCCCGAGACGGTCGTCGTACTCGGCGGCGGCGTCATCGGTGTCGAATTCGCCAGCATTTGGGCATCGTTCGGATCCAAGGTGATCATCGTCGAGGCGCTCGATCGCATCCTCCCCGGTGAAGACGAATGGGCGTCCAAGCAGATGGTTCGTGCATTGAAGAAGCGCGGCATGGACATTCGTGTCGGAACCAAGGTCGAAGCGGTGCAGGAATCGGCTGACTCCGTAGCCGTGACGCTCTCCAGCGGCGAGACTGTGAACACTGACGTCGTTCTGGTCGCTGTCGGCCGGGGTCCACGCACCGACAACATCGGCCTAGCCGAAGTCGGCATCATCACCGATCGCGGTTTCGTGACCGTCGACGACAACTTGATGACATCGGTACCCGGCGTGTACGCCGTCGGCGACATTGTTCCGGGATATCAGCTGGCACACCGCGGATTTCAGCACGGCATGTTCGTAGCCGAGCATCTGGCGGGTAAGTCTCCCGCCCGGATCGACGGCGACCGAATTCCGCGCGTCACGTATTCACACCCAGAGGTCGCGTCCGTCGGGCTGACCGAGAAAGATGCCGAAGCAAAGCATGGTAGCGTCACCTCGCTCGTGTACGACCTCGGCGGTAACGGCAAGAGCCGGATCCTCGGTACCGCAGGCGGCGTCAAGGTAATTCGGGCCCGTGACGACGGACCCGTAGTCGGTGTTCACATCGTCGGCGACCGAGCCGGTGAACTGATCGGCGAGGCGCAGATGGCCGTGGCGTGGGAAGCGCTGCCGTCGGAGGTGGGGGCCTTCGTACACGCGCATCCGACGCAGAACGAGGCCCTGGGCGAGGCGATGATGGCCCTTTCGGGAAGACCACTGCACGCCCATTCCTGACGGGATGACCGAAGCGAGATGCCCCGTAATCCGGCGAGGACTACGGGGCATCTGTGCATCGATGCATGATCGGTTTACGAACTACTCACCGGCACAGGGGTGTACGGGTTCGCGAAGGTGTTCGACAGCACTGCGTCCACCCCGCCGGCTGCTGCGACACCGTCCTTCTGGTCCGAGTGGTATTACTAGAAGATCACGCGCTCGCTCGGGACGTCCTCAGCAAAGACATGCCGGGCCGGTCGGCCCCAGGCTCCTCGATGTTCAGAGCGTCGAGCACCGTGGGGAGAATATCGACGATGCTGACGGCGTCCTTGTATCTGCTTCCCGTTTCGAGGCGCGGATCACGAATGGAGAGGGATGCGGTCTGACGTCGGGCTTTATCGTGCCGGAATGGTCCGGCTGTCGCCGCGGAATTCGGCGACCACGACGTCACCGTTGGTCACGGTGACGTCGTAGATGCCGTTCTTGCCGAATCGCGCACGCTCGACGGCGGTGGCGACCAAGACGTCGCCTGCCTTCGTCGGTCGCAGGTACCGGATGTCGCACCGCGCCGCCACGGCCGGCTCGTCGTAGCTGTTGCACGCCATCGCAAATGTGGTGTCTGCCAGCAGAAATACGTACCCGCCGTGGGTGATGGCGTGGCCGTTGATCATGTCCTCGGTGATGGTCATCGACATCCGTGCGCGGCCGTCGCTGAGTTCGACCAGTTCGATACCGAGCTTCCGAGACGCAGCGTCCGCTGCGAACATCTCGTGCGCGATTCGGTTCTGCACTATTGCTGCACTTCTTCCTGCATGAACATGGTGACTCCGCCGGTTGCGAAGTTTCGCACGTCCTTGCCTGCCGCCTTCATTTCCGGGGATCTCAGACCCGTCTGCAGTGACGCTTCGTCGTCGAAATACAGATTGGCGACTGCATAGTAGGGCGGTTCGGACCCATCGAGAGATTTGGTTTTGCCCCAGGTGAATCCGACCAAACCGGGTACCGCCTTCGCCAGCGGAACGTGCGTCGAGGTGTAGTAGTCGTCGAACGCCGAGGGGTCATCGGGCTTGCCGTAGCAGACGGCCACGCGGTAGCTCATGCGTCACCCTCGGGCTTGGCGACAAGGGTGAGCACGTCATAGGTCGCGACCGGGTCGCCCTCCTGGTTGACGACGACTGCGTCCCAACGTACTTCGCCGTACTCGGCGTTCTGACGCGGTGTGATCAGCTTGGCCGTCAACGTGACCGTCAGCGAGTCCTCGGCCTTGACCGGTGTGAGGAAGCGCAGGTTGTCGACTCCGAAGTTCGCGAGCACGGGGCCCGGAGCGGGATCGACGAACAGGCCGGCAGCGAGCGAGACGACGAGGTAACCGTGGGCGACGATGCCGCCGAAGAGCGGATTCGCCGCTGCCGACTCGGGATCGGTGTGGGCGTAGAACGTGTCGCCGGTGAACTCTGCGAAGTGGTCGATGTCCGCGAGCGTCACCTGACGAGGTCCGCCGACGATGGTGTCGCCGAGGTTCAGTTCGCCGAGGTTCTTGCGGAACGGGTGCACGTCGCCGGTAGTCCGGGCCGAACCGCTGACCCACTTGTTACCCACTGCTGTGAGTACGTTCGGGGTTCCCTGGATTGCTGTGCGCTGCATGTGGTGGAGCACCCCGCGCATACCGCCCAGTTCTTCGCCGCCGCCGGCGCGACCCGGTCCACCGTGGACGAGGACGGGAAGGGGCGAGCCGTGTCCGGTCGACTCCTTGGCATCGTCGCGATTGAGGACCAGGATTCGGCCGTGGAATGGTGCGCACCCGAGAACGATCTCGCGAGCGATGCCCGCATCTTTCGTGACGAGCGAGGCAACCAGCGAACCCTTGCCGCGTGCAATCAGATCGAACAACTCCGCGGTATCGCCGTAGCCGATAACAGTCGAGACCGGCCCGAACGCTTCGATCTCGTGTGGCTCGGACGCCGTGTTGTCCTCGGCTTTGAGCAGTACCGGTGCCATGAACGCGCCCGGACGCGCATCGATGTCGTCCGGATTTCCGTAGACAACGGTCGCCGACTTGGTCAATTCACGAATGGATTTCAGCACTTCGTCGCGTTGGTCGATGCTCGCGAGTGCACCCATCGTGACACCATCGTCGCGGGGGTCACCCACGACGACCTTGTCGAGTCGCGCCTTCAGCGCGTCGATGACGGGTTCGACCATCGCCTGCGGCACGAGGACTCGTCGGATGGCCGTGCACTTCTGGCCGGCCTTCGCCGTCATCTCGGCGAAGACGCCCTTGACGAAGAGATCGAATTCGGGATCGTCCGCGCCGATGTCGGACGCGAGGATCGACGCGTTGAGGGAATCGGCTTCGGCGGTGAAGTGGACACCGTCGCCGACGACGTTGGCGTGTCCGCGCAGTGATGCGGCGGTATCGGCGGAGCCGGTGAACGCGACCGAATCCTGGCCACCGAGGTGGTCGATGATGCCGCGCGCACTTCCGCACAGCAGCTGCACCGAACCCTCAGGGAGAAGGCCGCTTTCAATGATGCGACGGAACACCAGTTCGGTGAGATACGCGGTTTGACTGGCGGGCTTGACTATGGTGGGGACGCCGGCGATGAATGCGGGGGCGAGTTTCTCCAAGAAGCCCCACACCGGAAAGTTGAACGCGTTGATCTGCACTGCCACGCCGCGGCGCGAGGTGTAGATGTGCTGGCCGAGGAAGGTGCCCTTCTTGCCGAGCTGCTCCACCTCGCCGTCGAGGTAGACCGTGTCGTTGGGGAGTTCACGACGCGCTTTGCTGGCGTAGCCGAGGATGGTGCCGAAGCCGCCGTCGATATCGACGCCGGAGTCGCGTGTCGTGGCACCGGTGTGCACGCCCAGCTCGTAGAACTCGTCCTTGCCCGCCAGCAGCGTCAGTCCCAGCTGCTTGAGCAGCGCAGCACGCTCGTGGAACGTCAATGCGGCGAGCGCAGGTCCACCGACAGTGCGGGCGTAGTCGATCATTCCGGCGACATCGAGACCCGTCGACGAAATCCGAGCGACCTCGCTGCCGTCGATCGCGCTGAGCAACGGAGCTCCCTCGTCACTCGCGGCGAACCATTGTCCTCGTGCGTAGCTTTCCAGCAGTCTGCTCACAGCATCTCCATCTCACCGTACGTTCGGTCGGTAATTACCATTGCGCGGTCAGGTGAAGATGTCAAGGAACCGAGATGGAGTTGCTGCTCAGCCCCGACGCAGCCCGTTGAACGTCAGCGATACCACCGCGTCGGCGAGGTCTCCGGCCGAGCCTCCCGTACGGGGCCGATACCACTCGATCAGCGAGTTCACGGTGCCGAACAGCAAGCGCGCGACCAAATCCGGGTCGATGTCGGCACGCAGATCCCCTTCGTCGGCGGCAGCGACCACCAGGCCGGAGACGAACGCGTCGAATTCTCGGCGCCGGGCCAGCGCGCGTCGCTCGACGTCGGTGTTGCCGCGCACACGCAACAGCAGGGTGACGTAGGGCAACTCGGCGACCAGAATTTCGACGCTTCGTCTGACCAGGTATTCGAGCCGATCGATGTAGCGACCCTCGGTGGCCTTCTCCTCGGTCGTCACCGCGAACAGCGCGTTCAGCGCGCGCGCAAGGGCCAGTTCGAGCAGCTCGGCCTTGCCGGAGACGTGATGATAGATCGAGGACTTGGTGATCCCCAGGCGCTGGGCCAGCACCTCCATGGACGTGCCGTCGTACCCCTTGTCGTTGAAGACCTTCACAGCCACCGCCAGAAGCGAGTCGAGGTCGTAACCGGGCCGACCGGGTAGCCCGGTTCTGCGTGGGGCACGTGCGGTTGTCATGCGTTCATCCTCCCAAATGCGGCGGCAGTGCGGATCCGCGACGCCACCGACCCTTGCGCCTCGACCGAATGTTCGGTTATTAATGGAGCGTAACCCGGCGAAGGAGCAGAACAGTGGGCGAAGTTTTCTTGGTGGCAGGAGCACGAACACCGCAGGGGCGATACGGCGGTGCTCTGTCGACCGTCAGACCCGACGATCTCGCCGGCATCGTCGTCGGTGAAGCAGTGCGTCGAGCGGGCATCCCGAGCGACCGCGTCGACGAGGTCATCCTCGGAGCCGCCAACCAGGCAGGCGAGGACAACCGTGACGTCGCGCGTATGGCGGTACTTCTGGCGGAACTCCCCGACTCGGTGCCCGGCTACACCGTCAACCGGTTGTGCGCGAGCGGTCTGACCGCGGTCGCCAATGCCGCCTCGACCATCCGCAGCGGCGAGGCCGACCTCATCGTCGCGGGCGGCGTCGAGTCGATGACGCGAGCACCCTGGGTTCTGGCCAAGCCTGGTTCCGCGTGGGCCAAACCCGGCGAGATCTTCGATACCGCGTTGGGATGGCGGTTCACCAACCCGGCGTTTGCCGCATACGACGCCCAGGTTCCCGCCGGTTCGGCGCCGGACATCCGCAAGATCACGTTGTCGATGGGCGAAACCGCAGAAGAGGTCGCTCTCAGCGAGGGCATCTCCCGCGCCGAGAGCGATGCCTTCGCGCTACGCAGCCAGGAACGCGCCATCGCTGCGCAGGATGCTGGGCGCTTCGTCGACGAGATCGTGGCGGTGCCCACGAAGACCGGTGATGTCACCGAGGACGAGACACCTCGTCGCGGGACCACCCTGGAAAAGCTCGGCAAGCTGAAGACCGTCTTCAAGAAGGACGGGATCGTCACTGCCGGGTCGGCGTCACCGTTCACCGACGGTGCCGCTGCCTTGGTAATCGCCAGCGAGGAGGCCGTGAAGAAGTACGACCTCGAGGTGCGCGGCCGCATCGTCACCAGCGCGAGTGCCGGTATCGCGCCCAATGTCATGGGACTCGGCCCCGTTCCGTCCACACAGAAGGCTCTCGCTCGTACCGGCTGGTCGATCGAGGATCTCGACGCCATCGAGCTCAACGAGGCTTTTGCGGCCCAGTCCCTGGGCGTGATTCGCCAGTTGAAGCTCGATGAGGCGAAGGTGAACGCCGATGGCGGGGCCATCGCACTCGGACATCCTCTCGGGGCATCGGGCGCCCGAATCCTCTTGACCCTCCTGGGACGTATGGAACGTGAAAAGGCTACGCGCGGATTGGCGACGCTGTGTGTCGGCGTCGGACAGGGCGTGTCGATGCTGATCGAGGCACCGTGAACACCCTCGTAGTGGAAGAGAGTGCCGATCGCGTCGTCGTCACTCTCTCCAGGCAGCCGCAGCGCAACGCGATCGACGCCGAGATGATCGGCGAGCTGCACCAGGTATGCGCGGTCATCGAGCAAGAGCCGAAGATCCTGATCTTGACCGGCATGGGGGAGCATTTCGCCGGCGGTGCCGACATCAACCAGCTGCGTGCCCGCACCCGCGACGACGCACTTCGCGGAATCAACCGCACCCTGTTCGATCGCATCGCCGCGCTCCCTTTGCCTACTGTCGCGGCCGTCCGCGGCTATGCCCTCGGCGGCGGGGCCGAGCTGTCCTATGCCTGCGACATTCGAATTGCTTCGTCCACCGCACTGTTCGGCAATCCCGAGCCCGGTCTCGGGATCATGGCCGCCGCCGGGGCAAGCTATCGCCTTCCGCAGTTGGTCGGTGTGTCCATCGCCAAACAGGTTCTCCTCGGCGGCGGGACGCTCGACGCCGAGGCCGCGCTCCGCTCGGGTCTCGTGATGAGCATCGTCGACGATCCACTCGCGGCTGCGAACGCACTTGCCGATCGCATCGCCAAGCAGGCGCCCTTGGCTCTGAAACTCACGAAGAAGATCGTCGACGCACCCGGTGCACACCCGTGGGCCGACGACATCGCCCAAGCTGTTCTGTTCGAAACCGAAGACAAACAACGCCGCATGTCGGCATTTCTGGAGAAGAAGAATTGACAGTTCCGTCGAAGGTCGCGGTTGTCGGTGGTGGAAGAATGGGAGCCGGGATCGCGCAGGTGTTCGCCGCGCTGGGTTCCACGGTCGTCATCGCCGAAGCCGCAGACCAGAAGGCAGCACTTGAACGCGTCGAAGTGGGTCTGGCTCGCGCACACGAGCGCGGCAAGCTCGATGCCGATCCCACCGAGATTCTGGCCCGCGTCACCACCGTCGGTTCCCCCGACGAATTGCCGGCCGAGCTGGACCTGGTCGTCGAAGCCGTTCCGGAGATCCCGTCCCTGAAGGTCGAGGTGCTCACACTCATCGACAAGACTGTCTCCGCCGAGACGGTGATCGCGTCGAACACGAGCTCGATCTCGATCGCAGAACTCGGAGCCGCGCTGAACGACCCCGCCCGCTTCGTCGGCATGCACTTCTTCAATCCGGTGCCTGCGTCGACGCTGGTCGAGATCGTTCGGGCTCCCGCAACGTCACCCGACGTCGTCGACAGAGTCCGTGCGTGGGTATCGCTGCTGGGGAAGACCGAAGTACTCGTCAACGACTCCCCCGGCTTCGCGACGAGCCGCCTCGGGGTCTGCCTGGGCCTCGAAGCCATCCGGATGCTCGAGGAAGGCGTCGCCGACGCCGAATCGATCGACCGAGCAATGGAACTCGGCTACAAGCACCCGATGGGCCCGCTTCGTTCGACGGACCTCGTCGGCCTCGACGTCCGGCTCGCCATTGCCGAACACCTTGAGTCGACGCTCGGTGATCGGTTCGCGCCACCGCAGTTGCTCCGAGACAAGGTTGCCCGCGGAGAACTCGGGCGCAAGTCCGGCAGAGGATTTCACGATTGGGAGGTCAAATGACGGTACAACTGGAAGTATCCGACGGGCTCGCCACCATCACCCTCGCGCGACCGTCGCTCGACGTTGCCACCAAAGTCGCCTTCCTGGAGGCCGTCGCCGGAATCGGTGACGCCCGAGCGGTGCTCATCACTGCGGAGGGCAAGAACTTCTGCGTCGGTCAGGATCTCGGTGAGCACGTCGAGTCCCTCGAAGCCGACCCCGCAACGGCCATGGACACCGTCGGTGAGCACTACAACCCGATCGTTCGAGCGCTGGCGAGTGTGGCGGTGCCTGTCGTGGTGGCATTGCCCGGTGCATGCGTCGGCGCCGGGCTCGGCATCGCGTTGGCCGGAGACATCCGCATCGCGGGAACGAAGAGTTCGTTCGGCACCGCCTTCACCGGAATCGGTTTGGCCAGTGACTCAGGGCTGAGTTATACGTTGGTGGAGTCGTTGGGCAGCAGCAGGGCCCGCGCGCTCATGCTCCTCGGCGACAAGATCACTGCCAAACAGGCACTCGACTGGGGACTGGTGCATCGGGTGGTTGCCGACGACGAGTTACTGGACGCGGCCTCGAAGTTGGCGTGCATCTTGGCATCTGGACCGACCGAAGCCTATCGCCAGGTCAAGTCTCTGGTCGCTGCCTCGGTATCGGGACTGTCCGACGCACTGGAACGCGAACTTCGCGCCCAAAAGCACCTCGGGCAGACGGCCGACCACAAGGCCGCTGTCGATGCCTTCCTGGCAAAGGAAAAGCCCGCCTTCACCGGACGTTGACGCTTCGAGTAAGGGCCGCCTGTCTTGAATGGCGGCCCACTTCGGTGCATACTAGTTTTCGACCGATCATTCGGTAATGAGAGTAGGACAAATGACCACGTCAGACACCATGAATGTCGCCGCACTCCAGGATTCGTTCGACGAGACCGTCGCGCACGAACAGCGTGTCGAGCCCCGCGACTGGATGCCGGACGGATACCGGAAATCGCTCATTCGGCAGATCGCCCAGCACGCACACTCCGAAATCATCGGCATGCAGCCCGAGGGTAACTGGCTCACCCGCGCGCCCTCGCTGCGCCGCAAGGCCATCCTGATGGCCAAGGTGCAGGACGAGGCCGGCCACGGCCTGTACCTGTACTCCGCAGCCGAGACCCTCGGCGCCGACCGCGCCGACCTGACCGTCAAGCTCATCGAGGGCAAGCAGAAGTACTCCTCGATCTTCAACTACCCGACACTGACCTACGCAGACGTCGGCACCATCGGATGGCTCGTCGACGGCGCAGCAATCTGCAATCAGGTTCCGTTGTGCCGCAGCAGTTTCGGACCGTACGCCCGCGCGATGATTCGTGTCTGCAAAGAAGAATCCTTCCACCAGCGTCAGGGTTACGAATTGCTCGCGACGATGATGCGCGGCACGGACGAGCAGCGGGCCATGGTCCAGGAATCGGTGAACCGTTGGTGGTGGCCGGCTCTGATGATGTTCGGCCCACCCGACGACGAGAGCCCCAACACCGAGCAGTCGATGAAGTGGGGCATCAAGCGCCACACCAACGACGAACTGCGACAACGATTTGTCGACATGTCCATCCCGCAGGCCGAGGCCCTGGGCGTCACGTTCCCGGACCCCGACCTGATCTGGAACGAAGAGCGCAAGTCGCACGACTTCGGTGAGCCGGACTGGTCCGAGTTCATGCAGGTGATCAAGGGCAACGGCGCATCCAATATCGAGCGCATCGCGAACCGTCGGGCAGCGCACGACAACGGTGCCTGGGTCCGCGAGGCCGCCACTGCCTTCGCAGAGAGGAACGCAGCATCATGACAGAGTTCACCGCCGAGGGCGGCCACGGTGCAGTACCCACCGACGGCGTGCCGGTGGAGCCGAAAGCTGAGCAGGTCAAAGCGGATTGGCCGCTGTACGAGGTGTTCCTGCGCGGCAAGCGCGGCCTCAACCACGTGCACGTCGGATCCCTGCACGCTGCCGACGACCACATGGCGCTACGTCACGCACGCGACGTCTACACCCGCCGCAACGAAGGCGTCAGCATCTGGGTCGTACCGTCCAACTCCATAGTTGCGTCGTCACCGTCGGAGAAGGATCCGTTCTTCGCACCCAGTGGCGACAAGGTGTACCGCCACCCGACGTTCTACGAGATCCCCGACAACGTTCCCCACATGTGAGGGCCAGAAATCTGATGACTGATCACGACAACGCCTACGACGGCCTGGTCGACGAAGATTCACACGGGCAGTGGGCGTTCGGAACCAGCTTCGACGATCCCCTCGCCGGCGTGGATACAACTGTTCCCGACGACGTCGATTTGAAAGCCCTTGCGGCGTACTGCCTGATGCTCGGAGACGATGCGTTGATCAGCTCGCAGCGCCTCGCCGAGTGGAGCACGCGCGCGCCAGAACTCGAAGAAGAAGTCGCGTTGGCAAACGTCGGACTCGACCTTCTCGGGCAGGCGCGTCTACTTCTCGCGCGTGCGGCTGCCGCCGACGCCGACGTGGTGCCGTTCATCTCGGACACGACGCCGGTCCCGTCGGAAGACGCACTCGCGTTCTTCCGCGACGAATCCGCTTTCAAGTGCGTACGCCTCACCGAACTAGACAACGGCGATTTCGCCAAGTCGCAGATTCGCCTCCTGATCTTCTCCACCTGGCGTCTGGCCATCTTCGATCGACTGAGCACCTCCCGCGACCCCGTTTTGGCCGCCGTGGCGAGCAAGGGTGTCAAAGAGCTGACGTACCATCGCGATTACGCAGCCCGCTGGGTCGTGACAATGGGCTGCGGAACCGACGAATCGAAACGGCGTGCGCAAGAGGCGCTTTCTCACCTGTGGCCCTACGTATCCGAACTCTTCGTCCCGACCGACCAAGAGATCGCGCTGGCCAAGGTGGGGGTCGCTGTCGACCCTCGCGAGGTGCGGAAGGAATTCGATTCGATCATCGCTCAGGTACTACACGCCGCCGAACTGGAAGCACCCGCAGGTAAGAGCGTCGGCACCATCGGCGGACGGGGCGGCCGACGCGGCATCCATACCGAAGCATTCGGACCACTCATCGCGGAAATGCAGGTGGTCGCCCGTGCTCACCCGGAGGGGGTCTGGTGACCACACTCGAGACGTCGGCACGCGAAATCGCCGCGTCCGTCATGGATCCGGAGATGCCTCTGCTCACCCTCGACGATCTCGGCGTTCTGCGCGACGTCGAGCTGCGGGGCGATGGCAGTGTGCTCGTCACCATCACCCCGACCTACTCGGGTTGCCCGGCAATGGCCACCATGCGTGACGACATCGAGCACAAGCTCCGCGACAACGGTTACTCGGACGTCGAAATCGTCACCAGCCTCACTCCCGCGTGGAGTACCGACTGGATATCCGACGAGGGGCGACGCAAGCTTCGTGAGACCGGCTACTCGGTTCCCGGACCCGCACCCGAGCGCTCGTCGGGCCCGGTCCCGTTGACTCTCACCGTCAAACCGCGTGAGATCGCATGCCCCCAGTGCAGCTCGATGAACACGATCCTGACCTCCGAGTTCGGCGCGACGCTGTGCAAGGCGCAGTACAGGTGTAACGACTGTTTCGAACCGTTCGACCACGTGAAGGAAATCTGATGACCGCCACAGCCGATTCGTCGCTGAAAACCCAGCGCAACAGGGCTTTTCACACGCTCACCGTCGCCGACGTCGAGAGCTTGTGCGATGACGCCGTCGCGGTCACGTTCGACGTGCCCACAGATCTACGGAGCGAATTCGATTTCCTCCCGGGACAATCCTTGATGTTGTCGCGGACAGTCGATGGCGTGGAACACCGTCGTTCTTATTCCATCTGTGCTCCCGCCGGCGAGCGTCCTCGCGTCGGCGTGCGCGAGGTATCCGACGGTTTGTTCTCGTCGTGGCTCGTTCACGACGTCAAAGCGGGCGACCGAATCGACGTCCAAGGACCCACCGGCAACTTCCACGCCGACCCCGCTGCAGGCGGACGGCACGTGCTGATCGCGGCCGGGTCGGGCATCACCCCCATGCTGTCGATCGCCGCGTCGGTGCTCACGAACCCCGATGCGCAAGTCGTTCTGCTGTACGGCAATCGGCGGACCCGATCGGTGATGTTCGCCGAGGGGATCGCCGACCTCAAAGATCAGTACGGCAGCCGATTCGACGTTATCCACGTTCTGTCACGCGAACCCCGCGAAGTGGAGCTGTTCAGTGGTCGCCTCGACGCCGAGCGCCTGCGGAACATCCTCGACACCGTTGTCCCGACGCCGGACATCGACCATTTCTGGCTGTGCGGCCCGTTCGGGATGGTCACCGACGCCCAGCAGGTACTAGAAGATCTCGGTGTCGACAAATCACGCGTGCATGCCGAACTCTTCTTCGTCGACGATGTCCCACCGCCCCAAGAAAAGCACCGCGAACCAGGCGTCGTGGGCCCGAGCAGCGAAGTCACCATCGTCCTCGACGGTCGAAGCGTCACCGGCTCTCTCCCCCAGGACGAATCGATTCTCGATTCCGGCGAACAAATCCGCTCCGATCTGCCCTTCGCGTGCAAAGGCGGCGTCTGCGGAACCTGCCGCGCCAAGGTGACGTTCGGCGACGTCGACATGCGCCGCAACTACGCACTCGAAGACAACGAAGTCGCCGCCGGCTTCGTTCTTACTTGCCAGACATTCCCCCTCAGCGACACCGTGACCGTCGACTTCGACGCCTGAGACCGCGGAGGAGCCATGACCAGCATTCGATCCGCCCCCATCGACACACCCGACATCGAATTCGCGTCCAGGGACAGGATCTCGTCGCTGCAGCTCGAACGCCTCCAGTGGTCTTTGAGGCACGCGTACGACAACGTGCCCCATTACCGGAAAGCCTTCGACGACGCAGGAGTTCACCCCTCCGACCTGAAAGACCTTTCGGATCTCGCCAAGTTCCCGTTCACGTCCAAGAGCGACCTGCGCGAGAACTACCCGTTCGGCATGTTCGCCGTGCCGCAGGATCAGGTCTCGCGAATCCATGCATCGTCGGGCACCACCGGCCGACCCACCGTGGTCGGTTACACGGCGAACGACATGAGCAACTGGTCGGACCTCATCGCCCGCAGCCTGCGGGCAGGCGGCGTGAAGCCCTCGGACAAGGTGCACGTGGCCTACGGGTATGGGCTGTTCACCGGCGGACTCGGTGCCCACTACGGCGCGGAACGACTGGGCTGCACCGTCATTCCGATGTCCGGCGGCATGACTGATCGTCAGATTCAGCTCATCGAGGACTTCGAACCCGACGCCATCATGGTGACACCGCCGTACATGCTGACGATCGTCGACGCCATGGTGGAGAAAGGCATCGACCCAGCACGGACCTCGCTGAAAACCGGAGTGTTCGGCGCCGAGCCGTGGACCGAAGAGATGCGCAAGGAGATTGAAAAGACCCTGGACATGGACGCCGTCGACATCTACGGACTATCCGAGGTCATGGGGCCCGGCGTGGCCATGGAATGCGTCGAAACCAAAGACGGGCTGCACATCTGGGAAGACCACTTCTACCCGGAGGTCATCGACCCGGTGACCGGCGAAGTCCTACCCGACGGCGAGGAGGGTGAGCTGGTCTTCACGTCGCTGTCCAAGGAAGCGATGCCGATCATCCGCTACCGCACCCGCGACCTGACCCGGCTGCTCCCCGGCACAGCCCGCACGATGCGGCGGATGCAGAAAGTCACCGGCCGCACCGACGACATGATCATCCTGCGCGGGGTTAACCTGTTCCCGACGCAGATCGAAGAACTGATCCTGACGATCCCCGCACTGGCACCGCAGTTCCAGTGCATACTCGAACGAGCCGGTCGTATGGACGCTCTGACCGTCCTCGTCGAGGCCAGGCCGGACACACCGCCGGACGTACACGGCCCGTCTGCACTGATCCTCGAGAAACTGGTGAAAGAACGAATCGGCGTAAGTGTCCAGGTCGACGTAGTCGCACCCGCCGCTCTCGAACGATCCATCGGAAAAGCAAAGCGCCTGATCGACAACCGACCGTCATGAGACGTTGCCTGGCCGCCACTTCGATTTAGTCGTATCTGCCGGCGCATCAATCCGCTCCCGTCAACGCCTTACTGATGGTGCCCGAGTTCTCCAATGTCTGCGTTGTTCGACCCCTTGCGATCGGACCTATCCAAGTTAAGACCGCCATGGCTATGCACAGTTACCGCACCGTCAAGGCAGGGTTGACCGCGAATTGTTTTGGGCGTTCGACTGTGGAGGTGGCGGATCCGAGCCGGGACCGTTGAACCTCTGCCGAAAGCTTCTTGTTGTATTGCTGCGGCCGTGAGCCGTGTGGGGCGTCGTTACCGTCGGACGGCGGGTCCGTGGCCTGCTTACGGCCACTCCGAGGAGAGCTAGTGTGGGTGTATCGGTCTTTCGTCCGCTGTTCTGTGCGGAATCCGCATCGCACGTTCACGAGGGGTCAGACCACCCCAGATACCGTACGGCTCCGCGGATTGCATTGCGAATGAGCGGCATTCGGTGATTACTGGGCATTGAGAGCAAATGTCTTTGGCTCGCTGTTCCAGGCGAAGCCGCTCGCGGTGTTTCAGGCCGGTGGTGGGGAAGAACGTTTCGATGGCGTCGTACTTGCAGTGTGCGTGTAGTTGCCAGTCCCAGTTCTCTGCTACGGGGTTCGGCAGTTGCCGGGCCGATAACGAAAATGCCCTTGAGTACCGATATCGACGGGGTTGGCTGTTGACAGTGTTCGGTGCCATGGCGTTACGGATTCTTACGGCCCAGTCGCGTGCCCGGCTCGCAGTTGGTGTTGGAGGCGGCCGAGTCTCCGACTCGGTGGACCCGCACGAGGTTGGTGGCTCCAGCGGACCCTGGCGGTGAACCGGCGATGACGATTACCACGTCACCGCGTTCGCACAGTCGGTGTTTCGAGCAGTTTGCTGTTGACTTGCTCGATCATGCTGTCGGTGTCTGCGACCGGGTCGACGAGGAATGCTTTGACCCCTCGGCTGAGCGCGAGGTGATACATGACGTCCGGGTTGGGTGTGAATGCGATCAGCGGGACCGATGGGTGCAGGCGCGCGAGTCTGCGCATCGTGTCGCCGGACTCGGTGAACGCGACCAGAGCGGCGGCGCCGAGTCTGTCTGCCATGTCTCGGGCGGAGTGGGACACCACTCCGGCGCGTGTGCGGGGCTCGTGCGGAGATGGGGATGCACGGGTGATGTCGGTTTCGGCGGACGTGACGATGTCGGACATGGTGCGCACGGTGTGCGCCGGATGCTGCCCGACCGATGTCTCGCCCGACAGCATCACCGCGTCGGCGCCGTCGAGTGCGGCGTTGGCGACGTCGGACGCTTCGGCGCGCGTCGGCCGGGTGCTCTCGATCATCGAATCGAGCATCTGGGTGGCGACGATGACGGGTGTGGCGTACTCCCGCGCCAGCTGAATGATGTCCTTCTGTACCAGGGGCACGTCTTCGAGTGCGATCTCCACACCGAGGTCACCGCGCGCGATCATGACAGCGTCGAACGCCTCGATGATCGCGGCGATGTTGGTGACCGCGTCGGGTTTCTCGATTTTGGCGATGACGGGTACGCGGCGGCCCACACGGTCCATGACCGCGTGTACGTGTTCGATGTCGGATGCGCGGCGGACGAACGATAGAGCTATCAGGTCGGCGCCGAGCGTCAACGCGTACTCGAGGTCTCGAATATCTTTGTCCGACAATGCCGGTGCGGAGACGTTCATTCCGGGCAACGACAATCCTTTGTTGTTGCTGACGGGTCCACCGTGAACGACGCGGCACACCACGTCGGGCCCGTCGACGTCGACGACGACCAGTTCGAGCTCGCCGTCGTCGACCAGGATGGCGTCACCGGCTTGGGCATCGGCGGCGAGTCCGTTGTAGGTGGTTGATACTCGCGCTGCTGTTCCCTCGACTGTCTCGGTGGTGATGCGTACCGTGTCGCCGGCGGACCAGACGGCATGACCTGTCGTGAAGCGTCCGAGTCGGATCTTGGGGCCTTGTAGGTCCGCGAGCACCGCGACCGTGGCGCCTAATTTCGAGGCGGCAGCTCTGATGTCGCGGTAGCGGCGTGCATGGTCGGAGTGGTCGCCGTGGCTGAAATTCAATCGGGCGACGTCCATTCCTGCGCGCACGAGTTCATCGAGCACGTCGTCGGAGTCGGTGGCCGGGCCGAGGGTGCAGATGATTTTGGTGCGTCGTTCGCGCCGAGCCGACGAACCCCGCTCCGTTGTGTGGGCTGTGGCCGGTGAACGGTCGAGGGTGTCCATGATGCTTCTTTCGTGGTGTGCCGCAGCGGGGATCACCCGGTGACAACGGCGAATCGGTCAGAGACCGAGGCGCCTGCGCGGTGCGGCGCAGGCACCCCAATCTCGGCAGGTCGGGTCAGTGACGGGTCGAAGACTCCTCGGCCGAACTACCGGTGTCAGTCGAATAGGCGTCGGTCGACTCGTCGTCGGTCGCGTCTTTGTCGTCAGTGTTGTCGTTCGGTCCTTTTCCGCCGTTCTTCTTCCGCAGCCGTCGTGCCCACGCCGCGGTGAGGATGGGGCACATGATGGCGGTGACGACGACGGATGCGGCTACGAGGACGGTTGCTTGTTCGGCAGCGGCCTCGTAGACGGGGTTGGCTTCGGCGATGATGGCCGGTACCAGCGCAGCGTTGCCTGCTGTGGTGGCGGCGGCGAGCCCGGCGACGCCGTCGCCTCCGGTCAGTCGGTCGGCGGTCATGAGGATCAGGCCACCGACGATTGAGACGAACAGTCCCAATGCGATGCCGAGCAGGCCGGCCTTGACGACGGCGGTGAGGTTGATGGTCAATCCGAGCGCGAGGCCGAGGAACGGCACCATCGCCGGCACCAGGGGCCCGAACAGTTCACGCATCTTGGGGTCGAGATTGCCGATGAGCATGCCGAGCGACAACGGCAGAATAGCGCCGACGAGTGCTTGCCAGGGAAAGGCAGCCAAACCTGCGAGGCCCAGGGTGATCATCGTCAGGAACGGCCCTGATTCGAGCGACATCAACGAGTACGCGCCGGCGTCTTTCTTGCGCCCGAATTGCGCCATCAGCGAGATGTAGAGGCCGCCGTTGGTGTCGTTGAGAGCCGCGACGATGGCAAGTGTGGACAGTCCCGCGAGAAGCCCGCCTGCGATCGGTGCTTCCCCGAGCATCCGTCCTACGACGATGCCGACGATGGCTGCGAACACGATTTTGGTTCCCAGAAGCACGCCGCCCTTTTTCAGGATGTAGGGAGTCGAGCGTACTTCGAGGGTGGCGCCGAGGCAGAAGAAGAACACTGCCAGCAGAGGTGCGAGGCCGGTGAAGAACGAGCCGGTGAAGGAGCCGAAGAAGTTACCGGCATCGGGAGCGAGGGTGTGGATGATCGCGCCGATAAGCAACGGAACGAGCATCATTCCACCGGGAACGCGCTCGATGGCTCTCTTGATGGGGACGGACATGGCGTTTCCTTACAAGGGTGGGCAGGAAAAGGTGTGTGGGTGAATGGAGCTCAGCCGAGGCCGGGAACGAGGAGGACTTTGCAGGCGTCTGCGGTGAGCAGGTCGATGGCTTCGTCGATCTCGCTGAGCTTCTTGCGGTGTGTGATGAGCCAGTCGAGTTCGAGGCGCCCGGAGTCCAGGAGAAGCAGGGACTGCTCCCATGTCTCCCAGAGTCGGCGACCGAATATGCCGCGCAGTGTGATGCCCTTCTTGTTGATGTATTGCGCGATGTCGATGTCGACGGGCTTGCTGGGGTGTCCGACGGTGACGACGGTGGCTTCGCGGCGCAGTGCTTGAAACAGTGTTCCGAGCGCGACGGGTGCGCCGGAGCATTCGAATGCGACGTCGAATCCGCCGCGTCGGCTGGTCAGTTCGAGGCATTTCTCGACGGGGTTGTCCTGGGGCGAGATCGCGATAGCGCCGAGTGCGGCGGCTTGCGCGCGGCGGTAGGGGTTCGGTTCCACGACGACGACGTAGGCCGCTCCCATCAGTTGTGACAGGTGCGCGACCACCAGTCCGACGGGGCCTGCGCCGCTGACGAGGACAGCGCGCCCGGCGACGGAGTAGCTCGCGCGCTGGATGGCGTGGACGGCGACACCGGCCGCTTCGAGCAGTGCTCCCGATTCGAGGGATAAGCCGTCGGGCATCTTGACGCAGATGTCTTGGGGCACGTTCATGTATTCGGCGAACAGGCCGTCGATGTGCATGCCGATGATGCGTGTCTTGGCGCATTCGTGGGCGTCGCCGGTGCGGCAGGAGTAGCAGCTACCGCAGATCAGGTGGCTCTCGAGTGCGACTTTGTCTCCGATTTTCAGGTCGATGACACCGTTGCCGATTTCGACGACGGTGCCGGCGCCTTCGTGACCGAGCACGACCGGCGGGGTGAGGTTGAACGCCTGCGCCGAGGGTGTCCATTCGTAGAGTTCGCGGTCGGTGCCGCAGAGTGAGGCGGCTGCCACCTCGATGACGACGTGCCCGTCGGAGGCTTTGGGGTCCGGGGCGTCGGTGACGTAGTCGACTCCGCGTTCTGCGGATGTTTTCATTACTGCCCTCATCGGTGGGCCGCCTTTCTAGGATTGCGAATGTCGGGGGTGTTCATGCAGGTTCGGGAGCCGCGAAGCGGCGGAGAATGTCGACCGGTCCCACTTGCCCGCCCTTGAGTAGTAGGCGGCAACCGGCAACTGCGGCGGCATCATCGGACCGGCAGATAGGACCGGCGGTGACGAATTGCTGGGACACACGTAAATAGCTGACGCCCATAGCAATCAAGGCATGGCTGGAGGTGTCGCCGCCGAACACTGCGATATCACGTGTCAGGCCACGCTGCGCCATGTGCGCGGCAAGTGTGCCGATCAACGTTCCGACGTGCTGCGCGGAGACCGGGTGTGTCTGAGAGTATCGAGGGTCGTCGGCGCCGAGCGTGGTGTGGACCAGAACGTTCTTTCCTGCTGTCAAGGCCTGCGCCACGGCGGTTTCGACGTCTTTACGGTCAGTCTCGCTGGTCGTGTGCAGCATTGCCGCCGGCACCGGCACATCCACCCAGCCGGCGCCTCGCGCGTCGGCGAGCTGTCGCGCCGTCACACTCGATGCCGAAGCGCTGACGACGAGGACCGGGCCGCTGGCCGAGGACTCGTCCCGGGTCGGTGCGGGTTGGTTCATCGACCTGGCAAGAGCGGCCATCATGCCGCCGGAGCCGACCACCAACGACGGACCGTCGCCGACGCGTGCGCCGCGCAAAGCGCTGGCGACGGCGTCGAGGTGGGTGTCGTCGACTGCGTCGACGACGAATGCTGCGGCGGAGGGATCTGCACGCAGTCCTTTCCAGGCTGTCTCGAACTCCCCGGAGGTGTACTTCGGCAGGTGCAGAAAACCGGGCTGAGCGCTGCTGCGCAGTTGCCCGGCGAGCACGAGCCGCAGGTCGGATTCCGACATCGGCGTGGAGGGGTGTGTGGACATCACGGGGTGACGATCGAGCCGGTAGATCTCCTCGCCGGATACGGCGAAGTGTTGGCTGAATGCGGTGTAACGCCCGAATCCGGGTTGGGCCGGCGCTACCGGTATCGGGCCGTGCGCTGGAAACTGCTGGTGCAGTAATTCGATACCACGGCCGATGCTGCCGATAGTGGGTGAGCTGTCGAATGTCGAGCACACCTTGTAGAGGAGGACGTCGAGATCGACCGCCGCGATGCGCCTCAAGTCGCGAGTGACGAGCTCGTCGAATTCGCGTCCACCCAAAGAGCGTGCGGGGCCCGCGATTCCGACGACATCGACGTCGGTAGGCAACGAGACGTCCCCGATCGCCAGTACGGCATCGAGACCGTGCTGATGAGCTTGCGCGAGGACGTCGCCTGCGCCTGTGAGATCATCGGCGACGAAACCGAAGCGTGCCATGTCACTGTCCTCCGAACAAGTCGATCGCATGCGAAAGATGTAGATCGCCCTGCGCTGCCGAGCGTGCCGCCGCGTCCGCCAGCGGGACACCGTCCACGGCCGCCGACCAGGCCTGACGCAGGCTGTGTACCCCCGCGCTCGGGCCGTCTGGATGCGCTGCCACTCCCCCGCCGGCGAGCATCAATACATCCGTCGAACGCACCGCGGCATACGTCGGTCCGGGTGTGGTCACGTTCTGCCCGGACGACAGCACGGGCAGCGCAGGGACAGTCGCGCCCAGCGGCGCCAGCAGCGAAGCTACGTTCGCCGATACCTCGTCGTCGCGCTCGTAGAACTTGCTCCCCAATCCGCTGACGTGGAGGTGATCCGCGCCGGCGAGTCGGGCGAGCTTCTGCCACACCGTGTAGTCGATACCGAGGCCTGTCGAGCGCATCGTCGATGCCAAACCCGCGCGGTGACCGTGGATAGGGACTTCCGCGAACGATCGCAACCACGCGAGCGCCGGCAGTCCCATGATCGGGATGTTCAGCATGACGCAGCGTCCCCCGGCAGCGACGACGCGGTCATGTCGACGGCGCAGACCTGCGAGGTCGCCGGTGATGTTAAATGCGTACATCGTTCGGTGACCGGTGACCTGCTCGGCGCGGTCGATCTCCTCGGTGGCAATCGCCACGCGCGTCTCGAGTGGAAGGTACCGCGGATCGGTCATCAACTCGTCATCCTTGATCACGTCGATGGACGCAGACGCCAACTCGCGAACTACGCCGCGGAACTCGTCCGCAGACAAGCCCACATTGGGTTTGACGATGGTGCCGATCATCGCGCCGGACACATCACTGATCAGACGCCGCGTCCCCGCAATACCGAAAGCAGGACCCCTGTGTGCGTCGACGAAGTCGTCCGGCAGTTCGATCGACTGCAGGCGACACGCGAACAAATCGCCGAGCTCGAACAGGTTCCCCCCGATCGCGGTCTGCAACGTTGCGAGATCGGTGCCCACGTTTTCCATCGGGAAGTCGATCGTGGCAACCGCGGCCCGCACCTTCTCCGGCTCAGTCCTTGAGGGCAAGCTCGGACGACTCCATCCGCACTCCTGCACGTCGACGATGCGGGCAGCGTGACGCTCGCTGATGCGCGCCGATTCACCCGGCACCGGCAGGAAAGTTCCACTCGATTGCTCGCCTGCCAGGAGGGCCGCGGCACGCTGCGGCTCGATCTCGGATTCCAAGTAGTACGTGCAGCGGATCGAACGGTGGTCTCGCATCGGTGGGTGTCCTTGCTGTGATCTGGCGGGTGGTACTGACTACCGGCGCTTGTCGCCTTGTCCGTACCTTTCGTACGTACAATATGCGTGATGGGCATCACTGTCAACTCTGGAATGGGGCGCCATGCACACCACGATGCGCTATGCAAGACCGCTTACGATCGAAAGCGTGCACAGCAACGCCGACATGGCACCGATGGCGGTCGACCGCAACGACGAACGGCCACTACACGTACAGGTACGCGACCGGCTGCACGACGAAATCAGCAGCGGCAGAGCGCTTCCCGGTAGCGCACTGCCCACCGAGGACGAACTGCAACGCCAGTTCGGCGTGGCCCGTAGTGTCGTCCGACAAGCCCTGGGTTCGCTCGCCGACCTGGGCTTGATTACCCGCGCGCGCGGCCGAGGAAGCATCGTCGCCGCGCCACCAGCGCTGCGCCGAAGCATCCAACGCGCTGGAGGGCTGGACGAACAAGCAAGCACACACGGGCAGCGACTACGCACCCATGTGCTGTCCGTGGACAAAACCGACGCACCAGACCGCGCACGCACAGCACTGAACACCAGTCGCACCACCCGACTCGAACGGATCCGGTACCTCGAAGACGTGCCTGTCGCGTACATGACGACCTGGGTACCGGCAGACCTGTTCCCCCACTTCACCGCACAACTGCTGGAGGGAAACTCACTCCTGGGCTTGATGCGCGCACACGGACACACCCCCTCCGGCGGGCCCCGGCAGGTCCAAGCCGTATCAGCCGACGCAACCCTCGCTGCGCACTTGAATGCAGACGTAGGGGATCCCTTGCTTCTGCTCGAGGGAGTTACACAGGACGAGAACGGGGTAGGGCTCGAATGGTTCCGTGTCTGGCACCGACAGAACACCGTGTTCGACGTGGACGCGCACGTCGTCGACCCCGGTAGCTCGTTATCTGCGGAGAAGGTGCAGCATCTAAAACGTGTTGTAGCTGAACTACAGTCCGCGCTTTCTTCCCTCACCGCCAGCCTTGAGAACTGAACGAACCAAAACCTCGACGACTTAAGGTCCTCCTGACTGCAACCAACACCGAAACTTAACCGCGGAGAAGGGTGAAGTACCTCCAAACCTCGCCGTGCCGATCAGTCTGAATCACCCCAAGTTTGATGCCGCTTCCTTCTGAGTCAGGAAGGATGAGCACATGCCTAAGAAGATCGATCCGGAGGTCCGTGCGCGGGCGTTGCGGTTGCTGGAGACCCACGGCGGGGAGTACCCGTCGATGACTGCTGCGGCCGAGGCCATAGCCAGGCAGGTCGGTGTCGGCCAGGAGACGGTGCGCCGCTGGGCGGTGCAAGCCCAGATCGACGCCGGCGACCGGACCGGAACCACCTCGGCCGAGGCTGCCGAGATCAAACGGCTCAAGGCCGAGAACAAGCAGCTACGCGAGGACGTCGCGATCTTGAAAGCGGCGACGACTTTCTTCGCGGGGGAACTCGACCCCCGCAATCGATGATCATAGCGTTCATAGATTCGTTGCGCGCCAATGGTTTTGCGGTCGAGTCGGTC
>NZ_QGNK01000035.1:0-34903 GCF_003336925.1 Rhodococcus sp. Eu-32 | reverse complement strand
ACCGGTCGCGTGTGCTTCAGGTGTCCATCGATGCAGCAGCCGACACATCACGGGAAAGACAGCCATCGGCGTCAGCGCGGAAACGAGTCAAACCACTGCATCGACGAACCATTCCAGTATCACTGCGCGGAAAGTAGCAACCTGGGCCAACTATGCGCGCACGGGCGCTTCGCGCACCTTTTCTATTTCTGTAACGTGTTCTAGTCTCTTTTCATGACTGACTTCGCGAAGCTGTTCATCGGTGGCCAGTGGACGCCGCCGTCGACCGGGGAGAAGCTGGAAGTCCTCTCCCCCGCAACGGAAGAGCGGGTCGGGAGCACTCCCGTGGCCGCCCCGGCAGATATCGACGCCGCCGTCGGTGCCGCGCGCAGAGCCTTCGACTCCGGGCCGTGGCCGCGGTCGACACCCGCGGAACGAGCACAGGTTCTAGCCAGTGCACGCAAGCTGATCGAGGCACGGATGCCCGAGATCGGGGCGACGCTCACCGACGAGATGGGCGCCCCCGGCGTCATGGTCGGCATGCTGCAACAGACGCCGTCGCTGGCGGTCCTCGACTTCTACGCGTCGTACGCTGAGACTTTTCCGTGGGAGGAGACGCGGCACGGCATCTTCGGTCAGACCACGGTGACGCGCGAGCCCGTCGGCGTCGTCGCGGCCGTCATCGCATGGAACGTGCCGCTGTTCCTGGCCATCAACAAGCTCGCTCCCGCGCTGCTGGCCGGCTGTTCGGTGCTGCTGAAACCCGCACCGGAAGCACCGCTCGCCGTGAATCTGCTGGCCGACATCTTTGCCGACGCCGGCCTTCCCGACGGTGTGCTGTCGATTCTGCCCGGCGGCCCGGACACCGGCGAATACCTCGTCTCGCATCCGGACGTGGACAAGGTGACGTTCACCGGGAGCACGGCCGTCGGCAGGACGATCGGAACGATCGCGGCACAGCAGCTCAAGCGCTGCTCGCTCGAACTGGGCGGCAAATCAGCAGCAATCCTGTTGCAGGACATGGACGTTGCGTCGACGATGCCGATGCTGTTGTTGTCCGGCCTACTGAACAGCGGCCAAGGTTGCGCCGCACAGACACGCATCCTCGCGCCGCGTTCGAGGTACGACGAAATTCTCGACGCGATGGTCGCGGGCGCGGGCGCCATGGTCGTCGGCGACCCGAAGGACCCCGCGACCCAGCTCGGCCCGCTGATCTCCGAGAAGCAGCGCCGCCGCGTCGAGGGTTACATCGAAGCGGGTAAGGCCGAGGGCGCACGGCTCGCACTCGGCGGCGGTCGTCCGGACGGCCTCGACACCGGCTGGTTCGTGGAGCCGACCATTTTCGCCGACGTCGACAACTCGATGACCATCGCACGCGAGGAAATCTTCGGCCCGGTCCTGTCCGTCATCCCGTACGACTCCGAGGACGAGGCCGTCAAAATCGCCAACGACTCCGACTACGGCCTCGCCGGCTCGGTCTGGACCACCGACATCGACCACGGACTCGAGATCGCGGCGCAGATTCGCACCGGTACGTACGCCATCAACTGGTACGCCTTCGACCCGAGCTCCCCCTTCGGCGGCTACAAGAACTCCGGCATCGGACGCGAGAACGGCCCCGAGGGTCTCGACGCGTTCTGCGAGTCGAAGTCGGTTCTGATGCCACCGGGATATGCGCCTGCGGCGCCCGTGCGCGGATAGTTGCACCCTGGCCCAACTATCCGCGCACGGGCGCGGAGCGCACTACGCGCCCAGACGCTGCTTCAGCGCGTCGAACTCGTCCTTGATGCCGGTGGGAAGCTTCTCGCCGACGAAGTCGAACCACTCCTCGATCAGCGGGATCTCGGCCTTCCACTCGTCGACGTCGACGTTCAGAGCCTCGGCGACGTCCTCGACCGTGGTGTCGAGGCCGGAGATGTCCAGAGCGTCGGCGGTCGGGACGACACCGATCGGGGTCTCGACGCCTGCAGCCTTGTGCTCGATACGCTCGACGATCCACTTCAGGACGCGAGAATTCTCACCGAATCCGGGCCACAGGAAGCGCTTGTCGTCGCCGCGACGGAACCAGTTGACGTAGAAGACCTTGGGCAGCTTGGAGTCGTCGGCGTTCTTGCCGAGGTCGATCCAGTGCTGGAAGTAGTCCCCGACGTTGTAGCCGAGGAACGGCAGCATCGCCATCGGATCGCGGCGAATGGTGCCGACCTTGCCCTCGGCCGCTGCAGTCTGCTCGGAGCCGACCGTCGCACCCATGAACACGCCGTGCTGCCAGTCGCGGGCCTCGGTGACGAGCGGAACCGTCGTCTTGCGACGTCCACCGAACAGGATCGCCGAGATCGGCACACCCTTCGGGTCGTCCCATTCGGCAGCCATCGACGGGCACTGCGACATCGGCACGCAGTAGCGCGAGTTCGGGTGTGCAGCAAGCGAATCCGACTCGGGCGTCCACTCGTTGCCCTTCCAGTCGATCAAGTGATCCGGCCGGTTCTCCAGGCCTTCCCACCACACGTCCCCGTCGTCGGTGAGTGCGACGTTCGTGAAGACCGAGTTGCCCTGGTCGATGGTCTTCATCGCGTTGGGGTTCGAGTCCCAGTTGGTTCCCGGCGCCACACCGAAGAATCCGAATTCGGGGTTGACCGCGTAGAGACGGCCGTCCTCACCGAAACGCATCCAGGCGATGTCGTCGCCGATCGTCTCGGCACGCCAGCCCGGAATAGTCGGCTGGATCATCGCGAGGTTGGTCTTGCCACAGGCCGACGGGAACGCCGCGGCGATGTAGTAGGCCTTGTCCTCGGGGGAGATCAGCTTGAGGATGAGCATGTGCTCGGCGAGCCAGCCCTCGTCGTGCGCCATCGCCGACGCGATGCGCAGCGAGTAGCACTTCTTTCCGAGCAGGGCGTTGCCGCCGTATCCCGAGCCGTAGCTCCAGATCTCGCGATCCTCGGGGAAGTGGGTGATGTACTTCGTGTCGTTGCACGGCCACGGGACATCCGCTTCGCCCTCGGCGAGCGGGGCACCGAGCGAGTGCAGCGCCTTGACGAAGAACCCGTCGGTGCCGAGCTTGTCCAGCACGGCCGAGCCCATGCGGGTCATGACGCGCATCGAGACGACGACATACTCCGAGTCGGTGATCTCGACGCCGAGCTTGGGGTCGTCCGCTCCGAGCGGGCCCATGCAGAACGGCACCACGTACATGGTGCGTCCGCGCATGCTGCCGCGGTACAGGTCGGTCATGATGCCGCGCATCTCCGACGGTTCCATCCAGTTGTTGGTGGGACCTGCGTCGATCTCGCGCTGGGAACAGATGTAGGTCCGCGACTCCACGCGGGCCACGTCCGACGGATCGGAGTTGCCCAGGAACGAGTTGGGCTTCTTCTCGTCGTTCAACCGAGTGAAGGTGCCTGCGTCGACCAGCTGGGTGGTGAGGCGCTCCCACTCCTCGTCCGAACCGTCAGCAAAGACCACCCGATCCGGCTCGGTGAGTTCTGCTACCTGCTGAACCCACGCAAGAAGTTCCTTGTGCTGGGTGGGAGGCGCGGCGTCAGTGCCGTTCAAACCGGGAATGGTCGCTGAGGTCATCTAACTCTCCTGGGGTGAGCCGGAATCAGTTCCACTTCGTCCACTGCTGGGCTTGGCAGGGGCGTGAGGCAGACCTGATCTTCCCCTCTCGGTGGGGAACTGCCCGATCGCGCGGTCCGCGTATACAGCATCATACTGGCTACGTCAAACCGACGACACGGGCGCCGGGTGTCCTGGTCTCAGGTTAACGCCGCATGTCGCCATTCCGGAATCAGGGTGTTGTCCGATTGGTCACAGAAACGATTCAGCTACCGGAAAGTAATAGTTCAGACCCCTCACGCTGCGGAGATTCCATGTCAGGACATTACAAACAATGACTTCTTTTCATTCGAACAATTCCCCGGAATCCGTCCGTTTCCATTGCGAAGTACCGTCAGCGGCGCGAAAAACTTCCCAGGATTCGTAATGGCCGTCACGGGCCACCGCCGAAAACGTATCCATCACAGTGTCCCCATCTCGGTCCGAAGCGACGGTCACGCCGGCCTCGGTGCGCACGACACGTGTCTCCGACATGCCATCGCCGTCGAGATCGAACATCTCGACGCCGAGACCGAACGGGTCGTGCTGCACCGCGTCGACGTCCTGTTCGCTGTCGAAATCGGAACCGAGGAGAAATGCGTCGTCGATATCCATCACCCGGCGCTCCCTTCTGTGTCGTAGGGCCTAGTTGTTAGGACGCACCTCGGAGAGCGCCGGTTCCTGCGCCGTGACGACGAATTTCTCCACGCCCCGATCCAGAGCGGCCAGATCGCGGTCACACGCCGCCAGTACCGACGCACGATGATCGGCCGCGGTGCGGAGTTCCGATTCCACGCGGTCGAGTTCGGATTCGGTCGCGAGCGTCGCCGTCCCGATCGAATCGGTCGACGCCGACACGAACGCCTCTTCGACGGCAAGCATGCGAGCCTGTGCCGCCTGTTCCCACGACGACTTGGCCGAGGCAGCGGCGTCCGACGTCCACGTACGCAGATGCGCCCGATCCGCTACCGACGCGCGTGCACGCACCACCCACCAGGCCGAGAACGCGCCGAGAAGAAGTGCCGCAGGGACGACCGCGACCTCGAACGCGGGGAGCATCGACAACGGGGACACCACGATGCGGGCCAGGCCGACACCCGCGGACGCGCCGACCACCACCATGACTTTGTCCTCGACGGTGCGGCGTCGCCGAGCGGGGGGCTCTATCATCGCGAGTCCCGTTGCGGTCGAGGGCAATTCGATGTCGATCTCGACGTCGTCGGCGATCGCCTGCACCCGTTCGGTGACCGCACCGTCCACTCGTCGACCGGCTTTCGTCAACTGCTGCGACAGGTCGGCAGGCAGATGTCGCAGTTCGGACCGCGTCGCGGACGCTATCGCCTCGCGGGCCCCTGCGACGAACGCGCGCGATTGCTCGCCGATCTCGTGCGTCACGTCGACGCGGAGCATCTGGAGTCTGTTCCGAAGCGTTGTCGTGCGTACCCGCCGTTCCCGGTCTCGTCGCTCGAGCAGATCGGCGCGTTCGGCGCGAAGGCCGACGGTCGCGCCCGTTCCGGTCACCTCACGCGCTCGGTCGACGATCGCGCGGCGGGCTCCGGCGACAGCGGCATGAACGGCGGCGTTGTACTTGCGCTCGCGCAACATGCCGGGCGGTCGCTGCAGCGCATCGGCCAGAAACGCGCCGAGCGCAGCGATGCCCGACTCCTCGTACAGCGCGTCGCGCGCGGCCGCGTCGGCGACGTGACGTGCGCGGCGGGCGAGGCCGGCCGACGTGGGCCACACCTCGACGTCGACGGCCCGAGGTACGTGCTCGGCGATCGACGACGCCACCGACCGCGTCACCTCGCGCCACTCCCGGTGCGCATCGATTCCGTCGACGACGATGGCGACCGTGGTCGATTCGAGCGCAGGCCGCATCTCGGCGAGCGCTCGACGCCCGATGGGGGAGGACGCGTCGACGGCGAACATCACGACTGCGGCCGAGTCGACGCCGTCGGCGGTCGGCGTGACGCCGAGGTGACGGAGTTCCTCGAGCAGAGTCGTGACGTCGGCATCGTGGATCCCGGTGACGAACAACCCTTCGGGCACTGCCCGACGCGCGGCCCCGACGGCGTCGAGTCCGTCGGGAAACCATCGTCTGATCACGCCACCCATGTCGCCGGGGACGTCGATCAAGATGCATGCACTCTCAGGTAGCCCCGCGAGATCGCGACCGCAGCCCGGCAGAAGTCGGGATTCGACGCCGAACGCGCTCGCCGGTGCCACTCGACCGCCGCTGCCAAGGGCTGACCGTGCTCACGCGCCTCGCCCACCGCACGCAGCGCCGACCCCATGACCGCCAGCACCGCCTCGTCGGTGGCGAGGTATCGCTCGATCTCCTCGCTCACGCGAGGGTGTTCCGCACACAACTCGGTCAGCCGATGCAGTAGCCGGCCTTCCCTGTCGGTACGGATGCCGTCGATACAGCGTCCGACGGCGTCGAGCACCGGCCGGACGCCACTGGCGTCGGCCAGCATGAGACGCAGGGTGGCGTCGTCGACGGTGGGGTCGGCTCGAAGCTTCCCCACGAGCAAGCGCACACCCGCCATTTCCACCTGATCGACCAGTACGCGTCGACGCCGCCCGGACTCCGCGTCCGGTGCCGCGAGCGCGAAACGATCGGGCGTGAGTACTGCGTCGTCGGGCAACGATGCCGCCTCGCGACGAAGGTCTGCGAACGACGACGGCTCGCCGCGGGACAGGCTGCGCGCCACGGTGGCCATCAGCGGTAGCACGGGAACGCCGACGGTGGCCGCCGACCGAGCGACCGTGTCCGACGCGTCGTCCAGCGTGTCTGCCTTGGCGAGCACGGCGACCGCCGTTGCCACCGACGACAGGACTTCGACGTCGGCGGCTTGCACTCCTCCTGCCAACACGTGCACGACGACGTCGCCGTCGAGGATCGGATCGGGTGAGCGGGGAACGTCGACGGCCGCAGCCTCGGTGATGTCGACGGCGTCGCCGAAGCCCACTGATTCCGAGAGGGCTGCTTCCACGACCGCGCGAACTGTGGACTTTCCGACGCCCACTCGCCCGGACACCTGCACTCGGATGCGCGCGAAGCATCTGTCGAGCGCCAGGTCGATCTCACGCCCGAGATGCGCGTCGCGCACCGACGACTCCGACGCCAGTCGGCGAAGACGCCCTTGATCCACCCCGTTCATCGCGACCCCCCCGCTTTTCACGTATCCCCGCCCCGGATTCGCGGGCAATTCTGACATACCGGTCCGACAGATTCGCGAATCCGCGAGCCGCTGGCCTGCGGTGACACCACAAGTCTCAACTACAACTCGAGACCCACCTGTCACACACTCTCTCGATGGGCGACAATGGACGCGTGAACGACGCACGGAGCACCACCCACAGCCCTCGACCAGAGGACGAGCGGCCCACCGACAAGGGCTCTCGGCTATACCCTCGAGTGACGAGTTTTCGGTCTCGGCGTGGCGCTCTGACCGCTGCCCAGCAGGCCACATGGGACACCCTGTGGCCGAAGATCGGCCGCGACGTCGCCGACGAACACATCGACGTCGACGCATGGTTCGGCAGGTCCGGCCCCGCGATTCTGGAGATCGGATCCGGCACCGGAACCGCGACGACGGCGATGGCCAAGGCCGAGCCGCACGTCAACCTCATGGCCGTCGAGGTATATCGCCCCGGACTGGCACAGACTCTCCAGCAGATCGAGCGCGACGACATAGAGAACATTCGTCTGCTGCGCGGCGACGCGATGGACGTTCTGGAGAACATGTTGACGTCGGAGTCGTTGACCGGAGTGCGCGTGTTCTTTCCGGATCCCTGGCCGAAGGCGCGTCACCACAAGCGCAGGCTGCTGCAGGGGCCGACGTTCGCGATGATCGCCGACCGTCTGAAGCCCGGGGGCGTTCTTCATGTCGCCACCGATCACGCCGAGTATGCAGAATGGATCGCCGAGGCCGGGAACGCCGAACCGAGGTTGTCCGTTCTCGACTGGGAATCGCCGATGACACACGAGCGTCCGGTCACCAAGTTCGAAGGCAAAGCACAGCTTGTCGGCAGCTCGGTGACCGAGCTCATATGGGGGAAGAGCAGATGATGAACGCCAGCGCAGACGTGTCGGACACCACGCTCGCCCCGATGCCCACGCTCGACACGGGTGATACTCGACACACGAAGCGAGTGCTCCTGGTCTGGGACGCCCCGAATCTCGACATGGGTCTCGGCGCGATTCTCGGCGGACGCCCGACGGCTGCGTACCGGCCGCGGTTCGATGCGCTGGGACGATGGCTTCTGCACCGCACCGCGGAGCTGTCCGCATCGGGCACGTCCACGCTCGAACCCGAGGCGACGGTGTTCACCAACATCGCGCCCGGCAGCGCCGACGTCGTTCGACCCTGGGTCGAGGCTTTGCGTAACGTGGGATTCGCTGTTTTCGCGAAGCCGAAGGTCGACGAGGACAGCGACGTCGACGCCGACATGCTCGACCACATCGCGCTGCGCAGTCGCGACGGTGGACTGGCAGGCGTCATGGTTGCGTCGGCCGACGGTCAAGCGTTTCGTGAACCGTTGGAAGACATCGCCGCGACCGGTGTTCCCGTGCACGTACTGGGATTTCGCGAGCACGCGAGCTGGGCCGTCACCTCGGAGACGCTGGAATTCCTCGACCTGGAGGACATCCCGGGAGTCTTCCGTGAGCCTCTGCCTCGCGTGAGCCTGGACTCCCTGCCGGACGAGGGCGCATGGTTGCAGCCGTTCCGTCCACTGTCCGCCCTGCTCGTCGGGCGTCAAGGAGTTTCGTAGTGTTCGCCAGATGGGGAGATCTCGTCTACCGCTTGCGGTTCACGGTCATCGGAGTGATGGTCGCCGCCCTTCTGGGCTTCGCCGCGTACGGACTCGACCTGAACGACCATCTGAGCCAGAGCGGCTGGGACGACCCGGGCTCCGAGTCCGTCCAGGCGGCCAAGCTCGCCGACGACACCTTCGGGCGTGACAAACAGGGCGACGTCATCGTTCTGTACACGGCTCCCGAGGGCAAGACGATCGACGATCCGGAGTTCAACGCGAAGGTCACCGACAGCCTGAACTCGCTCGTCGCCGACCATCCGGACCAGATCGAGAAGATCAACGGAACGTACTTCAAGGTCGACGGCGTCGTCAGCGTCGCCGCGCTCGCGACTGCGGACAAGACCCACGCCATCGCCAGTATCGCCATGCTCGGCGACAACGACACCGAGCTGACGAACAACTTCCAGGACGTGAAGGACGCCTTCTACATCGACGGGGTCGATGTACAGGTCACCGGCTTGCAGGCCGTCGCAGGCGCACTGCAGTCCACGATGGCGGGTGACATCCACCGCATGGAACTGCTGGCCATCCCGGCCGTCGCCGTCCTGCTGTTCTTCATCTTCGGCGGCGTCGTCGCCGCGGCGCTCCCGCTCATCGTGGGCGGTCTGACCGTCGTCGGCGCCAACGGCATCGTCAAGGTCTTCACCCACTTCACCGACGTCAACAGCTTCGTCGCCCCCGTCGTCTCGCTGGTCGGTCTCGGCCTCGCCATCGACTACGGCCTCTTCATCGTGTCCCGCTTCCGTGAAGAACTCGGCGACGGCTACTCCGTCCAACAGGCCGTTCGACGATCGGTCATGACGGCAGGACGAACCGTCGTCTTCTCGGCGACGATGATCGTCGCCAGCCTCGGTGGACTCCTGCTCTTCCCGCAAGGCTTCCTCAAGTCGGTGGCCTACGGGTCCATCGCAACGGTCGTTCTCGCCGCGTTGACGGCCGTGACGATCCTGCCCGCGATCCTGTCGATCCTCGGCCGACGCGTCGACGCGCTCGGATTCAAGTTCATGCGTAAGACCAAGTCGTCCGAGGAAATCGAGAACGGCATGTGGGGCAAGTTGACCCGCTGGGTCATGCGCAACCCGCTGAAGGTCACCGTCCCGATCGTCCTCGGCCTCGTGCTGCTGACCCTTCCCGTCGGCAACATCAAGTTCGGCGGCATCAACGAGACCTACCTGCCGCCCGACAACGTCACCCGGCAGGCCCAGAACGAGTTCGACGAACTGTTCCCCGGTCAGCGCACCGAGCCCATCAAAGCAGTCATCCAGAACGCCCAGGGCGCCGATCTGGCTGCGATCACCAGACAGCTCAACGAGGCGCCTGGCCTCATCGAGAAGTTCTCCCCGACCGGCGCGAGCAAAGACGGCATCATCGTCTTCAAGGCAGGCCTCGTCGACCGCAACGACTCCACACCCGCGATCGATCACCTGCGCAGCATCGATGTTCCCGACGGCGCCACCGTCCAGATCACCGGAACGCCCGTCATCGAGCAGGACTCGATCACCGCGCTGGTGAACAATCTGCCGTTGATGGCGGTGCTGGTCGTCTTCGTCGTAACGCTGTTGATGTTCCTGACGTTCGGATCGTTGGTGTTGCCGATCAAGGCAGTGCTGATGACGACGCTCGGCCTCGGCGCCACGATGGGCATCCTGACGTGGATATTCATCGACGGCAACGGCGCCAGCTTCATGAACTTCACGCCCGGGCCGATCATGGCTCCCGTCCTCGTGTTGATCATCGCGATCGTGTTCGGTCTGTCGACCGACTACGAGGTGTTCCTGCTCTCCCGCATGGTCGAGGCGCGAGAACGCGGTGCCTCGACGAGCGAGGCCATTCGCGTCGGCACCTCCCACACGGGGCGCATCATCACCGCGGCCGCACTGATCCTCATCGTCGTGACCGGAGCCTTCGCGTTCTCCGATCTCGTGATGATGAAGTACATCGCGTACGGCATGATCGCCGCGTTGATCATCGACGCGACTCTCATCCGCATGTTCCTCGTGCCGGCGACGATGAAACTGCTCGGCGACGACTGCTGGTGGGCCCCTGCCTGGATGAAGCGCATTCAGCAGAAGCTCGGGCTCGGCGAGACAATCCTCGAGGACGAGATGCTCCCACAGGACGTTCCGGAACTGTCGCCTGCAGGCGGTCCGATTCGGCCTGCCGCGCGCACCGCGCCCCGCGTCAACGAGCCCTTGACCGAGCCGATCCCCGTCGTCGCACCCAGTGGCTCCGGGCCGATCCGTGCGACCCACGCAGCCAAGGAAGAGGAACGCCGATCGGCGACGGGCAGGCCGTCTCAGGCACCCGCCGACGCGTCGACGCCTCCTGCGCGGCCGCGGACCGTCGCCACCCCGAAGGTCTCCGACGAGCCTCGGCCGGTGCGCACGCCCGATCCGATCAGCAAGCCCGAACCCGTTCGTAGGCCGCAGCCGGCGACGCGCGAGACAGCGCAGCCGGCCCGCTCGAGCGAGCCGACACGGTCGTCGACGCCCGATCCGCGTTCGATCGAGAGCTGGCTCGCGGACCTACGCGCGCCGACCCAGAAACCCAGCACACCCGAGCCGTCGAAGGACACGCACTCCGACGACGAGCAGTCGACCGCAGGAAGCACCGGAACGCGTAACGGCACCACGCGCAATGGCACCACGCGCAACGGGTACGGCCGGACGGGCACGAACGGCTCCTCCCGCGGAACGAACGACAGCGCCACGAACGGGAGCGCCACCAACGGCAGCGTCACCAACGGCGCCAACGGCACGGGAAACAACGGCACGGGAAACAACGGTGCCAACGACACGTACAACGGCGGCCGGACCAACGGTTCCGCGTCGTCACCGCGCCCGCCGGCGGAGCCACGGCAGCGCTACGACGTCTCGACGCGTAACGCACCGTCGCGCCGCTCGGAAACACCCGAGCCCGAGCAGCAACGACCGAGCCGGGGAGCGCCCCAGCGCCCGACCCAGGGCACGACTACCGGACCAGCACAGCCGCGCCGGAACGAGGAGGCTGCTGCTCCGACGTCGCGCGCGAGCCGTAGGGCCGCGGAGAATGCCGAGCAGCCCGAGTCCGACGCGGACAGCGGACGCCACCGGGGCGGTCAGCAGGCGCTGAGCGTCAGTGAACTGCTCGCGAGGGAGCGGCGACAGTAGCCGACCAAGACGATCGAACGGCCACTCCGAATCATCGGGGTGGCCGTTCTGCATGCGGATCTTTCTGCACGAGATGTACACGACACCATCGACATGGGGGAGATGAATGTTCGCGACATGGGGGAATCTGGTCTACCGCGCGCGGTTCACGGTCATCGGAGTGATGGTCGCGGGATTGCTCGCGCTGGCCGGGTACGGCATCGGCGTCGAAAACCATCTCAGTCAAAGCGGTTTCGACGATCCCGGTTCCGAAGCCGTCGAGGCGGCTGCACTCGCGGACGACACGTTCGGTCGTGACGCGCAGGGCGACGTCCTCGTCCTGTACACGGCTCCGGACGGCAGAACCGTCGACGATCCTGAATTCTCCGCTGCGGTCGTCGCCAGCCTGACGGCCCTCGGAACCGATCATGCGGACACGATCGACAAGATCAACGGCACGTATTTCCCCGTCCCCGACACGGTCCGCGCCGCGGCGCTCGCCACCGAGGACAAGAAGCACGCGATCGCGAGCATCGCGATCGCCGGGGCCGACGACACCGAGCGCACCGACAACTTCCAGGCCGTGGAGAACGCCTTCTACATCGACGGTGTGGATGTCCAGGTGGCCGGCCTGCAGGCTGTCGCAGGCGCGTTGCAATCGACGATGTCCGAAGACATCCACCGTATGGAAGTGTTGGCCATCCCTGCCGTGGCGGTCTTGCTGTTGATCGTCTTCGGCGGCGTCGTCGCTGCGGCACTACCACTGATCGTCGGGGGTCTGACCGTCGTCGCCGCCAACGGCGTCGTTCGCGCGTTCACCAACTTCACCGAGGTCAACACGTTCGTGCAGCCGGTCGTGTCGATGGTGGGCCTCGGATTGGCGATCGACTACGGCCTCTTCATCGTCTCCCGCTTCCGCGAGGAACTCGGCGACGGCCGTTCTCCGTCCGACGCGGTTCGCCGCACCGTCATGACAGCGGGCCGGACCGTCGTGTTCTCCGCGACGATGATCGTGGCGTGCCTCGGCGGACTGCTGCTGTTCCCGCACGGATTCCTGAAATCCGTTGCCTACGGCTCCATCACGACCGTCGCGCTGGCAGCCCTGACGGCCGTGACGATCCTCCCGGCACTTCTCGCGATCCTCGGCCGACGCGTGGACGCACTCGGCTTCGCATTCATGCGCAAGACGAAGTCGTCCGAGGAGATCGAGAACGGCATGTGGGGCAAGCTAACTCGCTGGGTCATGCGCAGGCCGGTCAAGGTCGCCCTCGCGATCGTCCTCGGATTGGTGGTCCTGACGCTTCCGGTCGGCCGCATCGAGTTCGGCGGTATCAACGAAACGTATCTGCCGCCCGACAATCCGACGCGCGTCGCGCAAGAGCAGTTCGACGAGCTGTTCCCCGGTCAGCGCACCGAGCCTCTGAAACTCGTCATCCAGAATGCGCAGGGCAGCAGCCTCGGCGCGATCACGAAGCAAGCAGGCGAGGCCCCGGGTCTGATCGAGAAGTTCTCGGCGACCGGCGCCAGCAAGGACGGCATCATCGTCTTCAAGGCGGGACTCGTCGATCGCAACGACTCGCAGGCTGCGATCGACTATCTCCGCAGCATGGACGTGCCCGACGGCGCGACCGTCCAAGTCACGGGAACGCCTGCGATCGAGCGCGATTCGATCACCGCGCTCGTCGACCTGCTTCCACTGACGGCCATCCTCGTGGTGTGCATCGTCACCCTGCTGATGTTCCTGACGTTCGGATCTCTGGTGCTGCCGATCAAGGCAGTGTTGATGACGACGCTCGGGCTCGGCGCGACGATGGGCATCCTCACCTGGATTTTCATCGACGGCCACGGCGCGAACGCCATGAACTTCACCCCTGGACCGATCATGGCGATGATTCTGCTTCTGATCGCTGCGATCGTGTTCGGCTTGTCCACCGACTACGAAGTGTTTCTGTTGTCCAGAATGGTCGAGGCACACGAAAAGGGCGCCAGCACAACCGATGCCATTCGCATCGGGACCGCGCACTCGGGTCGAATCATCACTGCCGCGGCATTGATTCTCATCGTCGTCACGGGATCGTTCGCATTCTCGGATCTGGTGATGATGAAGTACATCGCCTACGGCATGATCGCGGCATTGATCATCGACGCGACGGTGATTCGTATGTTCCTGGTGCCATCGGTGATGAAGTTGCTCGGCGACGACTGCTGGTGGGCACCGAGGTGGATGAAACGGATACAGCAGAAACTCGGACTCGGCGAGACGTTCCTGTAGCTCTCTCACACATCGAAGTCGTGCACGCATTCTCTCCGAATACGGTGCACGACTTCGATATTCCGGTCACTCAGTGTGCGGGGTGAGCAGACGTCGGCGGAGCGCTGTCGCGGTTCGCGAACACCTTCGCGTAGCGCGTCCCTGCGAACAGCAGCAGAAGTCCGACGACGATGAACGCGCACACCCGGAACAAGCCGTCGAGTGCGACGAGATCGAACAGGAAGAGCTTCGCCACCGCCGCCGCGGTGAGCGACAGGCCGACCAACAGCGCTGTGTGCGCGTACTTTTCGCTTCGAAGGCCTATCACGAGCAGAACCATCGCCGTGACCATCCATTCGATCGTCGCCGCACAGTGCCCGGCGACGAATCCCGTGGAGCCGCCCAGCGCTGCGACACCGAGAGCGACGGTGGCCGACGTCATCGCATACAACGACACCAGACCGGCGACGACCCAGCACGCCTCCAGATTCTTGTCCGCGATCGACAACAGGCGAGCAGCCAGGACGGAACCGATTGCCGTGCCGGTCAACAGGATTCCAGCGATCACGACGCCGAGGTTGCCCGTGGCGTGGTCCGCGTCCGTCACCCCCTCCGGGGGTGCGACGACCAGGAATCCGAGCGCTCCCAGCGCCGCGAATCCACTACCGAACCAGAATGCCGTCTTCGACGACATCTGCCATGCCGCGGCGATCAGGCCGGCCGCGACGACGAGGAGAGCCACCGGCCGCAGCTCGGCCGTTGTCGGCACCAAGACCGCCTGCAGGAGAGCGAACGATCCTGCAGCGGCGAGAACGATGCGCGCATGCGTCGGCAACCAGTGTGCGACGGCGATCGTCACGACACACGTCAGCGCCACCATCGCCTCGATCAGTGTGTGCGTCCAGGGCACGAACAACACGCCGACAGCGAGAACCGGCACGGACGCCACGGCCATCATCGCCGACGCCATCACATCGGCACCGTTGCGGCGCAACAACTCTGCGGCGCTGCCGACTCCGAACACGAAGACGATGGACGACGCAACCAGCAAGTGTAGAGCGTTGTGCCACGGCAGGCTCCACGTCGCTCCCCTGGTGACAGCGACGAGCAGAACCACAACGACAGGAACCGTGCGAACGAGACCCAACAGCGGCCAGTCTCGGCCGAGTTGTGCCGGGAATCCGGCGATGAGAGTCACCGTGAAGAAAGCTATGAGCGGCAGCGTGATTCCGCCGGTGACCACGGGAGCACATGCAGCAACGCCGGCGAGAATCAACGTTGCCATCGGCTGCGACCGCCACGACACCGCCAGTGCGACGCCTGCTGCCGCGATCCCGAACGCTGCGACCAATCCGAGAACCGGATGCAACCATCCGTAGATCGCCGTCACTGCAACGACATCCAGGAACAAGCCTGCGATACCGGTGGAGGCGACGGCAATTCCGCCGACCCGTCCACCTGGCCTGCCGTACACCCTGGCACCGACGGCAACCAACGCGATCGAGAGCACGGCTCCCGCGCCGACTCGCAGCGTCGGCCCGAACCACCCGGCCTGCGCCGCCAGCACGAGAAGCATCACGACACCGACGAGTGTGACGCCAGCACCTGCAACGGCCAGCAGGCGGCTGATGACGCCGTCACGTTGCCACCACGGTTCCTTCGTGGGAGCGGGGGCGGGAGCAGGTCGCGGCGGGCCTGCTACAGGAAGAGCCATCGGCATCGGACGTGGCGTCCACGCCGGCTGCGGCTGCGGCTGCGGCTGCGGCTGCGGCTGCGGCTGCGGCTGCGGCTGCGGCTGCGGCTGCGGACGAGCCTGAGGGACCTGCGAGACCTGGGGCGGCGCGGGCTGCACGGCGAGTTGCGCGTGTAGCGCGTTCAGATCGCCGGACACCTGCCGCAGATGTTCGCCCAGCGAGGCGAACTGGCCGGACAACCTGGCCACCAACTGAGGATCGACACGGTTACCACTCGAAAAGGTCATGCCTACGATCGTCGAAGAATCGCGTCGGCGAAGCCTGAGTAGTGCTACTCGGTTTGTACTAGGGGTTTACGACACCCCGGCCCGTCAACCGCCGAACATCCGACGCAACGACGTGCCCATCGGGTGCTTCGCGGTGATGGAACCGAAGCGGATCTTGCCACGCACGATGACGTGCAGCCGTCCGATCGGCGGGCCGGTGCGGACCTTGTTGTTCGCGCTGCCGCCGATCGTCTCCACGCCGTTGAGGTCGGCCGTTGCTTCGGGTGGGAGTACGAGCGAGATGGTGCCGCAATAATCGTCGACGGCCACTTCGACGACCTGGGTCGACATCACGGCCTGCGTGAAGTCCAGCGTCACCGACGACATCTTGCTCTGGATCGTCAGCTGCGGCGGCACGTGCCACGGCCCCTTGCGCGTGACCGTCGACATCGTGGCCTTGACTACGTTGCTGCTGTCGCCGCCCCACGAGTTCGAGGCCCGCGTCACCTGCGGCGATGACTGAGGAGCTTGGACCGGCCGATGGTCGTCGGCGATCTGCATGCCCGGCAGATCAGCGAGGACGGAGTTGAGTTCACCGCGGGTCTTCGCGGCGAGGGCGGTGTCCATCCGTTCGGTGAACTCCCCGAGCGACAGCATCCCGAGTCCGACGGCCTTCTGCAGCAGTTGCCCTACGTGTTCCTTCTCCGCATCGGACACCCGAAGATTTCTCGCCTCCATGGCCACCAGGATAGGGGTCATACGGCCGTGGAGCCACGACCGAGAACGGCCAGCATGCCCTCGATCGAGGCGGGCCAACCGAATTGCTCTGCGCGCGAGCGTGCTGCGGTCCGTCGCGCGAGGGACGGCAGGTCCAGTACGCGACCGAGTTCGGATGCGAAACCGTCGGCCGTGTCGTCGAATCGCCCGCCGCACGCCGGGGTGACGATGTCCGCCAGAGCCGACGACCGTGACACGACGACGGGTGTTCCTGCTGCGAGCGATTCGAGCGCGGCGAGACCGAACGTCTCGTGCGGGCCCGGCGCCAGGGCCACATCGGCCGATGCAAGCAACGATGCAAGTTCGACGCGTGAGTCGACGAATCCGAGGAAGTCGACGGGAAGACCTTTCGCGCGACGCTCCAGCCCTGCCCGACGCGGCCCGTCGCCTGCTATCACGAGCCGGACATTCGATCCCGAATGACGCAGTGCCGCAATGGAGTCGATGCTCCGTTCCACCTTCTTCTCGACGGACAAGCGACCACAGTGGACCAGCAGGGCGTCGGCGTCGCCGTGCCACCGCGATCGGTCGCCGCCGCGCCGTGTGGGATGGAAGAGATCGAGATCGACTCCGAGGGGGACCTCGGCGATGTTGGGGGCCCCGATACGTTCGAACTCGCGACGCGCGAAACCCGTTGTGCAGACGACGGCGTCGTACGATTCGGCGGTGCGACGGTTCGCCACGTCGGCCAGCGCACGCGCAGCGGCCCGCGGCATGATCTGCGCGAGAAGCCGATCGAGACGTTCGTGCGAGATCATGACACTGCCGACGCCGCGTCGTGACGCCCACGCTCCCATCCCGCGGAGCGTCAACCGGTCCGACACCTCGATGACGTCGGGCCGTAGTCCGGCCAGGATGTCGGCGATCGCACCGGGGTGGACGGCTCGGTAGCCGCCGGTGAGGAGAAGGCGAACCGCGGGCACGGTGACCCGAAGAACTCCCGTCGGGAGGATTTCCTCGGCTCGTTCGGCACCTGGCACGACCAGCACTGCTTCGTGTCCCCGCGCGGCGTACCCTGCCCCCAGCTGATCGACCGCGGTACGGAGGCCACCGGAACGGGGTCCGTAGAAGTTCGCGAGTTGCACGATGCGCACCGGACCGAGTGTCCCGCCCGTCGTCGTCGGGAACATGACGATCACCCGAATCCTGGGCGAACTCGTCCTGGAGTTTTCGACTCGGACCTGCCGGGTAGCCCGTCGCGCATGGAAACGACGATCGACGCGACGGGCGAAGCACCTGCAGAGACGGCGTGGGAGCGGTACATGAAACCCGAGATGTGGTCGTCGTGGGCGCCGCAGATCATGGGCGTCGACTACGCCGAATCTCGTTTGCGCCCAGGAACATTCGGGAAGGTTCGAGGACCACTGGGATTTCCCGTGGACTTCGAGATCCTGGACGTGGACGAACCGGGTCGGACGTGGACGTGGAAGGCGTGGTTCGTCCACCGCAGCCTCGGCCTGACGCTCACCCACGGGGTGGCGTCGACGCCGAACGGCGCACGGACGTGGCTCACCGTGCGAGGCCCGTCCGCGTTCGTCCTTCCCTACGTACCGATTGCGAAGTTCGCGTTGATGCAGCTCGTCCGGAAGTGACTACTCGGACCGCGTCGTCGTCTTCGGATCCGTCGGGTGGTCGGTGACGTCCTCGGGATCGGGCGTCGGAAACGACGGCTTGTCCCCCGCCCCGTCCAGGTGGTCGTCGAACTCGCGGATCGCTTCGCCGCGTTCGCCGACGTCCTGACCGGTGTCCGCGTCGGTGCCGCGCGACTTCTCGGCCGGATCGACGGTGGTGTCCACGGGCTTGTCTGTGTCGGTCATACCGCCCAGGGTGCCCACGCCGCGCGCGTCACAAACACGCCGTCACAGACCCTTCTCGATCGCGTAGCGCGTCAACTCGACGCGGTTGGCCAGGTGTAGTTTGCGTAGCGTCGCCTGCACGTGATTCTCGACGGTTCGATGACTCAGGGTCAGCTTGGACGCAATCTGTTTGGCGCTCAACCCTTTCGCGACGAGTCGGAGCACCTCGGTCTCGCGATCGGTGAGCGTCGGACTCGGCTTCTCCTGCGACGCGGGCGCAGTGAACATGCGTCGATACTCACCGAGAACCAACCCGGCGAGACCCGGGGTGAACACGGCCTGACCTGCGGCGGTCGCGCGCACCGCATCGAACAGCTCGTCGGCCGACGCGCTCTTGACGAGGTAGCCGGTGGCACCTGCCTTGATCGCATCGAGCACGTCGTCGCGCTCGGCCGACGCCGACAGCACCAGAATGCTGCTGCCTGGCGATCCGGCCAGCACCTGCCTCGTCGCGTCGGCGCCGTTGCCGTCGGGCAGATGCATGTCCATCAGCACGACGTCCGGTTGCGTCGCGGTGGCCCGTCGCCCTGCTGCACCGACGCCGTCCGCCGTGGCTACGACGTCGAACCCCGCGGCCTCGAGGTCGCGCGCGACCCCGTCACGCCACATGGGATGGTCGTCGACGACCATGATCGTGATCTGTTCACCGGTCATCTCGTCCCCTTCGGTACACGTATTTCCCATTCGGTTCCCGACTCGTCGGTGTCCAGTTCTGCTGTGCCGCCCAGGGTTCGGATGCGTCCGACGATGGACTTCGACACCCCCATGCGCCCTTCTGCTTCCGCTTCGGCGAGTCGTCCGGCCGGGATTCCGCATCCGTCGTCGCGAATGCCGACGACGACCGTGTCACCCAGATCTTCGACCAGCACGAAGGCCCGGGCACCCTCCCCCGCGTGAAGGGCGACGTTGGACAGCGCCGTCGCGACAGCGTTGGAAAGCTCTTCGGCAACATACCGATTCAGCAGAACGGGATCGGCAGGGGCGGACAAGGAGACCGTTGTACCCGCCTGCTTCCGCAGCAGAGCGCCCAGATCGACGTCGACGCCTGCCTGGCTCGGCACCGCCTGCTCGGAGATGAGCATCCGCAGCGCGACCTCCTGCTCACCCGCTAGTTCGGCGAGTTCACCTGCAGCGCCACCTATTTCACGACCTCGGCGTCGCACGAGCGCCAGCACCTGCAGCACACCGTCGTGCACCTGGCGTGCGAGCCGTTCCCGCTCCTCGGTGATCGCGGCGAGTCGCGCGGCTCGCTCGAGCTCCGCGTGCGCCCTCGTCGCGGTATTGCTCGCCAATCCGAGCGCCAGTCCCACCGACACCAGTACCGGCGCCGTCGCGTCGGTCCACAGGTCCAGATTCACTTGATCCCGTACCACCGCACTGACCGCTGCCAGCAGCACACCGGATGCGATGCCCCCTTTGGGCCCGAAGAGAATCGCCGCCGAGATCACCGCGTTGGTGGCCCACAGCGTCGTCGGAAGCGTCTGGTGCGTGCTGTACCAATCATGTGGCGCGACAAGCCGAGTCGACGCCATCAGGCCGATGACGATGAACTGGTCCGCCAGCACGACCCTCCACCGCGCCACCGTCGATCGGGTCGTTCCTGCAGGCTCCACTCCCGCCGCCCGGGTCGTTACTGCAGGCTCCACTCCCGCCGCCCGGGACAGAAGCATCGCCGACACACCTGTCCACACCGCCATCGTGGCCACGAAGAACCAGCTCAACCGTTGGTTCGAGTAGTCGGGCGCCGACGCGAACTGATAACTGACGGCGTACACGAGCGTGATCAGGCGGAACGCTTGCGACGCCCGCCAGAGAGGCCCGAGGGCGTCAGTCATCGTCCGGCTTGTTCAGGGACCCGCGATCGAGCGTGTCGTTGCCCGGATGCGGCGAATCCGGCGCTGCCGGAAACCTCGTCGTCGACGACGGGTCGTTCTCCTCGAGTTCCTCGAACACCTCGTCAGGGTCGTCGGCGAGCAGCGACCTGATCGCGGTGTTCAGGACGGCGACCACCGGGACCGCCAGGAGACCACCGACGATGCCCGCCAACAGAATTCCGACGGTGATGGCGAGCACCACGGCGAGCGGGTGGATCCGCACGGCGCGCCCGAGTAGAAGTGGTTGCAGCACATGCCCTTCCAATTGCATGACCGCCACGACGATGCCGAGTGTGATGAGAGCGGTGAGAAAGCCCTTCGTCACGAGCGCGATGAACACTGCGACGAACCCGGTCAGGAACGCACCGACGATCGGGACGAACGCACCGATGAACACGAGCGACGCCAACGGAAGCGCCAACGGCACACCGAGAACCGCGAGCCCTGCGCCGATACCGATGGCGTCGGCAGCCGCGACGGCTACCGTCGCGCGGACGTAACCGACGAGCGATCCGAATCCCTGGCTACCCGCCAACCGAATACGACGACGCGACGACGTCGGTGCCAGCCGCGTCACGAATTCCCAGATCTGATCGCCGCCGTACAGGAAGAAGATGAGCGTGAACAGCGTCAGCAACGCGCCGGTGAGGATCTCTCCGATGACCGTCGCCGTCGTCAGCGCTCCGCTGGTGACAGCAGCCTGATTGTCCTGGATGACCTTGACGACGCTGTCGCTCGCTTGCCGGATCTGATCCTGGCTGATGTGGAGCGGGCCGTCGGCCAGCCACTTCTGGATGTCGTTGATGGACGTCGTGAACTGATCGCCCAGCGCGGGCAGGCCCTCGACGAACTGCTCGACGACGAACGTCATGATGCCGGCGACGACGCCGATGCTCGCGATGATGACGATGACGACGGCAGCTGCGCGCGGAACTCCGCGGCGTTGCATCCAGTCGACGATCGGCAACAACATGGCCGACGCGAGCAGCGCCAGGGCGACCGGAATGATCACCGTGTCCAGGCGTCCGACCACGTAGCAGAACGTGATGAACCCGGCGAACAGGACGAGTAGCCGCCAAGTCCAAGCGGCGCCGACGCGAACGAGCGGGTGGACAGCGCCGGCTGGATCGAAACGCTCCACAGTGGCAGGAGTGGAGCCTGCGGAAGGACCAGTTGTGGCAGGAGTGGAGCCTGCGGAACGACCAAGTGTGTCCGAGAACACCTTGGATGCTTCTGCCCGCGGCTCGTCTTGGGTCACCCGGTAAATTTAACCCGTGCTGGCATCTTTCCGAGCGGTCTCGCTCACGCTGAAGAGTCGCTGGCCGCTCTATATGTTGTCGATGCTGTTGGCGAACTTGTTCGGCGCAGTGTTGGTGTTCGCGTTCGTTCGGTACGGGTTGCCGATCACGGAGTCCCAGTCGATCGTCGCGGACCGGGTTCGCAACGTCTACGTGTTCGGCGCGTACCTTGCTTTCGCCGGCACGATCAGTCTGTATTACGCCGCGCGGATGCTGCGCACGGTCGTCCGCTGGCAGCTACGGGGTGGGCCGCCGACACGTGCCGAACAGATGACGACTCTGCACGCTCCCCTGCGTCAGGCCATCGTGCACCTGATTCTGTGGGTCATCGGCGGCGTCCTGTTCGTGCTGTTGACGGTGTCGGAGATGCCGTCGCTGTCGGTCGCGGTGATCGTCACCGTCGCGCTGGCTGCCACGGTGACGTTCGGTTTCACGTACATGCTCGGTGAGCGCATCCTGCGGCCGGTTGCGGCGATGGCACTCAGCGAGGGCCGTTTCGACCGGACCATGGCTCCGGGCGTCGGCACCCGTATGGCGATGACGTGGGGTCTGGGCACGTTGATGCCCGTCATCGGCATCATCCTGCTGTGCGCCACACAGCTGACGACAGATCTCGTGTTCTCCACCGACGCCCTCGCGATCGCGATCATCCTGCTCAGCGTCCTCGCGATCGGACAGGCGTTCATTCTGTCGATGCTGACGGCCAGCCAGATCTCCGATCCGATCCGGCAGCTGCGTCGAGCGATCGAGCGCGTCCAACGCGGTGACAACGACGTCGAGGTCGACGTGTTCGACGGCAGCGAGATCGGCCGTCTGCAGGTCGGCTTCAACCGAATGATGGAGGAAGCCGCGGAACGACGCGTCCTCCGCGAACTGTTCGGCCAGCACGTCGGCGAGGACGTGGCCCGACGCGCGTTGCAATTCGGTACCGAATTGGGCGGCGAGACGCGCTTCGTCGCGGTGCTGTTCGTCGACATGGTCGGGTCCACCGCGACCGCGTCGGAACGACCGCCGGGCGAGGTCGTCGTACTTCTCAACGAGTTCTTCCGTGTCGTCGTCGACGTGATCGACAAGCATCACGGCTTCGTCAACAAATTCATGGGCGACGCCGCACTCGCCATCTTCGGTGCGCCACTCGACCGTCCCGACGCGCCGACCGCCGCCCTCGCCGCAGCCCGTGACCTGCGGTTCGCACTCAACGACATCGTCGGACTCGACATCGGCATCGGCGTCTCGGCCGGTCTCGCGGTCGCCGGAAACATCGGCGCCAAGGAGCGGTTCGAGTACACGGTCATCGGCGATCCGGTCAACGAAGCGTCCCGTCTGACAGAACTGTCGAAGCTGCGCCCGGGTCGCGTGCTGGCGTCGACGTCGGCGCTGTACTTCGCCAGCGACGAGGAACAAGAACACTGGGAGCTCGGAGATCAAGTTCAACTACGTGGCCGAGGCCGTCCCACTCACCTCGCATGGCCAGTCGAGCATCCCTGATGACGTCGACCTAGTGGTTACGCTGTGAGGGTGCTCGAACCGACACCAGAGCCCGCGGCGGTGGGTCCGCGACGCCGGAACCGGTTTCGCGTGCTCAAGTGGGTGGCAGCGATTGCCCTCGTCGGACTGCTGATCGGCGAGGGCATCTATCTCTGGCCACGTCTGCACGAATCGTGGAAGGCCCTCACCGAAATACATTGGGGGTGGCTGGCGGCGTGCATCTTCATGCAGGCGCTGTCGCTTAGCGCGTTCGGCCGGGTGCAGAAGCAGTTGCTGCAGGCCGGGGGTGTGCGCGTTCGGCAGGCCAAGTCGCTGTCCGTCATCTACGGCAGCACCGCGATGGCGTTGACGCTTCCCGCCGGCCAGGTCTTCTCGACGGCGTTCACGTATCGCGAGACTCGGCGCTGGGGCGCGAGTCCGGTCGTCGCGTCGTGGCAGCTGGCGATCTCCGGCGTGATCGCGGCGGCAGGTCTGGCCGTACTCGGTGTCGGTGGCGCGTTGCTCGTCGGCGGCTCGGTCAACACGTTCACGCTCGTGCTGCCGATTGCGGGCGTCGTCGCGATCGTCGTCGGCGTGCGGTACGTCTCAGCGCATCCACAGTCCATTCGAAGTGCTGCGGGCTGGGTTCTCCACAAGGTCAACGACTTTCGCAACCAGCCGCGCGACGCGGGCCAGGAGCGCATCGACGAGATCATCGAGCAGGTCAAGTCGGTCCAGCTCGGCAAGCGTGACGGCGCTCTGTCGCTGACGTGGTCCGCGGTCCACCGCATCGCCGACGTCGCCTGCCTCGGGTTCGCTTGCTATGCCGTCGGCGCCGATCCTCGTCTGTCCGGCCTGCTCATCGCGTTCGCGGCGGGTAAAGCCGTCGGTTCGGTTCCGCTGGCTCCCGGCGGACTCGTCGTCGTCGACGCCACCCTGATCGCCTTCCTCACCAGCGCCGCCAGCATCAGCGCGTCGCAGTCCGTTGCGGCTGCCTTCGTCTACCGCGGGGTCAGCTTCATCCTCGTCGCCCTCGTCGGCTGGGTCGTGTTCCTCGTGTTGTTCCGAAAACACCAGCACGAAGACCTGCACTACGACCTCGAGATGGAACAGCGCGAGACCAAGCAGCTGCAAAAGGACGCCCGCACCGCCCGCGAGGCGCAGCCCGAACGCCGCGGGCCCGATCCCGAGCCGGCCTGAGCTGCGTCCCTCCCCCCGCCCGTGGACCGAATGTCACCTTCGGTCACCTTGCGCGCAGCGAGGGCGTCCTTCGGTCACTCTGAGTGACCCGATGGCCACATTCGGTCCGCCCGCGCGTTCGCCCGCGCTCCGCCCGCGCCCCGCCCGCCCAGAGCGAGGGCGCCCCTTGCTCACTCTGAGTGACCCGATAGCCACATTCGGTCGAACCAGGGGCGCCCCCGACCGGCCACGAAAAATTTCCCCCGGAATAGATGCGGACCCCGGTCCGTTTGTGTATTATACAAACTTGAAACTTCAACCTTGAGGAGCTAGTCATGACCGCATCCATCGCACTGCCCGAGTTGGCCCCCGGCACCTGGACCATCGATCCCGCACACTCGACCATCGGCTTCACCGTTCGCCACCTGATGGTCAGCAAGGTTCGCGGCCGTTTCCAGAACTTCAGCGGCGCCGTCACGGTCGCGAAGGACGGCACCCCGTCCGTCAACGCGGAGATCGACGTCGCGTCCATCACCACCGACAACGAGCAGCGCGACGGCCACCTCAAGACCGCCGACTTCTTCGAGGTGGAGAAGTTCCCGACCGCCACGTTCACCTCCACGTCCGTCAAGGCAGATGGAGGCGACTTCGTCGTGACCGGTGACTTCACCCTCCACGGCGTCACCAAGTCCGTCGACCTGAAGCTCGAGTTCAACGGCGTCAACCCGGGCATGGGCGCAGGACCGGTCGCAGGCTTCGAGGCCACCACCGTCCTCAACCGCAAGGACTTCGGCATCAGCATCGACATGCCGCTCGAGGGTGGCGGCGCTGTCGTCGGTGACAAGATCACGCTGAACCTCGACATCGAAGCTGGTCTGGCTTCCTGATTCGAGCGGAAGGCGACGGCGGCACCCTAGGGTGTATCGGGTGAACAAGCGCAGCCCGATCATTGCCGCCGTCGTCGACCTCGTTCTGGTCCTTGTCTTCTGCGCGATCGGTCGCCGCAGTCACGACGAGGCGAACGTCATGGCCGGGCTGTTTCACACAGCCTGGCCTTTCGTCGTCGGGGCGGTCATCGGGTGGATCGCGACGGTCACGCTCTACCGCGACAAGTTCGACGCCTTTCTCATCCTTCCGACGGGCATTCTCGTCTGGGTGTCGACGGTTCTCTTCGGCATGATCTTGCGCGTCGTCAGCGGTCAGGGCACGGCATTCAGCTTCATCGTCGTCGCGTCGACAGTTCTGGCCGTGTTCCTGCTGGGTTGGCGCGCCCTCGCCAAATTGGTACCCGTCTCGAAAAACTGATCTGCAGATACTCCCGAACACCGGCCGATCGTGAAACAGTTCACCTATGGCCGAACTACAGGACAAGCAGAGCACCGGGTTCTTCGGACAGCCGTTCGCGCTGGCGAATCTCTTCGGTGTCGAGATGTGGGAGCGTTTCTCGTTCTACGGGATGCAAGGCATCCTCATCTACTACTTGTACTACTCGGTGTCCGAGGGTGGCCTCGGAATTCCCGAATCGTCGGCGACGTCGATCGTCGGCGCATACGGCGGAACCGTGTATCTGTCCACGATTCTCGGCGCATGGATAGCCGACCGACTTCTCGGTTCGGAACGCACTCTGTTCTATAGCGCGATCATGATCATGTTCGGACACATCGCGTTGGCCGTTCTGCCCGGATTCCTCGGCGTCGGAGTCGGTTTGATTCTTGTTGCGTTCGGCAGTGGCGGGCTCAAAGCGAATGCGACGTCGTTGGTCGGCGATCTGTACGACGAGCACGACACCCGTCGCGACGCAGGCTTCTCCCTCTTCTACATGGGCATCAACATCGGCGCGTTCATCGGGCCGTTGCTGACCGGCCTCGCATGGGACAAGCTCGGGTTCCACGCCGGATTCGGTTTGGCCGCAATCGGTATGGCGCTCGGCCTCATTCAATACACGATCGGGCGCAAACACCTGCTCGGAATCGGTGCCACGCCGCCCCATCCGCTCCCTGCGAGCGACCGTACGAAGTGGGGCGCGATCGGCGTCGCTGCGATCGTCGTCGTCGCCTTGCTGTCCGTCTTCGGCGCCATCACAGCGTCGAATTTGTCCGACGTCGTCGTCGGCGTCACCATCGTCGCTGCTGTCGCATACTTCGCAATCATCCTGTCCAGCAAGCACATCACGCAGATCGAGCGTCGACGCGTCATCTCGTTCATCCCGATGTTCATCGCGAGTGCCGCGTTCTGGTCACTGTTCCAGCAGCAGTTCACGACCGTTCCGCTCATCGCGGACACCGAACTCGACCGCAATCTGTTCGGCTGGGACTTCCCGCCGTCGTGGGTTCAGTCCATCAATCCCGTGTTCATCATCATCTTCGCCGGTGTGTTCGCGGCGATGTGGACGAAGCTCGGCGATCGCCAACCGTCGACGCCCCTGAAATTCGCTGCAGGAGTGGGCATCATGGGCCTGGCGTTCCTCGCCTTCGTGCCGTCGCTGGCCGGTGACACCATGCCGCTCCTGGCTCTCGTGGGAATCCTCCTGCTGTTCACGTTCGCCGAATTGTTCCTGTCCCCGGTCGGCTTGTCGTTGTCGACCAAGCTCGCGCCGAAGAACTTCCACACCCAGATGGTGGCGTTGTTCTTCCTGTCCGTGGCATTGGGTTCCGCGATGGCGGGCACTCTGGCCGGCTACTACGACCAGGCCGACCCGAATCCGTTCTTCTACACCGTCGGTGGCGCGTCGATCGCCGTCGGTGTCGTCATCGCGGCGATGTCGCCGTGGATCAAGAAGATGATGAGCGGGGTGCAGTAGCCGAAACCGGCACGGCTACTTCAGAAACAACCAGGCCGCGAGCCCCAGACCACACAGTCCGACGCCGATGCGCAGGACCGTCGGTGGAATCACCTTCACCACCGGCGGTCCCGAGTAGCCCCCGACGAACGCGCCGATGCTCAGCGCCAATGCGGCGAGCCAGTTCACTTCACCGGAGAACGCGAAGATCACGGCAGCAACGAGGTTGGCCACGCCCAGGAAGAAGCTCTTCAGAATGCTGGCGCGCCACATGGAGTTCGACGTGCACACCAGCGCGAGCGCCAGGAATATGACTCCCGCCCCCGCCCCGAAATACCCGCCGTAGATCGCGACGAAGAACAGACCGACGGGATAGAACCTCTGGGCCGTCCCGCCGGCTCCACTCCCGTGCCCCTGGGCCGGCCCGCCGGCTCCACTCCCGTGCCCCTGGGTCGTTCCGCCGGCTCCCCTCCCGTGCCCCTGGGTCGGTCCGCCCGCCAGCAGCCGCAGCCGGGGTTGCAGCAGCAACGCCACCGCGGCGAAGGCGACGAGAAACGGGACGACGATCTCGAAGGATCCCGCGGGCGCCCACAACAGCACCAACGCACCCACCAACCCGCCGATCGCCGAGTAGGCAGCGAAGCGCACCAGCTGCTTGCCGTCCTTCGCCAATTCCGACGACGCGTTCGCCGTCGCACCGATTCCGGCGGCCACCAACCCGACCGTGTTGGTCACGTTCGCCGCCACCGGCGGAAGCCCGGCAGCAAGAAGCGCGGGGTACGACACCAGCGACGCGAGCCCGGTCACGAATCCGACGAGGCCCGCGAAGAAACCGGCGACGACGAGCAAGCCGAAATCGAGCAGAGTCACGGACAGTAAAGCTACCGTGGCTAAAGAGTTGGCTGGCTACTCGGCTTTGCCGGAGTCCATCTCCCGAAGCAGCATGGTGCTCATCTTCACGGCTTGGTCTGTGCCGTCGGCATTCTCGATGTAGACGGCGAACGCCAGGTCGCCGCGGTTCGCGATGAACCACCGATCGTCACCGCTGTTCCCCGAGAAGCCGGTGAGACCCCCGTAGGAATCGAGACCGGCGTCGTGTGCGGAGTTCCGCATCATGTCCCGCAGCGTGGCCAGCGCTTCCGGGGCGATAGACGCCGTCTCCTTGTCGGCCACCGCGGTCTGGCCCGCGACGATCGACGGTAGAGGCGCCGCGCCACGTGCGATCGCAGCGCCGATCTGTGCCAGACCGAACGGCGTGATCGACACTTCCGACGTCTCGTTGCCGACGGTCCGGATGCGGTCGATGGAGTTGTTGCCCGACGGCACCTGGCCGGTGTAGGCGTCGAGACCCGGCATCGAGTAGTTGACGCCGAGACCGAGTTGCGTCGCGTTGGAGTCGTCACCCCTGGTGACGGCGTCGACGAGATGCGACGCCGACCCGAGCGGATACATCCCCGAGAACGCGATCTGCCCCTGCTCGTTGGCGTAACTGTTCTGCGCTGTCGCGACGATGGCGCCTGTCGACGGCTGGATGGCAACGATCGACGCTGCGGTCCCGACGCTGACGACGGCTTCTTCGGCTGCCAGCTGGATGCGGGGGTCGAGAGTCGCGTGCAGGTCCGGTCCGGGGGGACCCTGGAATCCGGCCTGCCGCGTGACGACGCCGTCCGGACCGGTGACGTCGACGGCCCATCCGGAGGTGGCGTCTCGATTGTCCTGCCACGCCTTGCGCAACGAGTCGAGCAGCGGCGACGTGATTCGGCGATCCCCGGCAATGAGCTTCGGCGTCGGAACGACGACGACACCGTCGATGGCTCGCAGATCGTCCTCGAGAACACCGAAGTCGTCGTCGCGCAGGTTGACCGCGAGGATCGGGCTTCCCGGCGTCGCAGCGAGGTCGCGTTGCAGGCTTTCGGCGGTGATCAGGGGTGCCACGACGTCGATGACGTCGGCCAGTCGCGTCGTGGATGCGACGGGGTCTGCCATGCGCGACGGGTCGAGCATGATCGCGTTGATCGTCCGCTCGTTCATCAACACGTTCTGCGCGGCGTCGAAGACAAGCGGCGGCGCTGCGTCGGTACGGACGTAGCGGACGGATCCACCCGCGGGCATGTCGGGCGCGAGCATGTCCTGCTCCCACGTGATTCGCCAGCCGACGCTCAACTTCTTGGCGGTGCCGCGTGTCGAGTACGACCAGTCCTTGCCGTCCCCGAAGTTCCAGTCCGACGCCATCGTGAAGAAGCCGGACGAGTCGTCGAGTCCGATGAACTGCGTCAGCTCGAAGTCGCCCGTCGGCGGTCCGCCTGCGGACAAACCGTCGAACATCTGCGTGATGCTCGCGGCGGCGGCGTTGGGATAGGACGTGAGATTCGCTGCGGCCGAAACGTCACGCGCATTGAGTGCGTCGACGAAATCACCGACCGCCGCCTCGCCGGCGTTCTCGGGCCGATCCAACATCCATACCGCCGCGGTCGAGGACAAGACGAGCGTTGCCCCCACTGCTACTACGTAACGTCCCCGTTTCGCGCTCACGCGCGCCGCCCTCCCTGAACCCATGCTTCATTCTAGTCACTTCAGTCACACGCGTAACAAGCACGGGATTCACACGCTCTGGTCACGAATTCGCTACACGCCTCCCCACGTGCACTTCCCGCCTGCATTCATCGTGGTCAATCGTGACGCCCAACACAAGGCCGAAAACCGTCACAATAAGCAAACGACGGGCAAATGAGCGCCTAGCGCAGGAACCGTCCTGCGGCCTCCAGGGCGGGGGCCGAACTCTGTCCGCCGGCGACGAACACGGCGAACGCCAGATCACCCTGGATCCCGACGAACCAGCCATGTGCGCCTTCGTTGTTCGGCCCGAACTCGGCGGTTCCGGTCTTACCGAGCAGGCCAGGGATGTCCTGCAGTTGCGTAGCGGTTCCGGCGGTGACGGTCTCGCGCATCATCGCCCTGATCTGCTCCGCGACCACCGGGTCGACCGAGACGGGCGTCGCGTCCGCCGTGCCCGGTTGACCGCTCACGAGAGTGGGCGCCTTCAACGCCCCTCCCGCGATCGACGAGGCCACCAGCGCCATCCCGAACGGCGACGCCGTTACCTGTCCTTGACCTATGGCCGACTCGACGCGTGCCGCAGGGGTGTCCGCGACCGGGACGGTGCCGGTGACGGTGGTCAGGCCTGGCGTTACGTAATCGACACCGAGTCCGTATTGCTGCGCGGTCTTCTGCAGGCCGTCGGCGGGCAGTCCGACGCCGAGGCGCCCCATCGTCGTGTTGCACGAGCGGGCGAATGCGGTGTGCAGCGGAACGTCCCCGAGGTCGAAGTTGTCGTCGTTCGGAATCTGACGGCCTTCGATGTTCTCGGTGCCGGGGCACGGAAGGATCGTGTCCGGCGTTGCGGTGCCCGCCTCGAGCGCAGCCGACGTCGTCACCGTCTTGAACGTCGATCCCGGCGGATACAGCCCGGTCAACGCGATCGGTCCCTCTGCGTCGGCGGCCGCGTTCTGCGCGACGGCGAGCACGTTTCCTGTCGACGGCTGCAGCGCGACGATCGCCGCTTGCTGCGGCAGCGATGTCAGCGCATTCTCGGCCTTCAGCTGCAGACCCGCGTCGAGAGTCGTCGCGATGTCGGGAGCAGGCGTCGCGTCGACACCCGCCAACTGTTGGACTGCCCCGTCGGCGGAAATGGACTGCACGGACCAGCCCTTGTTCTCGTCGAGCTGCTGCTGCCACAGCTCCGAGACACCGGTCAGCGCGGGCGACGCCAACGCGCGGTCGGTTGTCAGCAGACGAGTCTGCGGCGCGAGTGTGACGCCAGGGAGCGCTGCGAGCGGGGCTGCGATCGGATCGAGGTCGGACTGACGCAGCGAGACCACGGTGAGCGCGTTGCCCTGTGCTGCGGCTCGATCGGCAGCGATCGATTCGGCCGAGATGGTCGGAACGATCGGCGTGATGTACGACGCGACCGCGGCGGGGTCGGCGGACGCGTCGATGTTCACGAGCGTGACGACCTGCTGGGACATCAATTCGACGCCTGTTCGGTCGAACACCTTGGGCGTGACGAGCGCATCGGTCGACGTGTAGCGCACTGTGCTGTCGGCCGTCAGGCCCGGTGCGAGGACGGCAGGATCCCACTGGATCCTCCACCCCTGATCGGTCTCGGTCGCGGTCGCCTGCGTGTCGTACTGCCACTGTTTGGGCTCGCCGTCGGGCTCTTCGGTGCCGTCGTTCGTCGTCGAGAAACGCCATGTCGCGTCGAGCGTGACCGCGCCACCGTCTTCCGACGCCGATTCGACGGTGAAGTCCGGCGTCGCCGTGACGGACCCGCCGGCGCCGAGCCCGTCGTACAGGCCCGTCAGCGCAGCCGACGCGGCCACCGGGTCGGTCGTCAGCTGCGCGGCGGCCTCGGCGGATCCGCTGTTGATCGCATCGACGAATTGTTGGGCGGTGGTCTGCGGTTCGGGTGGGCCGTCGTCACCGCATCCCGCGAGGACCAAGGCCGTGACAGCGACGAGGGCGGAAACCGTCTTCTTCGAAGTGCGCACGCACTTGATCATGCCCCACCCGTGGCGGATATCGCTGCAACGGAGTAATTATGTAAGTGTGTAATCAAACGCAACCAAGGAGTTGTCATGAGACACCATGGAAGAAAGTTCGGACGACCCGGTGGGTGGCAGCAAGCCGACGCACCGGACACCGGTGACGCCGCAGAATGGTTCAGCGGACGGCTTCCGGAAAGTTGGTTCGCCGGCGACGCGACGATCGAGGTGGACCGGGAGGAGATCGTCGTGATCGGCGAACTTCCCACGCCCGACGACGCATCGGCCGCGTCGACGGAGGGTCGCATCGCGCGGTTCCGCGAGACCACGCGTCAGGACCGGATGCAGATCGCCGACGAGGCGGAGGCACGCTACGGACGCAAGGTGGCGTGGGGCGTGGCCGTCGACGGGGAGGCGGTGCTCTTCACCCACCTCGCCGTTCCGGTGATGACCCGCCTGCGACAGCCGGAGCGCAAGGTATTGGACACGCTCGTCGATGCAGGCGTCGCGCGATCTCGTGCCGATGCGCTGTCCTGGGCCGTCAAACTCGTCGGTGAACACACCGAGGAATGGCTCGGAGAGCTGAGGGAGGCGATGAGCAAGGTCGACGATCTGCGCAAGAAGGGCCCTTCGGGCACGTGAGCGAAAATGCGTGCCAGAGCACGCATTTCCACGCACGACCACAAATGGGGTTGCGTGTGCGACGCACCCGGGTTTAATCTGGCTCTCGCCTTGTCGTCGAAGAATTCGCAGGAGCGTAGTCTGCGGAGTGACCAGAGTTGGAGAGGCCGTTGCTCTTCTAGAGGTTCATTCGCCTGCTTGTACGCACGCATACCTCTGGAGCAATCATGTCTACCTCTTCATCCCTGCGCATTTCCGATCTCGGGTTCACCTGGCCGGACGGCAGCCGCGTGTTCGACGGCCTCGACGCCGTGTTCCCCACCGGCAGAACAGGTCTCGTCGGGTCCAACGGTGCGGGTAAGTCGACGCTGATGAAACTCGTTGCGGGAGAATTGCACCCCCAACGCGGTTCGATCACCGTCCCCGGCGAGCTCGGCTATCTCCCGCAGGACATCACCCTGCGCGCAGGCAGGCGCGTCGACGACATTCTTCGTATGCGTGAACTTCGACACGCGCTGCATCGCATCGAGATCGGAGAATTCACCGACGACGACTTTGCCACCGTCGGCTCTCGGTGGGACGCGGAGGAGCGTGCTGTCGCGCTGCTCGACAAGTTGGGATTGGGTCACATCGTCGCACGACCGGAGGATCTCGATCGCGTCGTCGGAACGCTGTCCGGCGGTGAATCGATGCTGCTCGCGCTCACTGCGGAACTACTCGCAGAGCCGGATGTGCTGCTCCTCGACGAGCCGACCAACAACCTCGATCGAGACGCCCGAGCGCACCTCTACCAGGCCGTCCAGTCGTTCCAGGGCGTGCTGATCGTGACGAGTCACGACCTCGATCTGCTCGCGATCATGGACGCCACTGCCGAGGTTCGAGCCGAGCGAGACGGGGTCAGCCGCCTGCGCATGTTCGGCGGTAACTACGAGCACTACCGTGACGTCGTCGTCGCGGAACAGGAGGCTGCGCGCGCCGCGGTGCACGACGCCAAGAACGATGTGCGCAAGCAGGAACGCGAATTGATCGAGGCCAGAACCAAACTCGATCGTCGCGCCCGGTACGGCAAGAAGATGAACGAGCAGAAGCGTGAACCCAAGATCGTGATGGGCAATCGCAAACGGGCAGCACAGGTCTCGGCGGGCAAGCTACGGGGCAACCACCTCGACAAGGTGAGCGACGCACAAGCGGTTCTCGCCACGGCCGAGGATCGCCTCCGTGACGACCGCGAGGTCCGCGTCGAGCTCCCCGCGACGAAAGTGCATGCGGGACAGAGGATCGTTTCAGTCGCTTCACTGGAGATCGTGGGACCGGAACGCATCGCACTGATCGGACCGAACGGTAGCGGCAAGACAACACTGCTGCGACAGCTCGCGGACGCGGAACCCGCTGTGCCGTGGCGATACCTGCCGCAACGCCTCGACGTGTTCGACGAGTCTCGGTCGGTGGCCGAGAATGTTGCGGCAGTCGCGGCACACGCGTCGAACGAGCAGATTCGAGCCCAGTTGGCGCGCTTTCTTTTTCGCGGGAGCGACGCGGATGCCGTCGTCGACACGTTGTCCGGGGGTGAGCGTCTCCGTGCTGCACTGGCGACCATTCTGCTCGCCGAACCCGCGCCGAGGTTCCTGATGCTCGACGAACCCACCAACAATCTCGACCTCGCCAGCAAGGCCCACCTGACGGAGGCGTTGGCGAGTTACGAGGGTGCGCTCGTCGTCGCGAGTCACGACTTACCGTTCCTGCGGGATCTCGAGCCGACGCGATGGGTCGAACTGGAGCGTGCATGATGGACGAGTGGACTTCGCGACGAACCCCTCGGATGGAACTCGGATCGCCTACACCGTCGTGGGCTCGGGTCCACCACTGCTCATGGTGCACGGAAGTCTGCTGACACACACGATCTGGCGCACGTTCGGGTACGTCAAAGCCTTGCGTCCGCGTAGGTCGTTGATCCTGCCCGACATGCGCGGGCACGGCCGGAGCGACAAACCGCACGACGTCGACGCGTACCGCATGGACACTATCGTCGGCGATCTCGTGGCCGTCCTCGACGAGGTGGGTGTCGACAAGGCGGACTACTGGGGGTATTCGTACGGTGCGCGCGCCGGCCTGACATTGGCAGCGCGGGCACCCGAGCGCGTCAATTCCCTTGTTGCCGGCGGAGGTTCGCACGGACCGCAGAAGGGGGCGTTCGATCGGCTGTTCTTCCCGGGGTGCGCGGACGTCCTCGCGACCGGAGGCATGGACGGCTTCATCGACGAATGGAACCGCCACCGCCTGTTCCCGGTGGACCCTGCGACGCGAGCCGTGTTCAGCGCCAACGATTCCGACGCGATGGCCGCCTACTTCCGCGCGTCCGACGCCGAGCCCGGGTTGTCCGACGACACGCTGCGCGGACTCGGTATTCCTTCGCTGTTCTACGTCGGCTCCGAGGACACGACGCGTCGGGACGACTCGCGCGCGGCTGCCGCGCTCGTTCCTGAGTCGGAGTTCCACCTGATCGACGGCTTCGACCACTCGACGACGCCCGCCGCGGGCGACGAGGTGCGGCGCGTCGTCGAGCCGTTTCTGGACCGAATGTCACCTTCGGTCACCTGAGGCTGAGGCGCGGCCCGAATCCGGACCGAGGGCGCCCCTTGCTCACTCAGGGCAGTCTCAAGCGGTCGATGCACCACCGCTCCTGACCAGGAAGAAGTAGGTGGTGTGTCGTGGGTAGAACGCGGGGCAAATCGGAAGAAGTGCGCGATAGCTTCTACGCCATGATCGATTCCGGGG